>NZ_MJKK01000005.1:0-134998 GCF_002138755.1 Campylobacter sp. P0109
TCGTGAGCTGGAATTATATAAGAGATATGCTTAAAATAAGATTAAATATTAGGGAAAATTCTAAAAAATTTAAAAAAATTTGCAAATTTGGTTAAAAATTTAGTAAAATTAATAAAATTTTGGAGAAAATATGATTAAATTTACATTGCCATCAAATAGTTTTTTAGATAATTATGTATTAAATTGCGAATTTGCAAACGCATGTAAACTTTCAAATGGTGCGTATAAATTCTGGAAAGGTATTGTTGCAGCAAGTTATCAAGACTCTAGAACGCTCTTTTTGCACAAAAAATCGATCCCGCATAAATATCAATATGCAATAAATTATTGCTCTAATTTAGATGGGTTTGTGTTAGCAAGCGCATTTTGCTCATTTACAGGTATATCTAACTCGCATTTAGTAGCTTCTAATAACTCAGCTCTTCATAGTATGCTCGAAATCAAAATGGTTGATAAATTTAAATTCGTTAATCTAAAAAAACTCTATGATGATCTTGATCTTCCATATTCAGCCCATATTTATATCGAAAAATGTAAATATTTTTCACCTACACCATTTGAAAAGAGAATTAAAATCACTGAGACTCTTTGCTTGGGATACTATTAGTACTTACTATAATCATATAGTAAAATTTTGTCTCTTGAATTTAATAAATTTACATTATATTTTAAGAGCAATATAAACTATTTTCTAAATTTGCCCTCTATTTCTATACTCCTTTTTAATCCTCATAACTTCAAATATAAATTTAACATATCCGCCTTTATACCAATTTTTATTGGCTTTTATTAAAGCAGCTCCTAACTTATAGCTTAAATGGTTTTTCGTGTTTAGGGCTTCTTGGTATTTATTTTCTAAAATAGATATATTTGTATTTTGTTTATCAAATTTATCTTGCATATTTATGAGTTCTTGCTCTTTTTGTGCTAGTTGTTCTTTTAATACTTTTATCTCTAGTTCTTGTGGGGTTGGTTGTGGTGTAGTTTCATCTATCTCTTCAAATTTTAAAGATTTAAATTTATTTTCATATTTAGGTAAAGGGATATCATAAGGCATATCTTTAAAATATGCAAAGCGATTTTTATTTTTATTACAGTATATTGCATTATATACAAATTCTAATTTTTCTTGTGCTGTATTTAGGGAGTCTAGTTTTTCTTCAATTGCTTTAGGAGATAGGAATTCATTTTGATTGTAGGTGTATTTGAAATCATTGTTTGGAATATAGTTATATTTATTTGTTTCTTCTAAATCCCAATTATGCACACTCTCCTCTCCAAGAGATATTTTCTTTTACCTGTTTAATTGGATTGCCAGCATTAATAGTATTAGAATAACAAAGTTTTGTAACTACACTTTTTGTGCCAATAATGCTTCCAGAAGTAACGAATGATTTTATGAGAAATGCTACTTCTTGTCCAACCCATACATGATCTCCTATATAAATGCTTTGAGTAGGATTGATACGTTTATTGGTAATATTGTCGTATATTAAATGTGGATCCGCATTTCTAAACCAAATCGTATGCGAGAAAAGACATTGATCTCCTATTATAATGTTTTTTCTTTCAGATAGCAGCAAAGATCTTTGTCCACGTAGAGTTTTAAGCCCTAAAAAGGGCCTAAAGGCTTATTTAATAACGCCACACGCCATTCTAGCGCCGCCGCCGCCAAGTGCTTTTGGATGGTCGCTGTGATTGTCACCACCGATATGAACCATCAAAGAGTGGCCTTTTAACTCGCTTAAATCTTTGATTTTAGGAGATAAAACAGGATTTGTCGCTGTGCCATCAGCTGCTACATATAGCGCTGGTAGGTCGCCTTTGTGGCCTTTGTCATCCCAAGGTAAAGAGTGATTACCGCTATTTGTTGGATCCCAGTGGCCACCGGCTTTCATACCTAAGCCTTTATCTGTTGCGCCGCAATCAGGATTTGCATGGACATGAAATCCGTGTAAGCCTGGCTCTAAGCCTTTAAGATCAGGGAAAAACGCCACGCCGTAGTTGGTTTTAACCGCTATTACGCTACCTACTGGAGTGTTTTTGTCTTGTCCTAGTAAATCAACTTTGATCTCAATGTGATCTACACTTTTAGGATCGAAAATCGTCATATTAGCCGCTAATAAACTAGAGCTAGCAAGCATCAAAGCAGATGCTACAAAACCAAATTTTTTCATAATTTTCCTTTAAAATTGAAGTATAATTCATTATAACCAAAAATTATTAATAAATTAAGATTTTTAATACAAAATCCAAATTTCACTTAGCAAACAAACAAACCACGCCAAAAAGTATAAATTTTTAACGATTTTTCGCATTTAGTCTAATATCTCTTTAAAAGCCACCTTTATACACCCAATCCAAAATATTTATCAAAGAATTTCAATAATTTTTCGATTATTGCTTGTTTTCTTTCATTTCTATTGCCGCCGTTAAATCTCCCCATAGGTGGTAGTATTTTTTCTATATCTGTTCCTATTGTTTTGACCTGACCATCTCTAAAAGAGCTATCTATAAACTTTCTCGTCTCGCTCTCTTTTAAATTTTCATCTTTTATTAAATTTTTTAGATCACTCTCCTTTTGTTCTTTGACAAATTTCGCCCAATCTGTCATTACATCTGTATCGGCGTTAATTTTATTGATAAATCCATCTATTAGATCTTTTTTGGATCTTAGTGACATGCTTGCTCTAATTGCTTTATCGATTGAGCTTCGTATCTCTTGGTCTTTGCAATTTGATTTATGGTATTTTGTAACTAGCATCAAAATATAATCTATATTTACCTCTAATTGCCTTACAAGCTCCATCTCAAATACCAAATCATCTTTTATACTTTCGCTATCTTCTGATTTTGATTTAAACTCCTCATTGAGATCTTCATATTTGCCAAGGTAATTTTGAAAATCCCCTTCGCTTAGTATCTCCATACCTTTGAATTTGTCAAATGATGATAGGATATTTCTTAGTCTTAGAATGCTACCAAAGGAGATTATAAAATCCCTTTTGGCTGATTCTCCTATGATTTGCTCTTCTGGTGGATACTTTTGGATGAGCTGGGATATTTTTTCTTCGTAGCCCATAATATGCTTTTTGTCATCATTATATCCATAATAGTAATCTTCAAAAGATCTTAGCAGCACTATCCCGCTCGCATTTTTATCGCCAAATAGGGCTATAGCGTCATTTGTCTCTTGCTGTAAATCTCTAAAACATACGATATTTCCATAGGATTTTACAGAATTTAATATCCGATTTGTTCTTGAAAATGCTTGTATCAATCCATGTTGTTTTAGGTTTTTATCCACCCATAATGTATTTAGCGTAGTAGCGTCAAATCCTGTCAAAAACATATTAACAACGATCAATAAATCAACTTCTCTTTTCTTGACCTTATCGGATAGATCCTTATAATAGTCTTGAAATCCATTGCCTTCAGATGAGAAATTTGTTTTAAATTTTTTATTGTATTCACTTATAGCAAAATCCAAAAACTCTCTTGAGCTTTTATCTAATAGCTCCGTCTCAAATCCCTCATCATCTATTATCCCATCGGCTCTGTCTTCTTCATTGGCTGAAAAAGAGAATATCGTAGCGATGGTTAAATCTTTTTGCTTTTCTTCTAATTGCTTTTTAAATTCCAAATAATATTTTTTAGCCATCTCAATCGAAGCGACCGCAAACATCGAGTTAAATCCACTCATTCTTTGACCTTTTAAATCATAATATGAGCTTCTTTTTGTCTTTTGGTCAAAATGCTCGATTATGTATTCAACTATTTTTTTGACCCTCTTGTCATCTGCCAATGCTCCTGCCTCATCGATCCTTGCGACTTCTTTATCTTTTATTTCATCTTTTTTCTTAATCGTATTTACATAATCAATTCTAAATGGCAAGACATTCCCATCATTGATAGCATCAACAATGGTATAAGTATGTAGCTTATCCCCAAAGGCTTGCTCAGTGGTACAAAAATTAGGATTTGATTTATTAGTAGCATTTTTAGCAAAAATTGGCGTCCCCGTAAATCCAAATAGATGATAATTCTTAAAGCTCTTAGCTATCGATATATGCATACCACCAAACTGCGATCTATGGCACTCATCAAATATCAAAACCAAATGCTTTTGAAATGCCGGATGCTTGGGGTTTCTTTTTACAAATTCGCTTAACTTTTGGATAGTTGTAACTATGATTTTAGCGTTATCATCTTCAATCTGTTTTTGTAGTATTTTGGTATTTCTATTACCATTTGCCGCACCCTTTTCAAACCTATCATACTCTCGCATCGTCTGATAATCCAAATCTTTTCTATCAACGACAAATAGCACCTTATCTATATAGTCTAATTTACTTGCGAGTTGAGCGGTCTTAAATGATGTTAAAGTCTTGCCAGAGCCTGTGGTATGCCATATGTAGCCACCAGCTTCTATCGTTCCCATTTTTTTATAATTTGTGCTTATTTGAATTTTATTTAGTATCCTTTCAGTGGCGGCTATTTGATATGGGCGCATCACCAGTAATAACTCTTCAGCCGTAAATACGCAATATTTGGTTAATATATTTAGTATTGTATGCTTTGAAAAAAATGTCTTAGTAAAATCCACTAAATCGGGTATCACTTTATTACTCGCATCAGCCCAGTATGAAGTAAATTCAAAGCTATTGCTTGTTTTCTTGCTTCTATTTTGTGTTTGGGTTTTTTCTTTTATATGGCTCTCTCTTGTGGTGTTAGAATAGTATTTTGTATTTGTGCCATTTGAGATTACAAATATTTGTATATACTCATATAGCCCACTACCAGCCCAGAAGCTATCTCTTTGATATCTATTGATTTGATTAAATGCTTCTTTTAGGGCTACTCCTCGTCTTTTTAACTCTATATGAATCAAAGGCAATCCATTGACCAAAATCGAAACATCATAGCGATTTTCATAGTTTCCGCCCTTTTCTACATATTGGTTAATAACTTGTAATATATTATTATGGATATTTTTCTTATCAATTAGATAGATATTTCTACTCGTTCCATCATCTTTTTTTAATACTTGGATATGATCTTCTTGGATTTTTTTGGTTTTTTGGACTATTCCATCATTGTTATTAGCGATACTATTTTTATAAAATCTATCCCATTCATTATCACTAAATTTATAATCATTCAATATCTCTAATTGAGCTCTAAGGTTACTAATAAGCCCCTTTGAATCATTGATTTTTAGATATTCATAGCCTTGTTCACTAAGCATTTTTATAAATTCATTTTCTAAGGCTGCTTCGCTTTGATAACTATCAGATTTTTTCTTTAATGGTTCATATTCAGCCACCACAGTAGCATTTGTCATTTCCATCACTATATTATATTTATTCATATTATTTTCCTATTTTTAATTTTATATCACAAATTTTTTGATTTTTTCGTGATATAAATTTTCGGTTGTTCGGAAAAACCGAACAACTAAATTTTCTTTAAGTTCGCCATCATAAAATATTAATTTCATTGCTTTGAACATTTCTATTGCTTTCTTTTTGAACTATCAAGATTTCCTTGATAGTTGAACTTCCTAAAATCATCTTTTTTATCTTTCATTCATTATCTTTTAATTCCTTAAAAGTTAGTAATTTATCTCTATAAAATTCATATTGCTTTTTTCTTGCTTCTATTTCAGCTGGAAGACCATTTGATATATCATTAGATATTTTATATAGTTTTTCCAATATATTAATTATTCTTTTTTGTTCTTCTATGTTTGGTAAAAATATTTCTAAATTATAAAACTTTTTATGCGGCAAATCTGGAACAGTTCCTCCTGAAGCAGAAGAAAGCATTTTGTTATACATTGTTTTACTATTTAAAACAAAGTATAAATATCTTTTTAATACTTTTTCATTTGGCTCAACCTTAAAGAAATTATTGTGAAAACAACCTTCAACACCTGTTATTATTTTACCCGTACTTCCTGTTCTAGTTACCAAAATATCTTCCTTATTACATATAACATTTCGTTGTGGATTTTCTATATAATAATTTTCATCTCCACCTTTTAAAAACTGAACAGTTATATAAAAATATCTATTTTGTCCTGGTTCCTTTTTTCTTTGATTTATAGGAATTTGCAAACCTTGATTTACAACGCACAAATCTCCTAATTTTACTTTTTCATATTCATTATTAAATAATAATTTCTCAGCATAATACTCATATTGCTTTTGCCTAGCTGAAAGCTCTGCTGAAAGCTCTGCTGAAAGCAATGTGAAATTATCCAATATACGGACAATTTCACATTGCACTTCCAACGGAGGCACAGCAACCTTTATTTTCATAAATGTATCAACTGAAATATAAAATCTAGTTACGCCTCTAACAGCTTTAAATACATCTTTTCTAAATTGATTAGTATGCATATAATAATTTATATAACTTGTATTTATAGTTGTCTTATATTCATCTTTTAATCTTATTCCAAAAAGATGGTCATCCATAAAAACATTTTCAATAATATCCTTTTCAATAACTGACGATAACGCACATTCATCTGGAGTTTCAGAAGCACTTGTAAGTAATATATCTCCCTTTGCTAATTTATTCTGTTCTAATTTTTTTACTGTTGCATTTTCTAATCTGCTTACATCTATTTTTAAATTTTTATAAGCATTCATATAGTCAATAAATTTACAATTTCCTATTTCTTTCCATTTATTGCTTACGCCTGTCATGCCAGAAAATTGTTTAAATAATGTCTCTAAAGAAATAAATTCCACCCCATTTGGGCATAATTTGTTGATTAATTCTTCTAATTTACTCATAGATTACGCCTCGATTTCTAAAATGATTTTATCTATTTCACTGCGAAGCTCGTTTTCTCTAGCTACTATTTGGGCTATTTCATTATTTAGCTTTACTATATCTATTTTTTCTCTTGTGTCTTCTTGTTCTACATAGGTTGATACTGATAGATTGTAGTTATTCTGGGCTATCTCTTTGTTTGGGATTAATTTGGCAATGTGGTTAATATCCTTTCTATCTTTAAATATTTTAACTATATTATCTATATTTTTATCGGTTAATCTATTGTTATTAGTTACTTTGACGCACTCTTTAGAAGCGTTTATAAAGAGTGTGCTATTATCTTTTTTGCCCTTTTTTAATACCATTATACAAGTTGCTATACTTGTCCCAAAAAATAGATTATCAGGTAGTTGGATAATCGAGTCAATAAAATTATTATCGATTAAATATCTTCTAATCTTTTGTTCTGCTCCGCCTCGATATAATATCCCAGGAAAGCATACTATAGAAGCTGTGCCATTAGGTGCTAGCCAAGATAATGAGTGCATTATAAAGGCAAAATCCGCTTTTGACTTGGGTGCTAAAACTCCAGCCGGAGAGTAGCGCTCATCATTTATCAAAATGGCATTATCATCTCCAGCCCATTTGATAGAGTATGGTGGATTAGATACTATCACCTCAAATGGCTCATCATCCCAGTGTTTAGGCATGGTCAAAGTATCTTCGCAAGCTATGTTAAATTTATCATAACCAATATCGTGTAAAAACATATTAATCCTACAAAGGTTATAGGTAGTTAAATTTATCTCTTGACCATAAAAGCCGTTTCTTACATTATCTTTGCCTAAAATTTTCGCAGATTTCAAAAGCAATGACCCACTTCCACAAGCTGGGTCATAAACCTTATTAACCTCTGTTTTATCTAAAATAGCGAGTTTTGTAAGTAGTTCGCTAACCTCTTGTGGTGTGTAGAACTCTCCACCTGATTTACCAGCATTTGAAGCATACATAGACATTAAAAACTCATAAGCATCCCCAAATGCGTCTATATCATTATCCTTATAATCTAGATTTATCCCAGCTATTCCATCTAATATTTTTAGAAGTTTTTCATTTCTTTTAGCAACTGTGGCGCCTAGCTTATTGCTATTGACATCTATATCATCAAATAACCCAGAAAAGTCATCTTCACTCTGCGTGCCTTTGGCGGAGTTTTCGATATTGTTAAATATCATTTCTAAATATTCATTTAAATTATCTTTTATATTTTTCGTTTTGCCCTCGCTATCTGTGAATGTAGCGCTATCGCTTTTAGCTGATTTAATCACATTACAAAACAACTCTGAAGGACGAATGAAAAATCCCTTTTCTGTAACAAGATTATCCCTATCCCGCTCGGCCTTGCTATCTTCGAAATTCGCATAATCAAAAGTAGCTTCGCCTGCTTCTCTCTCCCCTTCATTTATATAATTTGCTATATTTTCTGATATATATCTATAAAACATAATACCTAGCACATACTGCTTAAAATCCCATCCATCTACTGAACCTCTCAAATCATCAGCGATGGACCATATCGCTTTATGTAATTCTTCTCTTTGGTGGTTGCTTGCCATTTTGATTGCCTTTTAAATTTGATTTTTGATAGCGTTTTTGGCTTGTATTATATATTTTCATTAGTTAAATTACAATATTTTAATCTAATTTTGTGCGAATAGATAGGAAATTTGGCTTTTTGTGGGGTTAAATTTGGCTTTTTGTGTAGCGTTTTTAGGGTTGGGTGGCGAATTTTTGTGGTGTTTTTGTTGTTGGGTGGTGGAATTGGCTCTTTGTGGGTGGCATTTTTGAATACTACGGCGGAATTTGGCAGCTGAATTTGGCAGCGGAATTTGGCAATGGTAAAAAAAAGAAGCCGATGGTGCTAGTGGCTGACGACAATAGGCGGCTACCGCCCGGAATTTAGTGGAATTTGGCTGTTATTGGGCAGTGGCTTAAAGATGGATTATAAATTTATTTAGATATTTCTAGGATTTTTCGGCCATTGGTATCTTGGATTGGGCGGTTGTTTTGGCCTATTATATTGGTAAAAAATTTAATCTGTTCATCTGAAGCAAAGGCGTTGCCATGATTTATTAGCCAAATCACACCCTCAGAGCATGGTGGCGTAGTGAGTGAGCCAACTAGCTCAATATAATTTTGAAGATTTTTGACTAGGTCGCTTAAGGCTAAATTCGCTATTTTTCTACTCTCTCCAACCTTAGTAGGTGCGTCCGCCCAAATCTCTTTAATCACAGGATTTTCGCCACCTTTATCAAACATAATCGCCAATACCAAAAGCTCCCCATCACTAGCCTTATGAACTAAATGAGCCACCATAGGATAGTGCTTTTTATCAAAAGTATATTCTGATGGCGTGTGAAAATGCATCTGTAAAAGCTCGAATTTTTTGTTTTGAAATGTTAGGGTGCTGCCTGGATTGAAACTCACTTGTAAAGTGTGTCCGTTGTTGATAAGCTCTTTTGGGCTATTTTTATAATCAAATATAGGCTTTTGTAGCGTGGATTTCGTAGTTTGAGCTATATCAATTGGTGATTGATTTTTGCCATATTTACAGGTGCGAAATTCATCCGCCAAATCTCCCCAATGCTCTGGCGATCCATCACCACTATAACCCCAATGTGGCGTATCATGATGAGTATTAGAACCACTCACACCAATTAAAAAACCAAAAAGCAAAATAGCTAAAAATCTCATAATTTCTCCTTAGAGTGAATTTAAAATAATTTAATTCATATAATTTAATTATATAATTAAAGTTATTTTATAATAAAAATTAGTTATTATACTCGCCTTAAACATAAATTTTTCTTAATATTTATATTTTTATGCGTAGCGAATTTCATTAATTTAAATTTGATATTTGATTTAGCTTAATCTAGTATAAATTTGCTATTTTGCCTATTTTTACTTCATCGCCATTGAACGCTATTAAAGAGATTTTGGACTAAATTTAAAATGATTTTTGGAGGTAATTTAGAAATTTGAAAATTTATATCTAGATATTGACTTTTTGGCCTTGTGGTCGTAGCTTGATGGCTTTTGGCTGATTATAGCATTGTATAACTTTTCATTTTAGAATTTTGTATTTTCTTTTGGGTATATTTTTGAGTGAAAAAAATATCAAAATAAAAGCTTAATTTATTTTGTAATGTGATTTCAAGGCTTTTTCGTGATTTATGTAAGTTTAAGAAAAGTGATAAAAAGTAGTAATGGTGCGGACGAGAGGACTTGAACCTCCACACCGTAAGGCACCAGATCCTAAGTCTGGCGTGTCTGCCAATTTCACCACGTCCGCAACAATAATAAGGTTTGTCAAGCAAAAACTTAACAAGGTGGTACGCCCAAGAGGATTCGAACCTCTGGCCTACGGCTTAGAAGGCCGTTGCTCTATCCAGCTGAGCTATGAGCGCATATGAAAACTCAGCTCTTATATTTGAAAGTGGTGCGCCAGGTAGGACTCGAACCCACAACCTACAGATCCGAAGTCTGTCGCTCTATCCAATTGAGCTACAAGCGCAGTCTCCTCATATAAATGGGGTGAGTGATGGGAATCGAACCCACGACCCTCAGGACCACAATCTGATGCTCTAACCGACTGAGCTACACTCACCACATGGTCGGGGTGAAAGGATTCGAACCTTCGGCCCCTTGGTCCCAAACCAAGTGCGCTAACCAGACTGCGCTACACCCCGAAGTATAGTCTCGCTATTTCAAATAAAGAGCTGAAATTATATACAAAAAAAAATCATTTGTCAATTAAATTTAGCTTAAATTTGAAAAATTATTCCAAATTTAAGCAGTATTATTAATTTTCTCTCTTTTTTCTTGAATAAAGATTTATCATCTCTACTACCAAAGAGAATGCCATAGCAAAATATATATAACCTTTTGGTATATGAAACTCCAACCCTTCGCCCACTAGCGCCACGCCTATTAAAATCAAAAACGCAAGAGCTAAAACTTTAATAGTCGGATTGGACTCCACAAATCTACTAATAGCACCACTAGCAAGCAACATCACACCAACTGCTAATATAACGGCTAATATCATAATCTCTATATGATCGGCCATACCTACGGCCGTAATCACGCTATCAAGCGAAAAGACAATATCAAGTACAGCAATTTGAATAATAATCATCATAAAGCCAGCTCCAGCCTTGCTAGCCATACTTTGTTCTTCATTTTCACCTACAGCATGAGAATGAAGTTCTAACGTAGATTTAGCAATTAAAAACAACCCACCAGCAATCAATACGATATCACGCCCTGAAATTTCTTGCCCTATCATGCTAAATAGCGGCGTAGTAAGCTTCATAATCCAAAATAGGCTAAGTAATAATAATATTCTAGTCATCATCGCAAGCCCAAGACCAACTACCCTGGCACGATCTCTTTGTTCATTTGGCAATTTGCCACATAAAATTGCTATAAATATGATATTATCAATACCCAAAACTATCTCAAGTGCAGTTAGCGTCATTAAGCTAATCCACGCCTCGGGCATATAGATCCACTCAAGCATTTTTATCCTTTGTTAGAATTTTTATAATTGTTTTTGGTAGTAGTTTATGCTCAATTTTATGAATTTTTTCCTCCCACTCTTGTAGGGTTTTATCTTTACGAGCGAAGCTCTTTTGTGCTATTATCTCTCCAGCATCTAGCTCAGAACTTACCCAATGTACGCTTACTCCACCTATTTGCATATCGCTATGATAACTATCTGTTATAGCATGCGCTCCTTTAAATAGTGGCAATATGCTTGGATGTAAATTAATAGCCTTGATATTATCAGTAAATATAGGCGTAAGAATTCTCATAAATCCAGCTAAAATAGTCAAATCAATACTATATTTATTAATCTCATCAACTACTGCTTTATCAAACTCCTCTCTACTGGCATAATCTTTATGATTAATAACCACAGTATCAAGACCAAATTTTTTCGCACGCTCAATCCCTTTAGCATCAGGATTATTGCAAATTAGTAAAGCAACATTAATCTTAATGCCTTTAAAAATCTTACCATGAACTTTTTCTAATATGGCTTGCAAATTCGAGCCACTCCCACTGAATAAAACCGCAATATTTTTTACAACCATTTTAATCCTTCTATAATATCATTTGGGGTAAAGCTATAGCTATTACCCTTATAAATTTGAGCTGATTTTTGATGAGCTAGGACGCCATTTATAGCCGAATTTAATGGGCTAAATCCACCTGCTAAATAGGCTAAAATTATTCCGGCCAATGCATCGCCACTACCGCCAACTGCTAACTTTGCATTGCCCTGTGGCGCTATATAGAGCACACCATTTTGAGCAATTATTGGATTTGCCCCTTTTAATATAAGTGTAGCAAGAAATTTAGAGCTAAATTTGCGAGCTAGCTCAAAACGGTTATTTTGGATCTGCTCTACATCAAATTCGCCTA
Organism: Campylobacter sp. P0109; assembly: GCF_002138755.1. NCBI lineage: Bacteria > Pseudomonadati > Campylobacterota > Epsilonproteobacteria > Campylobacterales > Campylobacteraceae > Campylobacter > Campylobacter sp. P0109. Next base: position 12,283 of record NZ_MJKK01000005.1, read on the forward strand.
TTTCACAAATCTTAAGCAATGAGCTAAACTCCTTTGGGTGCGGAGTTAAAATAGCTTTATTACTTCTAGCAAATTCACAAATCCAAGGCTTATAAAATGCATCCGCATCCACTACACACGGCTTTTTGAGTAAATTCATAAAATCAAACTCAACTTCACCAAGCCCCATTCCAAAAGCCACAGCATCTGCACCATCAAAACTGCTTTTAAGCATAATCTGTGGATCTAAATTTAAACTACTAAGCCCTTGAATACTTTTAGTCAAATTTACTATACTTACTCTACCAGCCCCCATTCTAAGTGCCGAATTTGCCGCAATCTGCGCTGCTCCGCTCATCTGTCCACAAGCAATAAATGCATGACCAAAGTCGCCTTTATTTACATTTTCTATATCTCTACTAGGCAAAATTAAATCATCTAAAAGTACTAAAAAATCGCTATCATCAAAACTAAATTTGCTCTCATTTAAACCTAAATTTGCCTGCACGATCTGCCCTACTAAATCTTTAGCAGCATCTGCATATAACCCAAGCTTTAACACCCCCATACAAACGGTAAAATCTGCCCTAAACGCTCCATTTATTGCTACGGCTCCATTTTCACTTATTCCGCTTGGTATATCTACAGCAATTTTAAGAGCGCTACAGCTATTTGCTATTTTTATAATTTTAGCAATTTTTTCACCAATCTCTCCGCAAAACCCACTACCAAAAATCCCATCTATGATACAATCAAACTCACTAAAATTACTTAAACTATCTAAATCTAAAACATTTACACCGACATTTTTAGCGATATTTAGCTGAATTTGAGCATTGCAATTAAGTTCTTTTTGAAGTAAAATCAATCCGCATTCATATTCGCCACTAAGCATTCTAAGTGTGGCAATTGCATCGCTTGCGTTATTTCCTTTACCACAAAGCGCTAAGATTTTAGTACCAATTTTCAACTCTTTACGAACCAAATCTGCTACCGCACGAGCAGCATTTTCTTGCAAAACTAACTCGCTAAATCCTAGTACATCAACAGCATTTTTATCAAATTTAGCCGTATTAGTATAAAGTCTTTTCATCTCTTCATCCTATAGCTTAAACTCTCGATTATATCTGCTTTTGAGATAGATTTAGCATCACGCAAATCAGCAATCGTACGAGCTACTTTTAGTATTTTATTTATTCCACGCTGACTTAGATGATAGTTTGTAATTGCTTTACTTAAAATCTCTGTTGCTGCATTCTCAAGAGTACAAAACTTAGCAATATCAAAGTCGCATAATTTGCCATTTAGCTCACTTTGACCACGCTTAATCTGATTTTTAAAAGCATTTAAAACCATTGCGCTCATCTGTTTTGAGCTATAACTTGGCACATCTCCATCATTAATCTCGCCCATAGCACAATATATATCAATACGGTCTAATATAGGGCCAGATATAACATTTTTATACTTTGCAATCTCTTTATCGCTACAAGTGCAGACATTATTTTTACTAAATGCATTTCCACACGGACAAGGATTCATCGCTGCAACAAATAGAAATTTCGTATCATAGCTAACCTTTGAATTTACTCTAGAAATGTTAATTTTATAATCTTCTAATGGCTCTCTAAGGCTTTCTAAAATCTGCTTACCAAAATAAGGAAATTCATCAAAAAAGAGTACGCCACCATTGGCTAATGCGACTTCGCCAATCTTTGCTGCACTACTTCCGCCTCCAAAAATTGAGCTTCTTGTGCTTGTGTGATGTGGACTCCTAAAGGCTCTAATGGCGCTAAAATCACTACTATTTGAATTTAATGACTCATAAGCACTTGCTAGTAAAATCTCTTCTAGGCTTTGTGGCGGCATAATATATGGTAGTCGTTTTGCACTCATACTCTTTCCACATCCTGGACTTCCCTCAAATAAAATATTATGCATTCCAGCTGCTGCAATTATGCTAGCACGCTTAGCACGCTCTTGCCCTTTGATATCGATAAAATCGAGCTTAAAATGTAAATTTGGAACGAATTTACGACCTGCAATTTCGATGACATTATCAAAAATTGGATGAGTTGCATCGACTTTGCAACTAATTTTAAATTCATCATTTAAGAAAAAATCCCTTGCTTGTGCTAAATTCTCCACAGCATAAACTTCAAAATTTGGTATCATTGCAGCTCTAAGCGCAATATCCTTTGGAAGTAATATTTTAGCACTTTTGACATGCGTACTAAGAAAAAGCAAAACTGAAAAAAGCTCAGCTGAACTACGCAGTCTACCATCAAGACCTAACTCACCAAATACAAAATAATCACTATCGAAACGCTCTTTTTGCAGCAATACCAAAAGTGCAATAGCCAAATCAAAATGCGAGCCGTCTTTTTTAACATCACTTGGACTAAGATTTATGATAATTTTCATCGCTGGAAGAGTAAAATCATGCAAAGCTGCAAGAGCTGATTTAACACGGGTTACTGACTCTTTGATAGTTACACTAGCAAGTCCAACGATCTCAAATCCAGGCAAAGCTCTAAGCAAAGTAGATTCTATATCAATTATATGTAGCTTTGAGTTCAAACAGGCGCATTTTAAGGCTTTCATAATGGTTTTTGTTTTGACTTTTTCTTATACTCTTTATCAAATTTTTTACGCCTATTAAAGCCAATTCGCTCTATAAATAGATGTCCATCTAAGTGATCATTTTCATGCTGCAAGGCAACAGCTAGTAAACCATCTGCCTCGAGTGTGTGACTAGCTCCAAATCTATCTTGATACTCTAGTGTTACATTTGCAGCTCTTTTTACATCTTCGTAGTATCCAGGCACGCTCAGACAGCCTTCTTGATAGAGTTGTTCCCCATCTTTTTTTATAAATTTAGGATTAATGATTTCGAGCAAATCACCTTTGTCTTGAATTTCATTCTCATTTACTAGATTGATAATTAAGGCACGAATTGGTCTACCTACTTGAATAGCAGCTAAACCAATTCCGCCTTTAAAAATCATCGTATCATACATATTATCTAAAAACTCGCCTAGTTCAGTGTCAAATTTATCCACCTCTACGCTACGCTCAAAAAGCCTCTTATCAGGATATTCTAAAATTTCTAAAACCATATTAGCTCTCTACAGTCTCAAATAACTTTAACCCTTTGCCGCTACGAGGCAATGCATCTAAAAGTGCTGATAGAATCTCCTCTATACTACTCTCAGGATCAATCGAACCAACAGATAGCTCCATATCCATATCTAGTTCATCTTCGCCCATAAAAAATGTAGTTTGATAAAGCAGCTCTGCAATCCTTTGGGCTGCCTTTTTGGCACTTTCAAGATCTGTGTGCTTCATCACCATCGCAAAACAACCATCACCATAGTGAGCCACAATATCGCTTCGGCGTGATGTTTTAAGTAGAATTTTGGCAATATTTCGTAAAATTCCGTTTTTGTCTTTTAGGCTTGGGATTTTGTTTAAAACACTATCTTTAACATGAATTAGCATAATGCTTACATTATATTTATAGCGTTTAACATCATTAAACTCATCGTATAAAACTTTTAGTAAATATTTTTTATTATAAACTTCAAATTTGGAGTCATAAATAGAGTTATCTTCAACATTTTTAAATATTTTATCAACCTCTTCATAGCTAGTTTTAATAGCTCCGATGTGGCGCTCCATTAAAATATTTAGCTTACTCAACTCCTCACCAAAAGCCTTGATATTGCCTTGAATTTCAAGCGGATTAGCACTAGCGCTCATCTCATTTAGGCGCTTTTTAGCTATGCCTTTCATAATGCCTAAATTCTTATAAATAAGCGATATAATCTGCATCATAGAACGAATCTGGGCAAAGCCAGTTTTAATATCTTTTTCTATTAAGGCTTGACGGTCAAGCTTGTCTTCTTTGCTAAAATCTAGTAGCTCTAAGACCTTTTTTTGAAAATTTGCAGGCTTACTTTCTAAAAGTTTTCTAAAATATATATCAAAATTTTCAGGTGTTGGCTGGATATTCTCAGCTAGCAACTGCTTTAAAACCGCAGAAGAGAATTTATTTAAATCAACATTCTCATCATCGCTACCCATAGCAGTTGGGCGAATTCCAGTTCTAACTACAGCCGGTCTAGGAGCTGGCCTTGCTTTTTTATCTTCATCTAATTTAACCATCTCAACACCTTAAAATTTATTTAAAACTCTTTGTCAAAATCGTATCAACAATACCATACTCCACAGCTTCTTGGGCACTCATAAAGTAATCCCTGTCTGTATCTTTTACAACTTTTGCTAGTTTTTGGCCTGTATTTTTAGCTAAAATACTATTTAAATTCTCTTTGATTCTTAGAATTTCTTTAGTTCTAATCTCTAAATCAGTAGCCTGACCTTGCGCTCCGCCTAGAGGCTGATGAATCATAACCCTAGCATTTGGCAAAATATATCTCTTGCCTTTTGCCCCACTACTTAGCAAAAATGAGCCCATACTAGCAGCTTGACCGATACAGATGGTACAGACATCAGGCTTGATATAATTCATCGTATCATAGATGCTCATACCGCTAGTTACTATACCGCCTGGGCTATTTATGTATAGATAGATATCTTTATCTGGATCTTGTGCTTCTAAAAATAGTAGCTGAGCTACAATTGCACTAGCCATACGATCTTCTATCTCATCAGTGAGCATTACTATACGGTCTTTAAGTAAGCGAGAGTAGATATCATAGCTTCTCTCTCCCTTGCCATCATTTTCAATTACATAAGGTATCATTATTTGCTCTCATCTTTTTTGCCAAATAGATCTGTAAATAATTTTTCCTCTACCAATGCCATCTTAATTGCTGGAATCATACCTTGTTTTTTGTAGTTTTCTAGATGCTCTTTTGGATCTACTCCATATCTATAAGCCTCAAAATAGATTGTTTGTAAAATTTCATTATCGGCTACAGCAATATTGCGAACTTTAGCTAGCTCATCAATAATAAATGTAAGTTTAACACTTTTTAGCGCATCATCTTTATATTTTGCTCTTTGTTCTTCTAATGCTTTTGGGTCTTCTTGGAATTTTTTGCGTTCTTCATCGCTAAAACTCATCCAGTTATTTCTAAACTGCATATCAATCTCTTGTTCTACTATGTTATTTGGTAGATCAAAGCTAAATTTTTCTACAGCAGATTGGGCAAATTTAGGTTTTAGCTCCTCAGCAACTAATTTAGCCATTTTTTCAGCTTTGATTTGACTGCTAATACGCTCTTCTAGTATCTCTTTAGTTGGATTTTCTTCATTTGGAAGAACTTTTTTTAGAGTCTCAGCATCTAATTGGCCAATTTTTTTACCTTGGATTTCATGTAGTTTTACCTTAAATACTGCGGCTTTGCCTGCTAAATGTGCTGCGCCATACTCAGCTGGGAATGTTACATTTATATCTTTTTCTTCACCAACTTTTAATCCAACCATTCCATCTTCAAATCCTGGAATAAACTGACCGCTACCAATCTCAAGCACATATCCCTCAGCCTTGCCGCCATCAAATGCAACGCCATCTACAAAGCCTTCAAAATCAAATTTAGCAAAGTCGCCTTTTTCTAAACTATCTTTTTCTACTTTTTCAAGTGGAGCCATCATATTTAAAAATTCATTGATTTTAGCGTCTATCTCACTTTTTTCTGCTTTTGGCTCATCAAAGCTTGGGATAAGTGCTTCATATCCTGATACATCTACAGTTGGACGGAATGAAATTTCAACTTCAATATCTATATTACCATCTTTTTCATCAAATTTAAGAACTCTTGGTTCAGAAATTATATCTGAGTTTGATCTCTCTACTGATTTTACAGATTCGCTTATAAATTCTCTATAAAGTTCGCCACGAGCATCATTTTCTAAGTCTTTACCATATCTTTTGATAACTTCAGCTACTGGCACTTTACCAGGGCGAAATCCATCAATTTTTACATTTTTAGCTGCTTTTTGTGCTAATTTTTCTACTTTTTGTTTTATCTCATCTGCTGTTAGAGTTGTTGTCGCAGTAACATTTACTGAATTTGTAAGTTTAGCATTAACTTCCATTATTTTCCTTTTGACAAAAATTTGGCGCATAATATAGCAAAATTTTGCTTTATTTAAGTATAAATTGCTAAATTTATTTGCTCTCAAGTCAAATTATTGTAAAATTATGCAAAATTTTTTTAAGGTGAATTATGTTTGATAAAAACAGAATGACTGAATTTCAAGACTGCGTAAAAAAGATGCTTGAAATCATGGGTGAAGACCCAAATAGAGATGGATTACTAAACACTCCAAAAAGAGTCGCAAAAGCCTATGAATTCATAACTCAAGGCTATAGTCAAAGCCCTTTAGATATCCTAGGCGATGCGATGTTTGAAAGTAGCAATAATGAGATGGTTTTAATCAAAGATATTGAGTTTTATAGTATTTGTGAGCATCATCTTTTGCCTATAATCGGTAGAGCACATGTAGCCTACATTCCAGATGGAAAGGTCGTAGGGCTAAGTAAAATCCCAAGAATGGTAAATATATACGCTAGAAGATTACAAATTCAAGAACAGATGACTGAACAAATAGCACAGGCCTTGCAAGAAGCGATTAATCCAAAAGGTGTTGGAGTTGTACTAGAGGCTAGACATATGTGTATGGAGATGCGAGGCGTTGAAAAAATCAATTCAGTCACTACAACTTCGGCACTTCGTGGTTCATTTATAAAAAATCCAGAGACTCGCAAAGAGTTCTTTGATCTAATAAATTCACCAAAATCGGTTAAATTTTGAGCCTAAACAATATCAAAAATCGCCTCGCTAAAAAAGTAAATCTCTCTAGTGTCTTTGGCATAATAACTCGCATTAATGCCAATAATATCGAGATATCTGGTCTGCGTCCAAGCATTGGCGATATAGTAAAAATAACTAGTATCGACAGCGATAAAACTGAACTAGGAATGGTAACAGAACTCCATCAAAATGGTGCTTGCGTTAGCCCATTTGGCTTTGTTGAAGGATTTAAGGTTGGCGATAGAGTCTATGCAAGCGATCAAGGGATGAGCATTCCAGTAGGAGAGGCTTTACTAGGGCGTGTAGTTGATCCATTTATGAATCCAAAAGACGATAAAGGACCAATTAACTGTATGGAACTAATCTCTATAATGCGTCCGCCAATCCCAGCTATGAAACGTGGGTTAATCGATGAATGTTTTAGTGTTGGTGTTAAGAGCATTGATGGATTGCTAACTTGTGGAAAGGGTCAAAAACTTGGAATATTTGCTGGTTCAGGAGTTGGGAAATCCACTCTAATGGGAATGATAGTAAAAAATACTACAGCTCCAATCAAAGTCATTGCGCTCATTGGTGAGCGTGGGCGTGAGGTGCCTGAATTTATCCAAAAAAATCTAGGCGGAGACCTGACCAACACAGTAATAGTAGTAGCCACTAGCGATGATAGTTCACTAATGCGAAAATATGGCGCATTTTGCGCAATGAGTGTTGCAGAGTATTTTAAAGATAGAGGGCAAGATGTGCTATTTATGATGGATAGCGTAACACGCTTTGCTATGGCCCAGCGTGAAATCGGCCTAGCTTTAGGCGAGCCACCAACATCTAAAGGATATCCACCAAGCGCTCTTACGCTCCTTCCGCAGCTAATGGAGAGAGCTGGTAAAGAAGATGGTAAAGGTTCAATTACAGCATTTTTTACAGTTTTAGTCGAGGGTGATGATATGAGCGATCCAATAGCCGATCAAAGCCGTTCTATACTAGATGGTCACATCGTACTAAGTAGAGAGCTAACAGACTTTGGGATATATCCTCCAATTAATATTTTAAACTCAGCTAGCCGTGTTATGAACGACGTAATTACTAAAGAGCATAGACAAAATGCGAGTAAATTTAAACGACTCTTTTCGATGTTAAAAGAAAATGAGGTATTAATCCGAATTGGCGCCTATCAAAAAGGTGTAGATAACGAGTTAGATTATGCTATAAGCAAAAAAGCTGCTATGGAGGATTTTATGAAACAAAATCCCGATGAGAATGTCCAATTTACTCAAACTATACAAACACTTGCTAAAATCGCAGGAGTGTAAGAGCTTGATTTTGTTTGAATTATAAATTTAGCAAGTTAATATCTATTTAAGTAACATTCCCAACCGCTAAAGTAGTTGGGAATGTTATTAATTTAATGCCATCTATCTTTTATAGATATTAATGAAGACTTCAATCTCTTTTTTTATCGCTCTTTATATTGTGCTTTTTTATTTTTAGTTATTTTTCTTGCAAAGATAATTTACGACTAACTATTAATTTAATTTTAAACCATTTTAATATATTGCAAATCAAAACTTATCTAAACGCAATACCAATTCCAATGCGATTTTGATACTTATTATAATACACCAACTCATATCCATAACCGCTAAATCCGCTTAAATAAATATAAAATCCATCCCCAATATAATGCAGATATCGTAACTCAAATGAGCTTTTATTTTCCTTATCAAAGCGTAGATTATTACTAAAAATACTTTGGATAAATGAGCCGCTAGGCAGCTTATAATATGCAGTTAAATCAATAATTCCATTGTATTTAACAATAGCTGGATTGTCATCTTCATTATCAGGTAGCCTAAGCCAAAGCCGTGGAGTTAAACTTAACTTGCCAAAATCCAACTCAAACGAGCTATAGATACGATTCCACGAGCGAGATTCTAGCTCACTTTTGCCATTTGAATCATGTAAAAATCCAAGGCGAATATGATTAAAATTATAAAAATCAACTGGTATTTGAGTATAAATTTCTGGTTGATAATTATTTTCATAAAATGGCGAAGAATCAGCATAAATATCCCACCATGAAAGCTGAGTGTAAGCAAAATAGTAATCCTCATTAAGTCCGATTATATCACTAGCTATGAGTTTTTTAAGACTGATAGAAAACTCACTGGTAATATCTTTATGAGTGCCTTTGTAGCTTGAATATGAAATAGGTAAAAAGTAGTTATTTTGGTATGCCGTAATTCCCCAAAATAGTTCATTTTCTTGTGAATTTTGATTATTTTTATTGATTTTAGATTTTGAATTTGATTGCTTATTAGTTTGAGGGGGTAAATTTATCTTAGGGCTTAAAATTAGCTCAGATTTTAAACTCTGCTCTAAATTAGATACTGATTGTAAAGATAAATCACTAGATTTTTTAAGCGACTTTTGAGCTGAGAGTTTATAATATTTTAAAGCCTGTTTAAAATTGCTAGATTGTTCAAATTCTACTGCTTTTTGATAAAGCTCTATAGCGCTAAAATTAGCTACTAACTCATCACTACACTCATCAATTTCGCCTCTAAATTCATCAGCAAAACCGCTAATAAATCCGCCATAAAATAAAAAAATGCTAAATATTAGCTTCTTCATAATCGGTTTTAGTGTTTATATTAAAAAACTGCTTCAGATTCCCAAATTTAATACTCTCGCACTCGCAAATTTTTGCTAAATTTGCTAGGCGTAAATCGCCATTTTTTATCATTTGTCTTGCTAACTTAGCCACACTTGGAGAGTAAAATCCACATAGATAATGCATAAACTCATCATCGCTTGCTATGGCTATTTGAGACTTTTGTTTTGATAGTTCTTTAATAGTATCAATCTCAACAAATGGAGTATCTGCTGCTATTATAAAGACTGGATCATTATAATATTTATCTAAATTTGCAATGACATAAATTGGAGCAAATTCGCTAAATTCATCTATTAAAAGTGGTAATTTTGGATTAAATTTTTCCTGTTTGCTTGCAACCTTTACATTATCAAAATGCTTACTTAAACGCTCAAATAAAAAATGCGTGATACTAGGCGCCCCGCAAAACTCTAGCAAAGTCTTATCAGTACCCATTCTAGAGCTTTTGCCGCCAGCTAGTATCAACGCATTTTGCATTAGATATCTCTTGGATCTACGATTTTACCAGCAATTGCACTTGCTGCTGCGACAGCTGAATTTGCTAGATAAACTTCACTTGTACGATCGCCCATTCTGCCTACAAAGTTACGGTTTGTTGTGCTGATACATCTCTCCCCAGCGCCTAAAATTCCCATATATCCACCAAGACACGCACCACAAGTTGGATTGCTTACTACTGCACCAGCTTCTACAAAGATATCCATTAAGCCCTCTTTTTGTGCTTGTAAGGCTATTTTTTGAGTAGCTGGAGTGATGATAAGTCTTGTATGTTTAGCTACTCTTTTGCCTTTTAAAATTTGAGCTGCTATTCTTAAATCGCTTAATCTACCATTGGTACAACTTCCAATAAATGCTTGATCAATCTTAATATCATCTTTTACAGCTTGACTTACGCTTTTACCATTGCTTGGAAGATATGGATATGCAATTACTGGTTCAAGTTTGCTAACATCGATTGTGATTATTTGGTCATAGTTTGCACCTTCATCGCTATAATGAAGTTTTGGCTCGCTTCTTAAATTTACTTTGCTCAAAAATTCTTTTGTGATATCGTCAACTGCGATTATGCCGCTTTTACCGCCTGCTTCAATAGCCATATTGCAAAGGCTAAATCTACTATCCATATCTAGATACGCCATAGCGTCACCAGTAAATTCAAGCGCCTTATAAAGCGCACCATCAACGCCAATCATTCTAATAACTTCTAAGATTAGATCTTTACCATAGATGTGATCGCCTGGTTTGCCTACAAACTCAACTTTTATCGTTGGTGGCACTTTAAACCAGTTTTTACCTGTTATCATTGCATATGCTAAATCAGTACTTCCCATACCAGTACTAAATGCACCAATAGCACCATGCGTACAGGTATGAGAGTCAGCTCCAATGATAACATCACCTGGAACTACTAGACCTTTTTCAGGCATTAGCGCATGCTCAATACCCATATCTTTTTCATCAAAGAAATTTGGTAAATCATGCTCATAAGCAAAATCTCTGCTTATTTTAGCTTGATTGGCACTCATTATATCTTTTGCTGGGATATAGTGATCCATCACAATAGCAAAACCATTTGGATTGGCTAGTTTTTTAGCTCCACTTTCTTTAAAAGCTTTGATAGAAATTGGTGTAGTAATATCATTTCCAATTACCATATCAATGTTGCTCTCTACGATTTGACCAGCACTTACTTTTTTGCCTACATGCTCGCTAAAAATTTTCTCAGTTATTGTCTGCTTCATACACTTCCTTTTTTAACCAAATTTGGGCTACATTGTAGCAAATTTTTGGTATAATCGTGCTTATGAAATACAAAATTTTAACCCAAATCTCAGAATTTTTGTCTAAATTTCGTAAAATTTCATCTATCAAAAGAATTGGTGATTTGATGATTGCTATTAGATTTGATGGTGATTATGAGCTGATATTTGATCTAAATAAAACATCTTCAGCTATATATAAAAGCGATCAAATTCAAATTAAAGAGTATAAGGCTCCATTTGATATTTTGCTTAAAAAGCGTCTAAACTCGGCTAAAATTTTAAGTATAAAAACTTTACCTAATAATAGAATTTTAGCTATTAAAGCATCTTTTTTAGGTTCATATAAAGAGCTTGTTAGTACGCTATATTTGGAGTTTACTGGGCGATTTACTAATGCGATTATCTGCGATGAAAATGGAGTAATCTTAGAGGCTTTACATCATTTTGATAATTCTACAAGAAGTATAAAAGTTGGTAAGGTTTTAACCTTGCTTGAAGAGATAGAGATAAAAGAAAAACCAAGCCAAATTATAGAGAATTTTGATGAGTATTTTCAAGATGAATTTGCCAAAATTTCTTTAAAAAATTTAGAACAAATCAAAGCAAACAAGATAGCAAATATCAATAAAAAAATTGAGATTTTAAACTCAAATTTAAATACACTCCAAACAAGCTATGAGCTTAATAATAGAGCAAATGAGCTAAACCAAAAAGCAAATTTAATAATTGCAAATTTGCATAATTTAAATGATTATGATAGAGATTTAAAGCTTATGGATTATAGTGGCAATATTATTCAAATTACTATTGATTCTTCGCCAAAAATTGCAGCAAATGAGATGTTTAAATCTAGTAAAAAATTAAGACAAAAAGCACAAAATATAGAGATTCAAAAAGAAAATTTGCTAACAAAATTAGAATTTCTAAACTCTCTTAAAAATGCTATAAACACAAGCTGTGATGCAAATGAAATTGAGATTTTATCTCCTAAAAAGCAAGGACAAAAAAGCGAAGCTAAATTTAACGATTTGGTAGAGAATTTCTATATCAATGGATATAAAATAAGCCTTGGTAAAAGTCAAAAAGGAAATGAGTTTTTGCTAAAAAATGCCAAAAAAGATGATTTTTGGTTTCATTTAAAAGATAGGGCTAGCGCACATGTTATTGTTAAATCTAATAAGCTAAATTTAAACGAGGAAATTACGCTATTTGCGGCCAAGCTTTGTGTTCAATTTAGCACTAAATCTAGCGGTAGCTATGAGGTTGATTATACTAAAAGACAAAATGTAAAAATCCAAAATGGTGCCTTTGTAAATTATGTAAATTATAAAACTATAGTTATTAAAATTTAAAGGAAAAATATGGTAAAAGTGGAGTTTTTAGGACCAATTGGACTTGATGCAATGGAGCTTGAAGTTGCAAACTTAAAAGAGCTTAAGGAAATTTTAGCCCAAAATGAACAAGCATCAAAATGGCTAGAATTATGCGCTGTAGCAATCAATGATGAAATTGCAAGTGATATAAATACTAAGCTAAATGATGGTGATAGAATCTGTATTTTACCACCAGTTTGTGGGGGTTAAGATGGAAATTTATGATGGCAATCTAGACGCAAATGAAATAACTAGCCGATGGTATAGCGATAATAAGCTTAAAAATTATGGAGCTATTATGAGTTTTGTAGGCGTGGTAAGAGATGAGGGTGGTATAAGTGGGCTTAGTTTTGATCTATATGAACCGATTTTAAAAGCGTGGTTTAATAAGTGGCAAGAAAGAGCAAAATCGCAAAATGCTATAATCTTAATGGCGCATAGCAGGGGCGATGTAGCAGTGCATGAAAGCAGCTTTATAGCTGGAGTTTGTAGCCCACAAAGAAAAGTAGCACTTAAACTAATAAATGAATTTGTTGAAGATTTTAAGGCAAATGCACCAATTTGGAAGTATGATTTAATTAACAATGAGCGAATTTATGCTATTAAACGAAGTCAAAAACTTCAAAATGCTGGAATTTTAGCATAAAATCGATATTATAAGGAATAAATTTGAGATATAATCTAGTAGCAATTGCTAGTTTTGTAATTATTATTGGCGGGCTAAGCCTAGCTAGTTCGATTGTAGTGCCATTTTTACTCGCAGTTTTTATAGCAATTATTGCTTTTCCGGCTCTTGAATTGATGAGTAAAGTGCATATTAATCGCTTTTTTGCATTTATCATTTTAATTGGTATTTGCGGTAGTGGACTTTGGGTTTTAGGTAATGTTATTGCTACGGCTTTGTTAGGTTTTAGTGCTAATTTGCCGCTTTATAAAGCTAAAATTGATATATTTATGGATAATCTAGTAATATATTTAAAAACTAACGCAAATATCGATATAAGTAATAATATATTAAGCTTTATAAATATAGACAAGCTCTTAGCAACTACTTCAAATTTATTAGTTCAAACAGGCGGGATAGTTACGCAATCTTTTTTAGTATTTTTGCTTTTAGCATTTATTTTATTTGAAGCGCAGATTTTTAAAGACAAGGTCGAGTACTTTGCCTCCAAAAATCCTATAGCTTTAGATATTGCTAGTACATTTATATCAAATTTAAAACATTACCTAGCTATTAAAACCGTTTCATCAATTGCTACAGGAGTGATTGTGTGGGGATTTTTAATATTTTTTGATGTACCACACGCCTCTCTTTGGGCGATTTTGGCTTGTATTTTAAACTATATCCCCACAATAGGATCTATTATTGCAGCAGTTCCTGCTATTTTAGTTAGTTTAGCTGTGAATGATTTGAGTGCAACCTTGTGGCTTACTTTAATATATTTGGTTGTAAATATCGCTATTGGGAACTTTATCGAGCCTAGATTTCTTGGCAAAGGACTTGGTATTTCTACGCTAGTAGTGATTTTAAGCTTACTATTTTGGGGGTTTGTTTTTGGCATTGGCGGAATGTTTTTAGCTGTACCACTAACAATGAGTATAAAAATTGCTCTAGATGCAAATCCAAATACTAAATTTATCTCAATCTTGCTAAGCAATAAAGTAAAATAAGCTATAAATTTAAACAAGATCTTACTTAACAAGTCCCAAATTCTCATTTTTTGGGACTAAATTTCAATATAAATCAAATTAAAATAAAATTAAACATCAATTATAATATAATATTTTAAAAAAAAATAATACTCTTTTAAAAGCCCAAAAATCCATAATCGACAAATTTTAATTCCCGTAAATTCGACATTTGGAGGTCTTTTTTGAAATTTTCAAAATATATTAAGTAATAAGGTAATAGAATCTTAATTGAAATATTTATCAAAGGAGATAAAAATGGGTACAAGAAAAGAGCACGATTTTATCGGTGAATTAGAAATTAGCGATGATGTTTATTACGGCGTCCAAACATTTAGAGCCGTTGAAAACTTCAACATATCTCACGACAGATTAAAAAACTTTCCTAGATTTGTGCGCGCTATCACAAGAGTTAAAAAAGCAGCCGCAATGGCAAACCGCGAATTAGGCCTTTTGGATCAAGAAAAAGAAGGCGCTATCATCGCAGCTTGCGACAAAATTCTAGCTGGTGGATACTATGATCAATTTGTAGTAGATATGATCCAAGGTGGTGCTGGTACTTCAACAAATATGAACGCAAACGAAGTCATTGCAAATCTTGCGCTTGAGCATTTAGGTCATAAAAAAGGTGAATATCAATTCCTTCATCCAAATGACCATGTAAATTTGAGCCAAAGCACCAATGACGCTTATCCAACAGCACTTCACCTAGCACTTCACGACTATTTGACAGATTTAGCCACAGCTATGGAGTATCTCAAAAAAGCTTACGAGAGAAAAGCTGAAGAATTTAAAAATGTATTAAAAATGGGTAGAACTCAACTTCAAGATGCGGTGCCTATGACTTTAGGCCGTGAGTTTAAAACATTTGCCGTAATGATAGGCGAAGATATCGAGAGAATTCTAGAAGTTAGAAAACTTGTATTAGAAGTAAATTTAGGCGGTACCGCTATCGGTACAGGTATAAACTCTCACCCAGATTATCCAAAAGTAGTAGAGAAAAAATTAAGAGAAGTTACAGGCCATGAGTATAAAGTAGCTGAAGACTTGATAGAAGCTACACAAGATACAGGCGTATATGTCCAAATTTCTGGTGTTTTAAAAAGGGTAGCTACTAAATTATCAAAAGTTTGTAATGACTTAAGGCTTCTAAGCTCAGGGCCAAAATGTGGCTTAAATGAGATAAATTTACCAAAAATGCAACCAGGTAGCTCTATCATGCCAGGCAAGGTAAATCCTGTAATCCCTGAAGTGGTAAATCAAGTTTGCTACTCTGTAATCGGCTCTGATATTACTGTTACATTCGCTTGTGAAGGTGGTCAATTACAATTAAATGTCTTTGAACCAGTTGTAGCATATAGTCTATTTAACTCAATTATCATGCTTGAAAAAGCCATGAAAACTCTAGCTGACAAATGTATAGATGGAATCACAGCTAATGAGAAAATTTGTAGCGATTTTGTCTATAACTCTATTGGTATTGTTACAGCTTTCAACCCATATATCGGCTACGAAAAATCAGCTAGCATAGCCAAAGAAGCCCTACAAACAGGCAAAAGCGTAGCAGATATCTGCTTAGAGCGTGGCTATCTAACCAAAGAAGAGATTGATAAAATCTTAACACCTGCTAATATGCTTAACCCACATATGGGTGAAAATAAATAATCTAAATTTCGTTTTAAAATTTGCTAAGAGTTGATCTCTTAGCAAGCCAAATAAAGGAGAATCTATGGATTTTGTATTGATTTTACAAATCATTGTTCTACTAGGCGCTATCTTTGTAGGTATTCGCCTCGGTGGTATCGGTATCGGTTACGCCGGTGGTATCGGTGTTGTTATCCTAGGTTTATGTCTAGGCATGAAACCAGGAACTATTCCTTGGGATGTTATCTTAATTATTATGTCAGTTATTGCAGCGATTTCAGCTATGCAACTTGCTGGCGGGCTTGATTATTTAGTTCAAATAGCTGAGAGAATTTTACGCTCAAATCCTAAATATATCAACTTCCTAGCTCCAACTGTTACATACTTTTTGACAATTTTAGCAGGTACAGGCCATACAGCATTTTCTATGATTCCAGTTATTGTTGAAGTTGCTAAAGAGCAAAATATCAAACCATCAGCTCCACTGTCAATTGCAGTTGTATCTAGCCAAATAGCTATTACTGCTAGCCCAGTTAGTGCTGCTGTTGTTTATATGACAGGCGTATTAGAGCCACTTGGTTGGAGTTATCCAACTCTAATTGGATTATGGTTAGTAACTACATTTGCTGGTTGTATGCTTACAGCTTTAATTATTACACTATTTGCTAATCTTGATTTAAGCAAAGATCCAGTATATAAAGAACGTCTAGCTCAAGGTCTAGTAAAACCATCAACTGGCGTTCAAAATAAAGAGCTTAAACCAGGTGCTAAACTATCTGTTGCTATCTTTTTAATCGGCGTTTTACTAGTTGTTCTATATGCTACAGCTATCTCTAAAGTTGGTGGAAAACCAGTTCTTATTGAAAATGTCGTTGTCCCTAGAGATGCTGCTATTATGAGCTTTATGCTAGGTGTGGCTACATTCATTACAATCTTTTGTAAAATTGAAGTTGGCAAAGTAGCCGATACAAGTGTATTCAAATCAGGTATGGTAGCGTGCGTTTGTGTTCTTGGTGTTGCGTGGCTTGGTAATACATTTGTTGGTGGTTATACAGAAGAGATTAAAACTCTAGCTGGTGATTGGGTTAAGGCTGTTCCATCACTGCTTGCTGTTATATTCTTCTTTGCGGCTATGCTTCTATACTCTCAAGCAGCAACCGCTAAGGCGATCACTCCAGTAGTTATAGCAGCCCTTGGTATCAGCGCATCTAATCCAGGCGATGCATATATGCTAGTTGCGTCTTTTGCTGCTGTTTCGGCTCTATTTGTATTGCCTACATATCCTACACTTTTAGGTGCAGTTCAAATGGACGATACAGGCTCTACAAGACTTGGCAAATATGTGTTTAACCACGCTTTCTTAATCCCTGGCATTTTAGCCATTGCTTTTTCTGTAGCATTTGGCTTTATCGCTTCTGCTATAATCTAACACTTAATCTACTCCAAGCAGCTACTTGGAGTAGATTTTCCTTTAACTATTTTTACTAATTATAAAATAATTCAAATTTTATAACATATTAATCAACAAGAAGCTTCTTTCGAAGTAGATGGATCTTTATATTGGAAAAACTTATATAGAAAAACTGAGGATCTACTACAAACTTATAAAAATAAGGCAAAAATTAATAGTTACATCTGCTTTGCATTGTGCTGCGCCTTGCACTGCGATGGGTATTCTGTAGTATTAATAGCTAAAAACCAAGAGAATATTAATCGTTTTTCTGCTATTAAAGGCATTATTCCGATTTATACCTATGATGATTTGAAAAATAATCGCATCAATTTCAATCCAAAAAGCTTAAATATTGAAGATTTAAAACAATATATGTTGCAAAATTTAAAGCTAAGTATTTTAAAGGAAATGGGTGAAAAAATCGATGAAAATGAACTAACGCAAATTAGACATAATATCCAATACTACAAAGCATATTAATAGCTTTTTAACTAAAGGTTTTTTAGCTAAGCCAGTCAATTAAGGCTTTGCCATGGGATAACAAATAAGCATTGCACTGACTAAAATGCCGTGAGCCAAAAAACGCACCACGAGCAAGCGGACTAGGATGTGCGGCTTTTAAAATCATATGACGATTTGAATCGATAAGCGAAGCAAGATTTTTAGCATGATTACCCCAAAGCATAAATACGCAGTGGTCAAATTTAGCATTTATAACACGAATAACACCAGCAGTAAAGATTTGCCAGCCAATTTTAGAGTGCGAAGCAGGGCGATTTTGTTCTACTGTTAAAGCACTATTTAACAACAAAACTCCTTGCTTTGCCCAGCTAGTTAAATCACTGCTTCTACTAGTAAATATATCGCAATCTAAATCATCAAAAAGCTCTTTAAATATATTTTTTAAACTTGGCGGTGTTTTTATATTATTTGGAGTGCTAAAGGCTAATCCCATCGCTTCACCAGCATTATGATATGGATCTTGACCGATAATTATAACCTTTAAATCACTTGGTTTGCATAAATTAAATGCATTAAAAATAAGCTCTTTTGGTGGATAAATCGTAGCGGTTTGTGAGTTTAAAAATTTAATTATATTAGCGAAATTTTGGCTATTTAGCTCATCTTTTAAAAGCTCTTGCCACTCTGGGTCTAGATATGATATTAAATTTGAATACATAAAAGTAGCCTAGCAAAAGCTAGGCAAATATTATAAAGCTTTTTTAACCTCTGCTACAATGCTAGCAAATGCCGCTGCATCATTCATAGCTAGGTTTGCCAAAACTTTTCTATCTAATTCGATGTTTGCTTTTTTAAGACCATTTATAAATCTTGAGTAGCTAATATCGTTTAATCTACACGCTGCATTAATGCGGATGATCCATAATCTACGAAAATCACGCTTTTTAGCGCGTCTATCACGATACGCATATACTAAACTTCTTTCTAACTGCTCTTTAGCTTTTCTAAAATGTTTATGTCTAGCACTATAAAAACCACGAGCTAGTTTTAGAACTTTTTTGTGTCTGCGGCGTCTTACAACACCAGTTTTAACTCTTGCCATATTTATCCTTTACAAATTGGCGTCCAAATTTGGAACTTGCCCCATAAAAGGGAGGTTAGAATGACTTAAATTGTCAAAAACTCATATACAAAGCATTTTTTTCACAGCTGAAACATTTGTGCTATCTACATATTGAGATTGTCTTAGGTCTCTTTTGCGCTTAGGTGACATTTTGGTTAAGATATGGCTTCTAAATGCGGAGCCTCTTTTTATCTTATTTTTGCCAACTTTAAAGCGTTTAGCTGCACCACGAACAGATTTCATCTTTGGCATACGCTTTTCCTTTACTTTAAGATAAGTTCGGATTATATCAAATTTGAATTTAAAACTATATAAAACTAGCCAAATTTAATATTTTTCTCAAATTCATCAAGCCTTTTATGTATGCTTCTAAGCTCTGTAATCGTCGTCCAATTATCTATAAATACGCTAAAACTACTGCGAACTTGGTCAAATGCGTTGCTAACTTGGATTAAGACTCCAAGCGTTATAACTCCGCTAAATAGCCCATTTCCCATAATTATAAATGGCACAATAACCATAAATTGCGAAAACGAAATAAGCCAAACATTGAAATATCCATAGTGTAAAAATAGCCTATAATAGTTAAATCTAAGCCCAGTAAATAGCCCCAATACACTCTCAAAACTCGCATAATTTACCTTATCATCTTCAGCATAAACTAGCTCTTTTCTAAAAGCCGCTTCGCTCTTTTGGATATTGTATTCTAACTTTGGTAGCTTTATACCTACAAACCAGGATATTATAAGCCCACCTACACTCACAGCTAAGGCTATCCAAACTAATGAGCCGGGAATTTCTTTTAAATATGGCAAATCCACTCCACTGCTAAGTCCCCATAAAACTGGGATAAACGCTATTAATATCATTATAGCTTTTAATATCTGTAAGCCTAAGGTTTCAGTAATCTTAGCAAATCTATAAACATCTTCTTGTATCCTTTGACTAGAGCCTTCTATATCATGCTTACACGCTCTCCATCTGTTTAGATAGCCAAAAGTCATAGCCTCTCGCCACCTAAAAACCCAATGGCTAGCAAAAAATGTGGTGATAGTAGCGATAATCACATAAGGCATCGCAATTAATAAAAATCTATAAATTTGCTCCCAAAACTCATCTACACTATGATCTTTGACATTTTGCATAATATCGTAAAAATCTTTATACCAATCATTAATCGCTACATTTAATCTAGTTTGAAAAATCAAAGATACAATAATCACAAAAAGCCCACCATAAGCCCAAAAAGCCCATTTTTTACTCTTAAAAAAGCTTGAAAACATATATTTGCCTTAGATAAAATAGCTCGATTATACAAAATAATTTTTAATTTTAAATTTACGCATAAAAATTTAAGTCAGATATAATTTTTTAAAAGATAAAATTGCTTTTAAATTTATTACAAAGAAAGGAGAATAGATGGAGTTTTTAACACAATTAAGCGATGGCAAACAATTTGCTATTCAGCTTTTGGTTGTTTTGATTTGTCTATTTTATGGTGCTAGAAAGGGCGGTATAGCTCTTGGCTTGCTTGGCGGTGTTGGTATGTTCGTGCTTACATTTGGTTTTGATGTAGCTCCTGGCAAACCGGCTATTGATGTTATTTTTACTATTTTATGCGTGGTTGTAGCTAGTGCGACCTTACTTGCTAGTGGCGGTCTTGATGTAATGCTTCAAATTGCTGAAAGAATCCTAAGGAGAAATCCTAAATTCTTAACAATCCTAGCCCCATTTGTAACTGCGTTTTTAACAATTCTATGCGGGACTGGACATGTGGTTTATACAATGATGCCAATTATCTATGATATCGCTATCAAAAATGGAATTCGCCCAGAGCGACCTATGGCCGCAGCATCAGTTAGTTCGCAAATGGGTATCATCGCAAGTCCTGTGAGCGTGGCGGTGGTATCTTTGACTGCTATGCTATTAGCTCCTGGTGTTAAGCATTTAGAGGGCTTTGATGGATATTTGAATTTACTTGCGATCACTGTACCATCAACCTTGATAGGTGTTTTAGCCGTTGGGATTTATAGCTGGTTTAGAGGGAAAGATCTAGATAAAGATGAAGAGTTCCAAACTAAAATTCACAATGACCCTGAATTTAAAAAATATGTCTATGGCGACTCTAAAACACTTTTAGATGTCAAACTACCTACGATAGAGTGGGTTGCTATGTGGATATTCTTAGGTGCGATTGCTATTGTGGCTATCCTTGGTGCCTTCCCTGAGCTTCGCCCTGCATTTGATAATGGCAAAGGCGTGATGAAGCCGATGAGTATGGTATCTGTAATTCAAATATTTATGCTAATTACTGGCGCAATCCTTATAATAGTAACTAAAGTAAAAGCCGGCGAAATCGCTCAAAATGCAATCTTTAGATCTGGTATGATAGCTATTGTAGCGGTATTTGGTATATCTTGGATGGCTAATACAATGTTTAGCGTTCATACTCCAATGCTTAAAGAATCATTAGGTGGTATCGTTCAGCTATATCCATGGACCTATGCTATTATGCTACTTTTGATATCTAAATTTGTAAATTCACAAGCTGCGGCTTTGGCGGCATTTGTGCCATTAGCTTTGGGTATCGGGGTTGATCCTGCTATTATCGTGGCGTTTGCTCCGGCTTGTTATGGATACTATATCCTTCCTACATATCCAAGCGACCTTGCTACGATACAATTTGACCGCTCAGGCACAACTAAAATAGGCAAATATGTAATCAACCATAGTTTCATTATTCCAGGCTTGCTTGGGGTATTTGTATCTTGTATATTTGGTTATATCTTTACTACTTTTGCAGGATACCTATAATTCAAATTCAGCTAGGATCAACCTAGCTGATCTATGATCTTTATAATATTTTTTATACTCTCTTTAGCACTTTTATAGCTGATATTTAAAGGTGTTTTTAAATTCGCAATTATAGTATCAGAGTCTGTGTAAATATATAAACTCAAATAACCATCTTGGATATAATATGAGCTTTTAAATCCTAGCAAATTCTCTTTGATCTCTATATTTTTGCTGATTTTACCACTGATTAAAAGACCATAAAATATAATTTCATCGCTATTTTTCACACATATATCACGCACATCAAAACCATTTAAGCTAAATAGTCCAAACTCACTAACATCGCCATTAAAATGGCTATTAATACGAGATAAATTTGGCTGATTTAAGCCCAATTCTTTGATTAGCTCATCTCTTAGCCTCTCTTTTAAACCTAGCTCAAATTCAGCAAAAAATTTAAATTTAAACCAAAAATATATCCAAAGACCGGCTAAAAATCCACCGATTAAAGCCAAAAAAGGATCAAAAAACCAAAGCACCAAAGTAATTACAAAATCCACAAAAGCCGCTAAAATCAAGATCCAAATAAGCTTATATCTTATAGATTTTCGCTCTTTTTCTAAATTCTCCATCAGCTATTAAAATACCTTTTAGCTGGGTTTTGATAGCTTAACTCTCTTAGTCTCTCCACTCTTTGCTTGGTTGTGGGATGAGTGCGAAAGAGATTAGATATCCCACTTGCGATACCACCACTAAATGGGCTTATGATAAACATATGAGCGGTTTGTTCATTGGCGTTTTTTACTACGCCACGCTGATTGCTACTCTCTAATTTCAATAGAGCGTTTGCTAGGTCATTAGCGTTAGTTATCGAAGCTGAAAATCTATCTGCTTCAAACTCCCTTGAGCGTGATATACTCATCTGGATTATGGTAGCAGCTAGTGGCATTATGATAGCTAGAGCGATCATCAAAATGGGATTTTGGCGGTTTTGATTGTTTCCTAGCATAGCACCAAATTGAGCGAAATTCGCCAAAATAGCAATCGCCCCAGCAAAGATAGCTGCGATAGAACCTGTTAAGATATCATAGTGCCTTATGTGACCTAGCTCGTGAGCTATAACTGCTGCTATCTCATTATCATTTAGTGTATCAAGCAATCCAGTAGTTAGAGCCACAGCAGCATTGGCTGGATTTCTACCAGTAGCAAATGCATTAGGGACAGAGTCGCTAATTATATATAGCTTTGGTAGTTCTAATCCAGCTTTAAAACAGAGCCTTTTAGTCATATGATATAATGGATGTGAGCTATTAAGCTCTTGGGCGTTATATCGCTTTAAAATAAGCTTATCACTATAAAAATAGCTGAAAAAATTCATAGCCAGCGCAATACAAAACGCTACTAACATACCACCAACTCCGCCTATCATACCACCGATAAAGACAAAAAGTAACATAAGAGCTACCATAAAAAATACAGTCTTAAAAATCTCCATCTTACCCCCTTATTGCTCCAAGATAGATAACTGCATCAATCTGTTTTTTAGCTGCTTTTTCTAGCTCATTATCGCTATTAATTATTAAGGCGATTTTGCTATCAAATAGATAATTATTGGCTAATTTTTGTAGTTTTTTAGCTAGTTTTATAGTATCGCATACGATAAATTTAACTCCATTAGCATTAGCAATTAACGCCTCTTTAATATTAGAAACTACAATAAAATTACACTTTGAGTTTAAATTTTTTGGCTCAAATTTAGATAAAAACACTGGCTCATAAGCTATTAAATCACTACCAATTATAATCATTTTAGACACTCCTTGCATATATATTTACCATTTCTTAGTGTGCTATCTTTTAGCTCTACAAATGTATCACATTTACTACATTCAACAAAGCTTTCACCGCTATCACTAGGCTTTTTACTCCTAAATTTAGGAATTATAAAATAGTAAATTACCCCTATAATCAAAACAAATATTATGATTTTAGCTATCATTTTAACCCCTTTAATACTACATAATTTCGCTCATTTTCTTGATAAATTTTCTTATAACATTTAAGCTCTTCTATCTCAAATTTAGCATTTGAGCCCTTATATAGCAAAAATGTAGTCTCTTCATCATAAAAGCCTTGACAAATTTTAATCAAATCTGCCGTATTCATCAACGCTCTAGAGGTTATCAAATCTGCTTTTATCTTATCACAATTTTCAATTTTACCACTATGGACGGTGATATTTTGTAAATTTAAACTCAAAGCCGCATAGGATAAAAAGCTTGATTTTTTCGCTATTGGCTCATATAGATGAAACTCACATTCATCTAAAATCATAGCCAAAAATATCGCCGGAAATCCAGCCCCACTGCCTACATCCACACAAACCCTAGGCTCAAAGCCTAGAAATTTAATCGGCTCTATGCTATCAAGGGCTACTGGCTTGATATCTTTATAATTGGTTAGATTATGAATTTTATTGAATTTTTTTAAGACCTCATCAAACTTAGCCACACTCTCCCAAAATTCATCACTCATAGCATATGCCCCATCTGCTCTTTTTTAATATTTAAATAATCTTTATTGTATTTATTTGCCTCTATTTGTATCGGAATTCGGCTTACTATTTGAGCTTTTATACTTGAGAGTTTAAGCGGATTATTGGTTAATAAATTCACACTTTTTATCCCAAAATCATCTAAGATAAAATCAACCATCTCATATGTCCTCTCATCAGCCTTAAATCCTAGCTGATGATTTGCCTCTATAGTATCAAGGCCAGTGTCTTGTAAGGCGTAGGCATTGACTTTGTTTAATAATCCGATATTTCTACCTTCTTGACGAAGATATATCACCATTCCACCATTATCTGCGATATATTTAAGTGCAGCTTCTAGTTGTTCTCCGCAGTCGCACTTTTTACTTCCTAACGCATCACCTGTAAGGCACTCTGAGTGAATTCTAAGATTTAATGGATCGCTTAAATTTGAACTAAAAATTACTAAATGCTCTTTATCATTTTCCTTATATGCTTTAATTTTAAAATTTCCAAATTTAGTTGGCAAATTTGCAACTTTAGATATCCCTATATGCACTTTTTTCCTTCTGTTTTTGTTTTATTGTATCATTTGCAATTAAATCTAAACAAAATCAATTATCTTTAATTAACTTAAATTCTGCTATAATCACCAAATTTTCAGGAGAATAATAATGTTTAAAAGATATAGAAGATTAAGATTAAATGAGCCTTTGCGTGATATGCTAACAGAAAATAGACTATCTATTAGTGATTTTATATATCCACTTTTTGTAGTTGAGGGCAAGGGAATTAAAAATGAGATAAGCTCGATGCCTGGCGTATTTCAGATGAGTTTAGATGAGATTTTAAAAGAGTGCGATGAAATTGTAAATTTAGGGATAAAATCTATAATTTTATTTGGAATTCCAAATTTAAAAGATAGCATAGGTAGCGATGCTTTAGATGAAAATGGGATAATTGCTAGATCCGTTAGGGCTATTAAAGAGAAATTTAAAGATCTTATAGTTATTACTGATTTATGCTTTTGTGAATACACAGATCACGGACATTGCGGAATTTTGGATCATAAATGCGGCAGCGTGGATAATGACGCTACCCTTGAAATATCGGCCAAACAAGCTCTCATCCACGCCAAAGCTGGTGCTGATATGATAGCGCCTAGTGGGATGATGGATGGGATAATTTATACTTTGCGTAAGGCATTGGATGAAAATGGATATATGAATTTACCTATTATGTCCTACTCTACCAAATTCGCTTCAGCATATTATGGGCCGTTTCGTGATGTAGCGCAAAGCACTCCAAGCTTTGGCGATAGAAAAAGCTATCAAATGAATCCCGCTAATAGACTTGAAGCGATTAATGAGAGCTTAGAAGATGAGGCTCAAGGCGCTGATATTTTGATGGTTAAACCGGCTTTAGCATATTTAGATATCATAAGAGATATAAAAGAGCGAACAAATTTACCACTTTGTGTATATAATGTGAGTGGAGAATACGCACTTTTAAAAGCTGGCGCCAAAGCTGGTGTTATAGATTATGATCGTGTGATGATGGAGACTATGATAGCATTTAAAAGAGCTGGAGCAGATCTAATCATCAGCTATCACGCCAAAGAAGTTGCTAAGATATTAAATTCAAACAAGGGATAGATATGAGACACTTTTTGACTCTAAATGATATAAGCAAGGATGAGATTTTAGATATCTTAAACATTGCCAAAGATATCAAAAAAGAGGCCTTAAATAAAGAGTATAAACCATATTTAAAAGATCAATTTTTAGCTATGATTTTTGAAAAAAGCTCGACAAGGACTAGAGTGAGCTTCGAAGTTGGGATACAACAACTCGGCGGAAAAGCGCTGTTTTTAAGTAGTCGTGATATACAACTTGGCCGTGGCGAGCCTATCAAAGATACCGCTAGAGTGCTTGGGGGAATGGTGGATATGATTATGGCTAGGGTTTATAAACAAAGTGATTTGGTTGAGCTTGCTAAATTTAGCGGTGTGCCTGTGATAAATGGGCTTAGCGATGATTTTCACCCTGTTCAATTAATGGCTGATTTGCTAACCTTAGATGAGCTTGGCTTAAATATCCAAAATATGAAAGTCACATATGTAGGTGATGGCAATAACATGACAAATTCATGGCTTATGGCTGCTTCTAAGCTTGGTTTTGAGCTTAGAATCGCTACACCAAAAGGCTATAAAGTCCCACAATGGGTAAAAAACATAGCCTTAGAAAATGCCAAATCAAGTGGCGCAATAATCCAAATAAGCAATGACCCAAAAGAGGCTATAAGTGGCGTAGATGTCGTTACTACTGATACTTGGGTCTCTATGGGTCAAGAGGATGAAAAAGCGAAAAAAATCGCCGATTTCGCTGGATTTTGTGTAGATAAAAGTATGATGAGTCTAGCAAAAGATGGGGCTGTGTTTTTACACTGCTTGCCTGCTTATAGAGGATATGAAGTCAGCGAAGAAGTATTTGAGACTCACGCTGATGAGATATTTAGAGAAGCCCACAATAGACTTCACGCACAAAAAGGCGTAATGGTCTGGTGCGATAGGATGAGATATGAATAATCATTTGGAAAATATTAGTCAAACTCTAGGCATTAGCAAAAAGCGTCGCACAACATTTGAGCTAGAAGATATGGATAATAATCAAATGAAGCTTAGCTACAAAGGCAAAGCGAATTTAAATACTCCATGGTTTGGTATGTATGGAGATAAGCCTTGCGCCCTAGTGCCTGCTGAGCTATTTGAAGCGGTGATAAACGCACTAAAAAACGCACAAAAAGAGAATTTTGAGCTAAAGCTTGAGAGATCTATTTTACAAAATTTGCCAATTGATTTTGGCGATGTCTGGACTGTGGCAATAGAAGAGATCAAAAAAGCAAACTACAAAAAAGAGCCAAATTTAGACAGATTGATAGCTAAAATCAAAAAAGAGCATCCAAATTTATTTTTGGATATGCGCTCGCTTGTTAATAAGGAGTGATTGTGGTAGATTTTGAAGCATTTGTGAAGTATTCTAAGCCAGGACCTAGATATACTAGCTATCCTACGGCTTTGGAATTTAGCGATGAGTTTAGCTATGATGAGTATATCAAGAGATTAAAAGAGTGTGATAAGCCACTTTCACTATACTTTCATTTACCATTTTGTCGCTCGGCGTGCTATTTTTGTGGTTGTAATGTGATATATACTAGCAAAAGCGATAAGATGAGTCGCTACTTGGATTATTTGGAGCGTGAGCTTGAAATTTTAGCTAGTATAGTAGATACCAATAGAGCAGTGATACAGATGCACTTTGGTGGTGGGACACCTACATTTTATAGCGCTAGTGAGCTCGATAGGATTATAAAAGCTATTAAAAAACATTTTAAAAATTTCACAAATGATGCTGAAATAAGCTGTGAAATAGACCCAAGATTTATCAATGAAGATCAGCTAGAAGTCCTTAGAAAGCATGGGTTTAATAGAGTTAGCTTTGGGGTACAAGATTTTGATGAAAAGGTTCAAAAAGAGATCCATAGAATTCAGCCATTTAGCATAACTCAAAATGCTGTAAATTTGGCTAGAAAATATGGAATGTTAAGTGTAAATACCGATCTTATATATGGTTTGCCTTATCAGAGCTTAGAGAGTTTTAAACGCACTTTAGAGCTAGGAGTTAGTCTAAATCCTGATAGATTTGCTATCTTTAATTACGCTCATGTCCCATGGATCAAAAAAAGTATGAGAAAATTCGACGAAGCCACGCTACCAAGCCCAAAAACTAAGCTTGAAATTTTAAAATACACTATGGAATTTCTCACATCCAATGGATACAAAATGATAGGTATGGATCACTACGCTAAGCCTAGTGATGAGCTATTTGGTGCTTTAAAAAATGGCACACTTCATAGGAATTTTCAAGGATACACTACAAAAGGCGGAGCGCAACTCATTGGTATAGGGCTAACTAGTATCGGCGAAGGTGGTGACTATTACGCTCAAAACTACAAAGATATGAGCGGCTATGAAGCTGCTATTGATACTGGTAAATTGCCAAATTTCAAAGGCATAATGCTAAATGAAGAAGATAAGCTTAGAAAATTTGTGATTATGGAGTTGATGGCGAATTTCGCTCTTGATATTGGGTCTGTGGAGAGTAAATTTAAGATTGATTTCTTTAACCATTTTAAAGATGAATTAGATGAGCTAGGCGAGTTAAAGCAATTTATGAACATCGATAGCCAAAAAATTGAGATAAACCAAACCGGAATGCTATTAATCCGTAATATCGCTATGTGCTTTGATGAGTATATGGCTAAATTTAAAGGCGTTAATAATAGCTTTTCAAAGACAGTTTAAAGGAGATTTTGTGAGTGAGATTTTAGGATTTGGGATAGCTGGAAATTTCGCCTTACACTTAGAGCAAGCTGGCGAGGCTGATGATTTCGCCTTGGTTAAAACCGATGATGAATACGCCCCAAAAGGGATATTTCCATTTTATATCAAAGGTAGCGATAGTTTTTTGGGTAGGAATTGTATAGATAATGGCTATTTATATCTACCTAATGATAAAAATTTAAATATCCAAATGGAGCCTGAGATCGCCCTAAGATGCGAATTAGAGTATGAAAATAATAAGGTTAAAAGCATTAAGCCACTTAAATTTGCTGCTTTTAATGACGCTTCAGTTAGAAATGACAAAACCGCTACAAAAATATCACAAAAGAAAAACTTCAGCAACGGCTCAAAAGGAATCGGAAATGAGATTGATATAGACAAATTTAGCCTTGGTGGGATCTGTGATAATTATAGCTTAGTATCATTTTTACAAAGCCAAAATGAGCTAATTAGATATGGCGAGTGCGCTAAATTAAGCGGATACTCATATTTTTATGAAAAGTTATTAGAGTGGATCAAAGATAGATTAAACACACAAGAAAATTATGCTGTGTTAGAGAATTTATCAGATATCTTAAAAAATGCAAACTACCCAAATAAGATGATAATCACAATCGGCGCTACAAGATATGAAGAGGCGGGCAAAAATAGATATCTAAAACCTGGCGATATCTGCTATGTGGTCGCCTTTGATCATACTAAATTTGATCTATCAAGCATAACAAACGCTATCAAAAATGGCTCTAAATTACCAAGTAGCGTATCTATTTTAAGACAGGAAGTAAGATGAAAATTACTATAATTGGCGCTGGAAATATGGGATTAGCTATGGCTAATGGGCTGAAATTATCTGGTTTTGAAGTGAGCTTTGCGGGGCGATTGAGCGATAGATTAGAGGCTTTAAAAGGTGAATTTGAAGTAGAGATAATAGATCAAAACTACGATATAAGTGATAAAAACATTATATTAGCTATCAAGCCAAATGCCCTTGAGTGGTTTGTAAATCTCGCAAAAGGTAGAGCAAATTTGATAATTAGCGTGCTAGCTCGCACAAGCTTAGAGCAAATTCAAGCTATAAACGCCATAAATCACGCTATTTGCTTGCCAAATATCGCCGCAAAATACCAAAAAAGTATAAATCCATATATAGCAATTGGCGATACCAATCTAGTAGAAAAGATCCTAAATGGCTTTGGAAAAGCGGTTAAATTTGATTCTAAATCCACTTTTGATGCTGCTAGCATAATCAGCGGATGCGCTCCAGCATATCTAGCATTAGTAGCTGAAGCTATCAATACTGCCGCTGTAAGATCAGGGCTTAGATTGGACGAGGCTCAAGCTATGACAAGTGGGCTATTTGATAGCTTTGCTGGATTGATTAAAGATACTCATCCAGCACTAATAAAAGATAGCATTTGCTCTCCTGCTGGAACGACTATCGAGGGTGTATGCGAGCTAGAAAAAGCCGGTGTTAGAACCGCCTTTATAGAGGCTATCAAAGCAAGTTTGATGAAACAAAGAGGATAAATGAGTAACTATAATTTTAGTGAGATTAGCGATGCGTGTGTGAAGTGTGGAAAATGTAAGCCAAATTGTACAATATACAAAATCAGCCACGATGAGGTCAAGAGCCCAAGAGGATTTTTGGATCTTTTGGGGGCTTATAATAGAGGTGAAATCGAGCTTGATAAGAATTTAAAAGATATTTTTGAGAGCTGTTTTTTATGTACAAATTGCGTCCAAGACTGCCCGGTATCCTTGCCAACTGATACTATGATAGAAAATGCTAGAGCCGATATAGCGGCTAAATTTGGTATTTCGTGGTATAAAAGGCTATTTTTTTATCTACTTAGAAATAGAAAAATTATGGATATCGCTGCGAAATTTGGATATGTGTTTCAAAGCTGTGGATTTAAAGTTCAAGATGGCAATATGAGCCCAAGATTTAGTCTGCCAATGTTAAAAAAAGAGCGTCTTTTACCAGCAGCATCTAAAAAGAGCTTTTTAAACTCTCACACTGAATTTATAGATAATGGCGGAGATAAAACTATCGGGATATTTATCGGCTGTATGGGAAACTATGCTTATACCGCTATTGGCGAGGGGTTACTTAAGATATTAAAAGAACTTAAAATCAACGCTCATTTGATGAAATCTCAAGGCTGCTGCTCGGCTCCAGCGTATTTCACTGGGGATTTTAATACCGTAGATTATCTAGCTAAAAAGAATATTGAGTATTTTGAATCCTTATTAAATAGCGGTAAAATCGAAGCTATTATAATACCAGAAGCGACTTGTTCGGCGATGATAAAGGTAGATTATGAGCACTATTTTCACAATGATTTGCAGTGGAAGCAAAGAGCTATAAATATCAGCAAAAAAATATATTTAGCTACTGAATATTTGGCTAAATTTACAGATCTAGCTCAAATTTTAAAAGAGCGAAATAGAGATAAAAAACTATCTAAAATCACATATCATGACCCTTGCCACGCTAGAAAGATGCAAGGAGTTTGGAAAGAGCCAAGAGAGCTTTTAAAACACGCTTATATCTTAAATGATATGAGCGATAATCATAGTTGTTGTGGATTTGGTGGGGTAACAATGCAAAGTGAAAAATACCACCTAAGTCGCCAAGCCGGTCAAAGCAGAGCCGCACAGATAGACGCCATGAATGCCAAATGCGTAGGAAGTGAGTGTAGCGCTTGTAAAATGCAGCTAAACAACGCCTTACATATCTATGGTAGCGATACTAAATGCTCTAATCCAATTGAGCTGATCGCTAATGCTTTGTAGAAGAGTTTAATACTCTTCTAGCATTAGGGTATTGATAAGTGAGAGCTTGATAGTTTCAACTGCGTTTTTGAAATATTCGTTTTGCTCTTTTGGGCTTTTTAGTGGAATATTTTCACCATCTTTTTGGATTGCTGGGGTTAATTTATCTTTTTCGAATTTGGCTTTTATATGGTTTTGGATATCTTTTATACTATGATTTCCATCAAACATCAATATAAGCTCTAGCGTGTGTTTATCAGCATTTAATTTATCATTAGATGGAGTTGCTACGCCAATTTGCGGGATATCATTTTCTAAAAAATATCGCAAATAATCTACATAAACTCTCTTAAGCCTAGTCTTGCCTGGGATATATAATAGCTTTTTATCAGGCTCGCAAGTAATGGTAAGAGCGTTATTTGTCAAAGTTCTAATATCATAATACCTAAATACAATATCATCCTTTGGATAAATAGCCTTAATCTCATCATAGCTCAAAGTCGCCGGAAAAGCATCATTTAAAGCCTTAGCCAAAGGCTCTATATATGTATCCTTGGCTGAATTTAAAAGTTCAGATGAGGGCTTGATGAGTTTAAAATATAAATTTGGAGCGAATTTAGCCTTATCTTCATCTTTTGTAGCTAACTTGTTTTGATTTTGTGATTTGGTTAAAATAGAGCTTCTAAATCTAATAGAGTATAAAAAATCATAAGCTTGATTAGCCGAAATATAATCATCAAATGATAGCTTAAAATACTCACTTATCGCACCATCAGGCAAAAATGATGGATCGAAATGATATGTGGCATCGGCTACATAGCAAAGCCCATTATCACCAGCATCAGCTACAAAATCTAAAAAATAAAATGGCTGATTATAAATCTCCATATATTCATGTGCCACATAACTTTTTGGGTAGTTTTGAATATGTTTAATATACTCAGAATTTAAATTTTTAATATGTGTAGCACTTGATTCATTTGGGCTATATTTGGCATAAAAAGCCTTTTGAAATTTAATAGCATTTAATCCAGACTCCAAATCAGCGACATTGCCACTACTTTTAACCGCACTAAAACGCATAAAATCACGCAAAGGCTCTACATATTTCCACCCAGGATAGCAGTTATAGCTGATAAATGCCACGCCATTTTGGCTTAATAGCTTTTGACAACTTTGCAAAATCGCACTTCTTACAAAATCAGGCACCCAGCTATAAATACCATGGCAAATAATATAATCAAACTCTATTTTACCACCAAATTCACTTATGAGATTGCAAATATCCATCTCAATCAATTTTATATTTTTACACCCGATTCCTTCGATTGCTCTCTTGCCTATAGCTATCTGCTCACTACTTAAATCAATTCCTATGAAAGTTGAATTTGGATGATTGATAGCTTGGCCTATGATATTTCCACCCATCGCACAACCAATTTCAAGAACCTTGGAATTATGCGGATTAACAGCATCTAGGCCATGAAATTTAGCCACCGCACAAAGACAATCTATACAAGTTTGAGCGTATGAATATGAGTCATATGTATGCTCATCATATGTTGATTTAATATCGCTATTTATCATTGTTCTAACAACTTATGACTATCCATAAATCCACTAGCGGCGTCAGCTAATTTACCCAAAGTCGCATCTATACTACCAGCTAAGCTAAATATCCAATAACTCTGACACGAAACCCACTCAAATAACTTATCATTTTTCTCTTCATCGCTATCGGCTCTACGAGCTGAGATAACGGCAAGTTCGAGCTCTTGGCTATTTAGCATCGCTCCGCAAATACCATAAAATGACGACATAAAGACTTTATCTTTAAAGACATATTCTTTTAGGCTATCAATCTCAAATGAGAGTTTTTGTAGCTTATCATAGTTGATTTTATCTGCTTTATCTTGCTCTTTTAATTTTTTGGATTTTTCAATCTCTTTAGCGATTTTGAGATATAGCTTTTCACAT
Source organism: Campylobacter sp. P0109 (assembly GCF_002138755.1). Taxonomy (NCBI): domain Bacteria; kingdom Pseudomonadati; phylum Campylobacterota; class Epsilonproteobacteria; order Campylobacterales; family Campylobacteraceae; genus Campylobacter; species Campylobacter sp. P0109. The sequence continues at coordinate 45,708 of NZ_MJKK01000005.1, forward strand.
TTTTTTTGAATTTTATGACCAGTTTTGAAAATTTTAGTTATATTTTTGATTGCTTTTTTTAGATGCTCTTCTTGCTTTTCTTTGCTAATTGGCGAAATTGGCTTGAAGCTCTTTGTTTTGCCCTTAGCGATAATTTTATCAGCCATCTCTTTAAATGGAATTTCAGTTGTTCCTTCTATTCTTGCTCCGCCTTCGGTGCAGTTATAAAGCTTATAATCTGGATTACTTCTTTGCATCATTGCGATATTATGCTCAAAATACTGTCTAAATAAATTCCATACAAGTGTAGTTTGAATTTCGCCTTTACCGCCATATTTGGTTGTCATTATAGGAACTTCTTCTAATGGAATTTCGGTCTCTTTAAATATATGTCCTTTAGAGTGGCTAGTGCCATCTTCACCATAAGCTAAGTCTTGGCCTATTAACATTACATCTTTACAACCTAAAGCTTGGGCTACATTCCACGCCATATGCGCAGCACTCTGTCCCCCGCCGATATAGCCAAATTTAAAATCTTTAAAGCTCATCTCATAATTTAGCGGCCTTAAAGCATAACAAACATCTTTATCATGCAAATTCTCAACTGACTCATGATGCGTAAGAGAAGCCACAACAAATATAATCCCATCATCAAATTTAGTTCTAGCAGGTTTGAAAAAGTCCGGAGTAGGCGGAATTCTCTCTATAGATGTTACATAATCAGGCTTAATCCCATGCTCTTTTAAGATAGGATAACTTGCATCAACAGCTACTATGACAGTATATGGAGCTAGTTTTTTTAGTATTGGAAGCTGCTTGTGAAGCGATGGACCAGTAGATACTATTACAGCTGAGTTAATCTTATTTTTTCTTTTATTTATAATATCTCTTAGAGGAATTGCGCCAAATACATCTGGAAGATGTTGTGTTGTTTGAATCATTCCTAACAAGCAATCCTTAGAGTCATTTCCACGCTCATAAAGCGTCTGGATAATTGCTTTTTGCATAGTTTTATTTAATTCCATAATATTTTCTTGATATTTTTCATTATTATAATAATCATCGATAATATGTAGATTATATAATCTAAAACTATGAAATACATCAGGCATCCTGCAAATGATATAAAACTGTAAAAATGTAACCTTATGCGAATCTAAAATAAATAACCTATCAGTAAAAATATCCCTAGAAAAGTCAATCAAACTAAGCGCAGCATATAAAATCTCAATCTCAGGTTCAAAAACAAATATCTTTTTATGCGTTGGGTTTGCTAAGATGGATTTCAAAAATACTCCATTGCCAATTCCATAGATAAAAAGCGCCCTATGTCTGGCGTGCTCTTCTTCGAATTCTATAATCTTTTTCTCAACATCTTTAGCTGGGCTTTCATATAAATACTCTTTGGTTTCAAGATTTATGATATTTAGATCTAGCGGGTCTTTGCCCATATAAACGCCAAATTTTTTATTCTCTTCAAGACCAAATAGCGTAAGCGAAGTATCGATAGCATAAGGCATCATAGCAGTTATGTTTTTATCAAGTGTGGTTATCTCTTCATCATTTTTAATTTTTTGAGCTATCTTCGAATCAAGCTCTTTAAACTTTCTCTCATCTTCAGTTAGATCTCGCTCATCTTTTTTTGAGATGTCATTTTTTAACTCATTAACATCTTTTTTTTCACCATTTTGCATATGTGTCCTTTTGAATTTAACTTTAATATCGTCATTTTTAGGCTTTATTTTACAAAAATTTCGCTGAATTTAAAGAATAAATAGAAGATAAATTTAAATTTAACAAAAATTATACTTTTGAGAAAATATTATAAAAGAATGATAAAATGTGGGATTTTTAGAATAAAGTGGTGACCCCTACGAGACTCGAACTCGTGTTACCGCCGTGAAAGGGCGATGTCCTAACCGCTAGACGAAGGGGCCACTGCGGTTGTGCGAGAGGAATTATACAAGAGTAATGCTTAAATATCGCTTAAAAATCATAGCGATTTACAAAAAAACTGTATAATTTGTCAAATTTAAAAAGGCATAGTTTGAATATCTATAAATTTTGGTCTAAATTTACTACTTTAACACTATTATCTGCGTTAATTTTTGGCTGTGGCACTGTTCAGCCAAAGCGTTCTAGTGGGGTTTTATTTAGTTTTATTACGCCACAAATTCGCATTAGCGATACAGGGTTTATTCACAGCTATACAAATGGTACACAAGTTCAAATCTACAATAGCGGCACACTAACTCTAAACCTAAAATTAGCTCAAAATATCTGCATAAACTCAGCTTGTATGTCTCGCAAAAGTTTTAACATCAAATATCTAAATTCGCCCCATTATAATGAGATTTTAGATGATATTATAACCCAAAGAGCAATATATGACTCAGCAAATTTGATTCAAACTGATTGTGGATTTACACAAGATTTTAGTAGTTTTAGATATGAGGTTTGCAATAAAACAGCTAAATTTATAGATAGTAAAAATAATATAAAAATTATAATAAGAGAGTTGCAATGAAAAGAATAGGAGCGCATGTAAGTGCAAGTGGTGGAGTAGCAAATGCTCCAAAAAATGCTGCAAATATCGGTGCGGACGCTTTTGCTCTATTTGTTAAAAATCAAAGACAATGGAGCGCTAAACCCCTAAGCCAAAAAGATATTGATGAGTTTAAATCAAATTTAAATAAAGCCAACATAAAGCCAGAGCATATCCTAGCTCACAATAGTTATTTAGTGAATTTAGGCCATCCAGATGCTGATGCAAGGGCTAAGAGTTTTAACTCATTTTTAGATGAGATTAGAAGGTGCGAAGCTCTAGGGATTGAGCTTATAAATTTTCATCCCGGCTCACATCTAAAGCAGATAAGCGAAGATGAGTGTTTAGAGCTAATCGCACAGCAGATGAACAATCTATTAAAAAACTCATCAAATATCAAGCTAGTTATCGAAAATACCGCCGGTCAAGGCAGTAATCTAGGGTATAAATTTGAGCATTTAGCGGCTTTGATTAATATGAGCCAAGATAGCTCTCGTGTGGGCGTGTGTATCGATACATGTCATTTATTTGCTAGCGGATATGATATCAAAGATGAGCAAAGTTACACTAAAACTATGGCTGAATTTGATAAAATAGTAGGATTTAAATACTTAAGCGGAATGCATATCAACGATAGCAAAGGCGCCCTTGGTTCTCGCAAAGATCGTCACGATAGCCTTGGAGTTGGACTAATTGGAGAACAAGCATTTAGATGTATTATGAAAGACGATAGAATTGATGAGATTCCATTAATTTTAGAGACTATTGATGAGACTATCTGGGCTGATGAAATTAAAATGCTTAGAGATTTTACAAAATAATTTAGGAAGTTCTAATGAGACTGGGGGGGGGGGATCAAGCCCAAAATAAAATACTAAATATTGGCTATTTTGCTGATGGTATTTGGTCGCATAACGCATTTAAAATAATCGCAAATGATCCAAATATGCAAATTTGTTTTATATGCGTTAGGCGTGGCTCAGATGATAAAATTTTAGCTAAATTTGCTGCTGATTATGGTATAGAGCTTTTTAGAGATTGCGATATTAATTCGCCCGAATTTTTAGCTATGATTACTAAATTTAATTGCGATATATTTGTTTCAATGTCATTTGATTAAATTTTTAAGCCTCAAATTATAGATCTTGCCCACTTAGTGCGATTAACAAATATTTATCATTGCAAGTTTTTAATAAATGCAAAAAGAAGCGATTTATTAAACCAAACTCAACAACACAAAATGTGTGTTTGGTATGCTAAAGGAGTATTTAATATGAAATTTCAAATTAACAATGATAAAATGAAAATATTTAGCACAAACCAAAATAATGCAGACGACAAAAGAATAGATAAATATACTTGACCTAAGTTTTATTTTTGCATTCTTTAATCATTGTGAATGTAAATTCATTATTTAGATCAAAAATATAATTTTCTACAATTTACTTAATTTTACATAGTGGCAAAATTCTTTCATCTGGTTCCATTTTATCTAAAGCATTATAAATTTTACTTTTACAATGCTCATCTGTTAAAAACATTTTAAAAAAGACAAAATTTGGAATTTAAAAATGCTTTTTACCAAAAATTGCCTTAATATTAATACTTTGTGATAGCGCATAATAAATAATCACAAAGCCTACAACATCTCTACGCCACTACCTTTGATAATCTGGCCAATTATATACCCATCACTATTAGCTAATACATAATCAACTTTATCATTTGGCACTACTAATACCATTCCTACACCACAATTAAACGTTCTATCCATCTCGCTTTGCTCTACGCTTTTGGCGATTAATTCAAAGATTTTTGGCGTTTTGATAGCACTTCTTTGGATCTTTGCGCCAAGTCCATTTGGCAAGACTCTAGGGAGATTTTCGACTATACCGCCACCAGTTATATGAGCCATTGCATTTATACTATCTTTAAGGCGTAAAAACTCATCTACATAAATTCTAGTAGGCTCTAAAAGTGTCTCTAAAAGTGTCTTACCCTCAAATTCACTACCCAAATTTAACTTCTCTTTTTTAATTACAGCCCTTGCTAATGAAAAGCCATTTGAGTGAAGGCCTGAGCTTGGCAACGCTACTAAGATATCGCCTTCATTTACAAATTTACTCCTATCGATCTCATCTTCTTCAGCCACACCCACAGCAAACCCAGCTAAATCAAAATCCCCCGAGCTATACATACTTGGCATTTCAGCCGTTTCGCCACCTATTAGAGCGCATTTGGCTATTACGCATCCTTTGGCGATACCGCTTACTACTTCTTTGGCCGAGTTTATATCTAATTTACCAGTTGCATAGTAATCCAAAAAAAACATCGGAGTAGCAAAATTACATATTAAATCATTGACGCACATTGCAACTAGATCAATCCCCACACTATCTAATTTACCGCTATCTATTGCTAGGCGAAGTTTTGTTCCTACACCATCGGTTGCAGCTAGAAGAGTTGGTTTATTATATCCGCTTGGAAGTCTAAATGCTCCAGAAAATGATCCTATTCCACCTATTACATTTGGAGTTAGAGTCGATTTAACAAATGGTTTAATCCCCTCAACAAAGCTATTTCCAGCATCTATATCTACGCCTGCGTCTTTATAACTTATCATTTTTCACCTCTTTTAAATTTCGTGATTTTACACTATTTGAACTTATTTTTGGCTAATGCTAACACTATCTAGTAAATAAGCAATATGCTGCCAGCTAAATCCACTTGCCTCGCTTAGCCCGATTTCACAGGTGCTAGAGTTGCTAAAACCGATATTGACTGCGCTATTTTGGTAAAATCTCTTAAATTTAGTTGTAGCGTGTAAGTTAAGTTGCGGGGTAAAAAACCCTTTATACCCAGCAAAACCGCAACATGCAGTATCGCTATGGACTATAACTTGCCCTTTAGTGCAAAGCTTAGCTAAACTCATCATAGTATTTTCAAGTCCAAATTTTTTACTAGCACACATTGTATATAGTCCTATTGAGTCATTTATTGGGACAATAGAAAGTCTTGTAGAGATAAATTTAAGTAAATACTCGCTCAAATCATAAATTTCAAATCTATCTTTAAGTGATTTTATAAGCTCATAAGAGCAAGCGCCGTGATCTATCACCACAGGATATTTACCCTCGTTTGTAGCCTCTCTTAAAATATCTATATTTTTAGCTCTATTTAGCTCTTTTGTATCTGGATAATTGGTAAAAACTTTCCCACAACACATATCACTGATTTGCTGCGGATATATCACATTTATCTTAGCTTTTTTACATAGTGATTCAAATACCTCTTGGATAGGGCGTTTGTCATTTAAATTTTGATTTGGGGCAAAGGCTCTATTTAGACAACTTGAAAAATATACCACACTCTCATCAAAGCCATAATTTTTATCACGCAGTTTATAGCTATTTTTTCTTGGTAGATACTCTTTAAGAACCGGAGTTTTTATAGCTAAATTAGCTTTAAAAGAGAGTTTGCGAATTGAATTTGAGTTTAGTAAATTTGCAGCTGATAGGGCAAATTTGGCTCCATTTAGAGCTAAAGAGAAGTTTGCTTTAGCCAACTCAGCAGTTTTTTTGCTAAAATCACTGGCATTTACTTTGCGTTCGTTTAGGGCTAGGTTTGCTGTATTTATACCTACAGGGCATAGCTCTTCGCACATAGAACAGGCTGCACAACTCTCGTTTAAGAAGTATTTGGCTCCATCTTTTAGCTCTTTTAGCAGCTTTTTACTAGCTTTATCACTTAAAGCCCCTAGTCTTTGTATCTCTCTTTTTAGGGCTATTCTTTGGCGTGGGCTTAGAGTTAGCTTATTAGATGGGCAGTTTTTCTCACAAAATCCACACTCCACACAATCATCAAATTCATTTCCTATAATGGCTGATTGCTTGATATTTTTTTTGTATATCTCTTTGTCATCTGTGATGATTACATCGGGATTTATTAGAGTGTGTGGGTCAAAAATCTCTTTGATTTTTCTATTTATGGCATAAGCTTTTGCTCCCCACTCTAGCTCTACAAATGGCGCTACCATCCTACCAGTGCCATGCTCGGCCTTGATACTTCCGCCGAAATTTGAAACCATCAAAGACATATCTTCAACCAAATTCGCAAAACTCTCAAATTCGCTATTTTGGTTTAAATCAGGCGTGATTATAAAGTGTAAATTACCCGCTAATGCGTGGCCAAAAATTATAGCGCTATCTTCAAATCCATGCTTTTTAAATAGCTCTTGAAGGCTTTTAATCCCCTCTCCAAGATCTTTAATCTCAAAGCATATATCTTCTGTGATTACGCTACTTCCGGGCCTTTTAGCCGTAGCAGCGATAGGAAATATCCCTTTTCTAATCTTCCACCAATTAGCAAATTCACTCTCATCAAAGCTAAATTTCATCTCTTGACTAGTTGGATAATCTTTGATCGCATCTTTTATCTTTTGAATTTGCTCATTTAATCTATCTTGAGAGTTGTTTTGGCTCTGGATCAAGATACAGACTTCACCATCTTTAATATCAGGCAAAATCTCGCTCACGCCTTTGAATTTAGAAGCGGCCTTAAGTGAGCCATAATCCATAATCTCCGCACTAGAAATCTCATTTTCGAATTTAGCCAAAATCTCCACAACCTTAGCCGCTTTTAAGATATCATCATAAAATAAAAGCGCACAAGCTTTGAATTTCTCATCATCCACACACTCTAATTCTACACTACTTACAAAACCCAAAGTCCCCTCACTACCGATAAATAGATGGGTGATAATATCAATTGGATCGCTATAATCCAAAAGGGCATTAATGCTATAGCCAGTTGTATTTTTGATCTTATATTTTCGCCTTATAAGCTCACAAAGCTCAGTATCAGCTAGAATTTGAGAGCGTAAATTTAGAATTTGCTCTATTAAATCTTTATGGCTATTTTTAAAACTAGCCACACTTAAGCCGTCAGAGCTATCAAGGATAGTGCCATCACCTAAAATCACTCTAATGGATTTTAGCGTGTTATATGAGTTTTGCTTGACCCCACAGCACATTCCGCTTGAATTGTTATTGACAATTCCGCCAATTTGCGCCGCAGCGATAGTAGCAGGATCGGGGCCAATCTTTTTGCCTAGCGGTTTTAGGGCTTTATTAGCATTTTCGCCGATAACCCCACAACCTAAATTTATAGAGTTAGCATCTCTACTAACCCTCATATGATCCCAGCTAAAATCCAAACATACTAGCACCGTATCGCACGAGCTTTGACCGCTTAGACTAGTCCCAGCACCCCTAAAACATAGTGGAGTGTTAAATTTGCGAGATAGCTCAAAAGCCTTTATAATCTCTTTTTCGCTTTTTAGCATTAAAACTAGCTTTGGTATATATGAGTAGCAAGAGGCCTCCACACCATAGCAAAATCGGCGTAAATAATCTTTATAAACTCTACCATCAAAGAGCTTAAAAGCGGCCTTATAAAACCCTTCATAATCTTGCATAATAGATCCTTTTGTAGCTAAAATTTGGCTGATTTTAGCAAATTTGAACTTATTTTATGCTAATATAGCCAAACTTCATTTAAGGAAATAAAATGTCAAATTACCCAAAAGCAATTGGCCCATATAGCGCTTATAGAGTGGTTGGAAATTTAGTATATTGTAGCGGTCAAATCCCTCTAGATCCAGCTAGTGGTGAGGTAGTAGGAAGCGATATCAAAGCCCAAACAACCCAAGCTTTGAAAAATGTAGGCGGGATCTTAGAAGAGCTAAATTTAAACTATAAAAATATTATTAAAACAACTGTATTTTTAACTGATATATCTGAATTTGCTCAAATGAATGAAATTTATGCTGAGTTTTTCAGTGAGCCATATCCAGCTAGAAGTGCTGTAGCAGTAAAAGAATTGCCAAAAGGTGTAAAAGTAGAAGTAGAGGTCATAGCTTCCATTGAGTAAATTTAAAAATGCTATAGTAATTACTGGGGTTATTGGTAGTGGCAAAAGCACAGTTGTAAATCTACTTAGAGTTTATGGCTTTAGCGTGATTGATGCTGATGAGATTGCACATAGGCTTTTAGATGAGTGCTGGGAGAGAGTCGCTAATGAATTTGGCAATGAATTTATAAGCGATAAAAAGGTTGATAGAAAGCGCCTTGGTAAGCTAGTTTTTAGCGATGAAAATGCTAAAAAAAGACTTGAGAATATGCTCCATCCGCTTATTAGAAAACAAATTTTTGATAGTGCTAGCGAACTTGAAGAGAAAGAAAAACCATATTTAGTTGATCTACCTTTATATTTTGAGAGTGCGCCAGCTTATAATGAGTTTGAGAGTGTTTGTGTGGTTTATGCACTTGAGCCAATCTGTTTAGAACGCATAATGCTGCGAGATGGGATTAGTTTAAATGAGGCTAAGGCTAGATTAAATTCGCAAATATCAATCGACGAGAAGCTCCGTCTAGCTAATTTCGTAATTGATAATAGTTCAGATATGAAACATCTAAATTTGCAAATTGATAAGTTCATATCGGCACTAAAAAGCAGATACAAAACCCTAAATATTTAGAGGAATATATGAAACTTAGTACCAAGATTAGCGTTTGTATCCTAGTCAAAAACGCCCAAAATACCATTAAAGAGTGCTTAGAATCCTTAAAAAGCTTTGATGAGATTATCTTGCTTGATAATCAAAGTAGCGATGATACCTTAAAAATCGCTAATGAATTTAAGGCCAAATTTAATAATTTGAAAATTTATTCTAGTGAATTTATCGGTTTTGGGCCGCTTAAAAATTTAGCGATAAATTACGCTAATAATGATTGGATTTTTAGCATTGATAGCGATGAGGTTTTGGAATATCAAGCTCTTGATGAGATAGCAAATTTAGATCTAAATCCCCAAAATATCTACGCCCTACCTAGGAAAAATCTCTATAAAGGCATGTGGATAAAGGCGTGTGGATGGTATCCAGATTTTGTCCTAAGGCTATTTAATAAAACTCAAACCAAATTTAATTCTAATTTCGTCCATGAGAGCTTGGAAGCCAAAAATTTAAATATAATAAAACTTAAAAATGGATTAAGGCATTACGCTTATGATGATATTAGCACACTTATAGAAAAGATGCAAAAATACTCCACCCTTTATGCGATACAAAATAGAGCCAAAAGGAGCAATATCGGCAAAGCCGTGCTACATAGCGTGTGGAAATTCATCCGTGATTACGCCTTTAAAAAGGGATTTTTGTATGGTTATAAGGGCTTTGTGATTAGCCTTTGTAATGCTCTTGGGGCGTTTTTTAAGTATGCTAAACTCTATGAGCTAAATCACCAAATGCCAAGCGTGAGCTTAATCATCACCACTTATAATAGCGAAAAATATTTAGAGCAGGTCTTAAAAAGTATTTTAAACTTAGATTATTTGCCTAATGAAGTTTTGGTCGCTGATGATGGAAGTGGCGTAGCTACAAGGAATTTGATTGAGAAATTTAAGGCGATTTTCCCTTGTGAGTTAAAGCATGTTTGGCAAGAAGATAAGGGCTTTCGCTTGAGCCAAATTCGCAATAAAGCTATAAATATAGCAACTAGTGAGTATATCATAATCATTGATGGCGATATGGTTTTAGATAGAAATTTTATTTTAGATCATCTTAAATTCGCCAAGCAAAAGCAGTTTTTACAAGGCTCAAGAGTGGTTTTGGATGAGAGTCAAACTGATTTATTGATAAATGGGGGAGGGTATACGAGCGAGTTTAAAACTCTTAAATCCAAGAGAAATTCCATACTCTCAAAACTCATCTACAAAAGCTCAGCCATTAGGGCAAGTTTCTTTAAAAAGCGAGATTTCATCAAAGGAATTAGAGGTTGTAATATGAGCTTTTATAAAATTGATTGCAATGAGATCGGCGGATTTAATGAGAATTTTATCGGCTGGGGTAGGGAGGATTCTGAGTTTGTGGCGAGATTTTTGTTTAGTGGCGGAGAGCTTAGAAGGCTTAAATTTTCAGGGATTGCGTATCATCTCTATCACGCTGAAAACAGCAGAAAAATGCTAGAATCAAACCACCAAATTTACCTAAACACCATCAAAGAAAAGAGAGTTAAATGGCGATAAAAGTATTGCTAACAATAGGCGATATCACTATAAAAGGCGGTGCTGAAAGAGTTGTAACTAATCTAGCAAATGCTTACGCGGCCTCTGGGCTAGATGTGGAGATTTTAAGCTTTTATAAAGGAGGAATAAATGAAGCTTTTGAGCTTGATAGTAGAGTGAAGTTAAGATATTTACATGATAAATCTTTTGATGATAAGCGTAAAAATTTCTTCTATAAAATCTTTTATAAATTTATTGAGAGCTATATCTTAAAGCGTGATTTCAAAGATAAGGATTTTGTGATTTTTAATAACTCGCCGCATTTTCCACTATTTAAAAATAAAAATACAAAATATCTAAAAATCAACCACACAGCTTCAAAAGGACGCTACCTGGCTAGATATAACTATTTTGATTCTATAGTGCTTATAGCCTCTAAAGAGATTGATTTTTGGCAAAGTCATCATAAAAATATATTTTTAATCCCAAATTTCATCTCAAATATCCCAAATTCAAACACCAATTACTCTCAAAAAGTCGTACTCTCAATGGGACGCATGACAAAAGTAGATGAAAAGGGCTTTTTGCGCTTAATCGATATATGGAAGTTAATCCAAGATAGCAAGGAATTTGGAGATTGGAAGCTACACATTGTAGGCGATGGTGATCTAAAAGAGCAGATAAAAACTAAGATAGATAATCTAAATTTATCTAACTCTATAATCTTAAAACCATTTACTACTGAAGTTGAAAAAGAGTATCTAAGCGCTAGTATATATGCTATGGCAAGCCACTTTGAAGGACTTCCTATGGTGCTTATAGAGGCGGGTTCTTATGCCTTGCCAACCATAGCCTTTGATATCGCCACAGGCCCAAGCGATATAATAGAAGATGAAAAAAGCGGATTTTTGATAGAAGATAATAATCTAGATGAATACGCCAATAAACTAAAAATATTAATGCAAGATGAGAGCTTAAGAGCTAAAATGGGCGAAAAAAGCAAAGAGATAGTCAAAAATAAATTTAGCAAAGAGGTGGTGATAAAGCAGTGGATGGAGCTGTTTAAGGGATTAAAAAATAACCTAGAGTTAGCAACTCTTCTACTAGTGATATATTATACTAAAAGTTGATTTATAATAATAAGAAAACAAACTACACAAAAACTTGAATTTATAAAAATTTAAATCTCAAATTTAGTAAATTTTATTAGCATATTAGCTTTTTTAAGATAAAATATCAGCATTTGCATAACCAAAAAAACAAGGAAAATAATGGACGAAAATAAGAAAAAAAGCCTTGATTTAGCCCTTAAACAGATTGATAAAGCCTTTGGTAAAGGTACTGTTCTTAGGCTTGGCGATAAGGAAATTGAGCCAATTGATGCTATTGGAACTGGATCAATCGGACTTGATATTGCACTTGGCATAGGCGGTATTCCTCGTGGTAGAATCATCGAAATTTACGGTCCTGAAAGTAGCGGTAAGACAACTCTGACTCTTCATCTAATTGCTGAATGTCAAAAAAATGGTGGAGTTTGTGCCTTTGTCGATGCAGAACACGCATTAGATGTTAAATATGCTAAAAATCTAGGCATAGATACTGATAATCTTTACATCTCTCAGCCAGATTTTGGTGAACAAGCGCTTGATATTGTTGAGACTCTAGCTAGAAGTGGCGCAGTAGATCTAATCATAGTAGATAGTGTCGCAGCTCTAACACCAAAAAGCGAAATAGAAGGCGATATGGGGGACCAGCATGTAGGACTTCAAGCAAGACTAATGAGTCAAGCCCTAAGAAAACTTACTGGTGTCGTCCATAAAATGGGAACCACAGTTGTCTTTATCAACCAAATTCGTATGAAAATCGGCGCTATGGGATATGGTACTCCAGAGACTACAACAGGTGGTAATGCACTTAAATTCTACGCTTCAGTCCGCTTAGATGTAAGAAAAGTCGCCACATTAAAACAAAGTGAAGAGCCAATTGGAAATAGAGTTAAGGTTAAAGTGGTTAAAAATAAGGTCGCTCCACCATTTAGAGTGACTGAATTTGATATAATGTTTGGCGAAGGAATTAGTAAAGAAGGTGAAATTATAGATTATGGTGTAAAACTTGATATAATCGATAAAAGCGGCGCCTGGTTTAGCTATGAAAGCACAAAACTAGGTCAAGGTAGAGAGAATGCAAAAGCGTTTTTAAAAGAGAATTTAAATATAGCTGATGAGATAACAGCTAAAATCCGTGAAAATATAGGTGATAGCATGATGAGTAGCGGTGATGATGAGAATGAAAGTGAGGAAGAGTAATGCCAGTAATTAAAGATGTAAGAGCAATTGAAGTTTTAGATAGTCGTGGAAATCCAACAATCAAAGCATTTGTAACGCTATGTGATGGTAGTACCGGTTCAGCAATCGTCCCAAGCGGTGCAAGCACAGGTAAAAGAGAGGCTTTAGAACTTAGAGATGGTGGTGATGCATTTGGTGGTAAAGGCGTTTTAAAAGCTATTAAAAATGTAAATTCAATGATAGCTGAAGAGTTATGTGGTAAAGATGCTTTAAATCAAAAAGCAATTGATGATGCACTAATTGCTCTAGATGGTACTGAAAATTTTAGCAAAATCGGTGCTAACGCAGCTCTTGGCGTATCTATGGCAGTAGCTAGAGCAGCAGCAAATTCACGCAAACTTCCATTATATAGATATCTTGGTGGAGCAAATGCTACTATTTTACCAGTTCCGATGTTTAATATCATAAACGGTGGGGCGCATGCTAATAATAGCGTTGATTTTCAAGAGTTTATGATTATGCCATTTGGTTTTGATAAATTTAGCGATGCGCTTCGTGCTGCAGCTGAAATTTATCAAACACTTAAAAAACTACTAAATGATGCTGGACATAGTACTGCAGTAGGTGATGAGGGTGGATTTGCTCCAAATTTAAAAGATAATGAAGAACCACTTGAACTAATTATGCAAGCTATTATAAAAGCTGGATATAAACCAAACGAGCAGATTAAACTAGCTTTAGATGTTGCTGCTAGCGAACTTTATGATGGTAAGGTATATAAGCTTGAAGGTAAAGAATTTACAAGTGAACAAATGGTAGAAAAATACACCGCATTATGTGAAAAATATCCAATCTTCTCAATCGAAGATGGCCTAAGCGAAGATGACTGGGCTGGCTGGAAAATCCTAACTGATAAGCTAGGTAGCAAAGTTCAATTAGTAGGCGATGATCTATTTGTAACAAATGAAAAAATCCTAAAAGAGGGAATTCAAAAAGGTATCGCAAACGCAGTATTAATCAAGCCAAATCAGATCGGCACAGTAAGCCAAACTATGCAAACAGTAAGACTAGCACAAAGAAATGGCTATCGCTGTATTATGAGCCATAGAAGTGGTGAAAGCGAAGATAGTTTTATTGCTGATTTTGCTGTAGCCTTAAATACTGGCGAGATTAAAACTGGCGCAACTAGTAGAAGCGAAAGAAATGCTAAATACAATCGCTTACTAGAAATCGAGTACGAAACTAGCGAATATCTAGGCGATAAAATTTGAACCCTATCCTAGCTGAGCTAGAGAGTAAAAAATCTAGCTCCATTAGAAAAATTATCGCATATTCACTACTAATATTTGTTACTATACTATTTGCAGTATATGTAGGAAATGTATTCTTTGGGAGTCGCTCAGCTAGTGTTTTATATGATTTAAAAGAGCAAAAATCTGCCCTAAGTAACGAGGTAAAAAAATACCAAGAGTTAAATTCAGCTCTACAAAAAGAGTATTTCGAGCTAATCGGACTCGATCCAGATAGTTACAAGTGAGTAAAAAATGAAAAAGATTATTTTAATATCAAGCTGCGTTTTAGCACTCGTAGCTAGAGAAAATCCATTTACCCCAGATGATATTAATGTTACTACACTAGATTCAACTAATATTAGTGAAAACCCGCCAAAATTAAATAGAGTTGTAGCTAAATTTCCAAGCGATGCTAGAGAGATTGTCACAGCAACATTTAGTTATAAATCAGTAGATGGTAGCATAAAACAAAAAAGTATTGATATTAATGCTAGTTTTGATTGGCACGATGATATAATTATCTTATCTCAGCCACCAGTAAGTAGCGAGACTACTCCATCTTTAGATGTCTCAGTAACTACCACAAATGAACAGACTAAACAAGCAGTAGCCAAACAAGCTACACCAAAACCACTTAGTGTCCTACCAAAAATAGAACCACCGCTAAAAAGTATAGCATTTATGGATTTTATCAAATTTGATATATTTGCTTCTAAAATTGAAATAATCACAAAAGATCAGATGTTTAGAGACTTTATCATTAATAAACCTGATAAAATAGTTATGGATTTTAAAAGAGGTAGCGAGTTTTCAACTCAAAGTATAAAGGTTCAAAAAGGCCCACTAAAAAAAGCTACAATCGGAGCTCATAAGGATTATTATAGAGTGGTTTTATCCCTAGATGGTAACTATCATTACGCTATCCGACAAAGCGGTAATGGATATACGCTAACACTTAGATAATCTAGCCCCTTTGGGGCATTTGAGTATGCGGTAAACTAAATTCAGATCTAATTTGAGATTTAAATTCTTTAATTATAACTTACTCAAAGGAGCAGTATGGGGATTATTAATATAGAAAAATTTCTAATTAAATATCTAAAAGGCGAAGAGATAGTAATTAAATCTTTAATATCAATCTTACAACATAGCAATGAAAACTACTACCTAATACCAAAAGCTAAATTTCAAAATGCCAATATAATTTACGAAATTGATATTTTACTTATTCACCCAATGCTTGGAAAGTATATAATAGAGGTTAAAAACTGGAAATCTTTAGACAATGTTGATGAGAATAATGCGCCATTTAATCAAGCTAGTAAATACAAAAATATAATCCTTTCTGTGCTTAATGAAAACTTTAATCATACACCAATTAATGTAGAGATGCGTGCGATTTTTCCAAATATCAGCAAAAGTGATGCTAAAGAAAATTTGAAATCTACAGCTAGTGAGTTAGCAGTTTCTAGGCTATTTTCTAAGTCATGAAATACTTCTATTCATCATTTATTTTAACAATCTTAGGTCTAGTAGCAGCATATTTTTTAGGTGGATTTGTTGCTGTTTATATCTGTATTTTATTAATTATTCTTGAAGTTAGCTTAAGCTTTGATAATGCTGTGGTAAATGCTAGAATTTTACGTCATATGTCTCAAGTATGGCAAAGGCGATTTATCATCTATGGAATTCCTATTGCTGTCTTTGGAATGAGATTTTTATTTCCAATTCTTATTGTATCAATTGCTGCTGATATGGGGATGCTACAGACGCTAAATTTAGCACTAAATAATCCAGATGAGTATCATCATGCTCTACATAGTAATAAAAATCAAATTTATATCTTTGGTGGCGGATTTTTACTAATGGTATTTTTATCATTCTTTTTTGAAGAAAAAGAGACAAAATGGATTAGATTTTTAGAGGATAATCATTTAATTAAAACCCTTTCAAAATCTCAAAATATAACTCTTTTTATTGCTATTTTAGCTGGAATAATCCTAATTATGCTAACCCAAAATTCTACCTATGCCATCGCATATTTTAGTGCTATAGTGCTGCATTTAGGGCTAGGAATGTTTGATGAGATATTTAGTACAAGTGGAATTAAAAGCGGGATAATGGGTTTTTTATATCTTGAAGTTTTAGATGCTAGCTTTAGCTTTGATGGGGTTATTGGAGCTTTTGCAATGAGTCAAGATATTTTTATTATTATGATTGGGCTTGGTATTGGAGCTATGTTTGTAAGAAGTCTGACTATCTATATGGTTCGTAAAAAGATACTTGAGAGTTTTATCTATCTTGAACATGGCGCTCACTATGCGATTTTAGCTCTAGCAGTGATAATGTTTATTAAAATTTTTTATGAAGTTAGTGAGATTATAACTGGCACAGCTAGTATGCTATTTATCACCTTAGTACTTATTCACTCAGTGTTAAAAAGGAGAAATATTGACTAAAATTTGTGGTGTTGATGAAGCTGGTAGAGGCGCTTTAGCTGGTGAGCTAGTTGTATGTGGATGTGCTTTTAATAGCGATTTAAGTAAGTTAAATTTAACCGATTCTAAAAAGCTAACCCCTAAAAAAAGAGAACAAATATATACAAGCTTAATCCAACAATGTGAATTTGTAACCATATATTTTAACAATAAAATTATAGATGAAATCGGGCTTAGCAATTGTCTAAGACGAGCTTTAAGGGTGATTAAATTTCACTTTAGAGAACATCAAATTATCTATGATGGAAACTGTAATTATGGTATTGATGGAATTGAGACAATTATTAAAGCTGATGCTAAAATTCCACAAGTTAGCGCTGCTAGTATAATTGCTAAAGTTAGTAGAGATTTGCAAATGTGCCGTTTTGATAGCTTTTATCCATACTTTGGCTACGCAAAACATAAAGGCTATGGAGTTAAAGCTCATATAGAAGCACTACAAAAATATGGCCCAAATGAATTAACTAGACAAAGTTTTAAACCAAAAGCACTTGAGGCTTCGCTATTTGGGGATGAAATTTGAATATCTTAGAAAATTTATATCAAAACCCGCCAAAATCAAGAGAGTTTTTAGAGCGAAAAATACGCATAGAAGGCTCTAAAATTCTACTAAAAGGAGCCAATGGAAGCGGCAAAAGCTCATTAATTTTAAATCATTTAAGTAAATTTGATAATTTTTTATATATAGACTTAGATGATATAAGAAGTTTTGGTATAGAACTTAATAACTTAAATGAGTTTATCAAGGCCAAAAATATCAAAGCCTTAGCAATTGAGAATCTAAAATCCAAAATAGAACTGCCTATTTGTGATAATATTATCATCTCTACTGATCTAAATTCTTTGCATATAGATGGATTAAATCAACTTGAAATACTCGGGCTGGATTATGAAGAGTTTATACTATTTTATCGTAAAAATTATGAAGCTAGAACGCTTTTTAGCCACTTTTTGATTCGTGGGAATTTGGCTTTTAGTCCATTTTTAAGCGAATTTGAAACTACGGCATTTTTGCAAAAGCATATAAAAGCATCAAAAGGAGATCTAAATAGTAAGATATTAGCAAATATCGCAAATTTTATACATCAACCGTTAAATTCATTTAAGATTTACAAAACTCTAAAAACCCATATGAAACTTAGCAAAGACAAACTTTATCAAAATATAACCGATTTAGAAGATCAAAATCTTATAAAAACTATTTCAAATATCAACGATAATATCGCTTTAAAACGGGTATATTTTAGCAATTTTGCTCTAAAATCAGCTCTAAGTCTACACAAAGATCCCAAAGCAACGATAGCAAATATGGTATTTTGCGAACTTTTAAAGCTAAAAAAAGAGATAAAGTATAGCAATCAAATTGATTTTATCATTCCTGATATGAGTTATGGGATTTTGATTTTGCCATTTTTGCCATCTGAACTTGCAATATTAAAAGCTAAAAAACTAAGCAATCACTGTAATGATCTAGGTTTAAAAAAAGTAGATATAATCTCAAATTCACAAAGTCAAATAGCTAAATTTGAAAAAATCACATATAATGTAATGCCATTTTGGCAGTGGGCTGTAGGGCTTAATTAGTTTCACGCTTAATGTAATGTTTGATACTTTAGAAAAAGAAACAATAAAAATCACAGCAGAAAAAACAAAAATAGAAAATAAACTAAAAGACAAAATCAAAAAGAGCCATTTTATTTAGATATATCATTTGCAATATAATATAAACTAATTAACTATGTGAATAAATTTTAACTTCATTTAAAAAAAATTCATAAACTTGTTGTTGAAAATGTGCATCTATCTCATCACTATTAACCATCAAACGACGCAAATGCGCAAAATCAATTTTTTTGACATATCTTTTTATCATTTTTAATTCATAATCTATATCTTTTAGTAATATATCTAAATTCAATTTAGAGGCTTGAGTGGACTTTTCTACATACTCTTTAACCGTTTGGACTAGGATGTGAATTCGCTTTTTATCATCACCATATATATCTTTTGCTATCTCTTCAACCTCTTGATAATCACTATCTAAAATACTATTTTTAGCAATTAACATAGCAGTAAAAATCTTGGCTCTAAACTCTAGTGATCGATAATGCGGAACAAAAAGCTCACGAAAAATAGATAAAAAATGTAATTTATAACTCATCATAATCCTATTTTAAGTAAAATATAGATATAATTTCATCCGCCTTTCCTTAGACCTGTGCAATGCTTTTAAAAAGCACCGCTTCAGGATGGGAACATAGCAGAGCACTTTTTATAGGTGTGTGCCGCAGTCATCTGGGGAGAGGTTTTCTATATCTAAATCTTTCATAAAATCTCTACAAATTTTATCAAAATCCACCCCTTCAATCTTTGGGCTTTTTTTAAATTTAGCTCTTATATTTTGAAATCCTCTTACTAAATCCTTGCTTTTAACACCATAGCTTATAGAGAGTCCAGCCTCGACAAAAGCAGCTAATCTATCACAATATTTCAAAGCCTTGCCATCAATGCTATTATACTCATCATCATTGACATTACTCATACTTCCGTGATATGGTTGTGGAGTTGTGCGACAAATTCTATTTTCAAATTCATCTTTTTTAAAGACTCCATCATCGCTTCTAACACCCAAAATATAGCTAAATTCATCTCTAAAACTTTGTGGGATATATGGCAAAATTTTATCTTCGATTAATCTCATCTCATAATCACTAATTATCTCATTTAACCCATCAATACCATATTTAACAGGGCTTATAATATCACGAGTTAGGCTCTCAGGCAGATCATGAAACAAAGCACAATAAAAGTTATTTTCTAATCTTTTTGAATTTGCTCCAACTTTGATTGAATAAAAATAACCAAATATCGCTACAACTAGCATATGACCTAAAACTGCTGTTTCTGGAATGCGATTCGTCTGCGCCCAACGCTTTTGAAATCTTAATCTTCCGCTTAGATCGACTATGCGAGCTAATTTTTGATTCATAGCGATCTTTCTAACGCCGATTAATTCATAATAATCTTCTAGCTCTTCATCTACTTTTTGCTTTAATTCATCAATATCATTTAAAAATTTACTAGTTTGATATATAATGCTAAATTCCCACTTAGTAGCTAGATAACTAGCGGCTTTTAAAATCAATCTCTCTTTTTTGTGGTCTTTGTCTTCTAAATAACTCTTAAATCTATCTAAAAATTTACCATCTTCAATATCTTCTATTAATGGTTCTAAATTTGTCAAAACCCAGTTATTTATCTCACTAGCTTTGGTTTTTTGGATATGATGAAAGACATCTGGGCGAATATCAGTTACCACAACTCTACTTAAAAACTCAAAAACCCCACTTTCTATTATATAATGCATATCTACATCATTTTCAAGCTTTGCGATGAAATATGCTATTATAAATTTATGAGCTTGTTTGTCTAGCTCTGATAGCTCAACCATCTTAGGATAGTCATTCCACCTTGATATATTGGCTGCTTTGAAAATATGTTCAATAAGTTTTGGATTTATCATTAATTAAATTTCCTAGTATTTTCAAATACAATAGAGCTTGTATCGTATTTTTGCTCTTTTATCATATTGCTATCAACTTCTATAATCGTATGGACATTGCCCCTTGGATTAAAATCACCAACAACTCTTAGATATTTTGGTTTTAGTTTATTATCTAGAGTATCGTAAATTTCATTTATACTAGATTCATGACTTATATGGCGATTTAAAAAGCTATTTATATATAATTTTAGAGCCTTTAACTCTACTACAAATTTATCAGGGACATAGGTTAGATAAATTGTAGCAAAATCGGGATAGCCACTCCTTGGACAAAAGCAAGCAAACTCTGGTAGAGTGATTTTGATCGCATAATCTTTATTAGCACTATTTGGCCATATCTCAAAATCTTTATCTATATCAAATTCAGCTATTATTTTTTCGCCATATTTTAAATTTTCCATATCTATCCTTAAACATCTAAGTGCTTAACATCTTTAGCGTGAGCTTGGATATACTCTCTTCTTGGCTCAACCTCATCACCCATAAATAGCTCAAATATATCACTAGCGCTTTGCATATCTTTGACATCTATCTTTAATAAACGGCGATTTTCTGGATTCATGGTAGTTTCCCATAATTGATCTGGATTCATCTCACCTAGACCTTTATAACGCTGGATATAAGCACCTTTTTTAGCATTTTTTTCTATATTTTCTAATACTTCTAATGGATCACCATTAAGGTCAATATCACGCTCTCTCATCTTAGAATATATATGGACAGCCTCAACATATAAAGGATTAACAAATAAAGTATCATTTATAATCAACTTTTCAAGGCCATTTGGAGTCTGGACATAAATTCTAATTTCATCTTCATTGACATATGAATTTAAGATATTATAATTTTGAGTTTCAAGCTCTGTTTTTATAATCTCAAATAACTCTTTAAAATCTTTGCTGATGATATCTGGATTTTCTATCATATATCTAATCGCACTTAATAGATTAAAACGCTTTTTAAGCTCATTTAAAACGCTTCTATAAACGCTAATTAACTTTAAATAATCAATCAAATCATTATTGCCAATACCTTCAAAATCTTCATTTTCAATTCCTATTTCTATTAAGAATTCATTTAAGGCTTTTTCATCTTTTAGATAAATTTCTTTTTTGCCTTTTTTGTATCTATAAAGTGGCGGCTGGGCTAAATAGACATTTCCATTTTCTATAATTGGCGTAAGAAATCTAAAGAAAAATGTAAGAAGTAGAGTCTGGATATGGCTTCCATCGACATCAGCATCTGTCATAATAATGATTTTATGATATCTTAATTTACTAGCATCAAACTCATCCCCAATACCACAACCAAATGCGGTTATCATATTTTTTATCTCTTCAGATTTTAAAATTTTATCAAGTCTGCTCTTTTCTACATTTAAAATTTTACCACGAAGTGGCAAAATAGCTTGAAATACCCTATCTCTGCCTTGCTTTGCTGAACCACCAGCAGAATCACCCTCAACAAGATAAATTTCACTCTCGCTTGGGTCTTTGCTTTGGCAATCGGCTAATTTACCAGGCAGTGTCCCAACGCTATTTAAATTATCCTTTTTGCGTGTTAAATCTCTAGCTTTTTTGGCTGCTTCTCTACCACGAGCTGCTAAAAGAGCTTTATTCATAATAGCTTTTGCTTCGTTTGGGTTTTCTTCAAAATATTTACAAAGCACTTCAAAAGTTATCTTTTGGACTATTGGTTTGACATAGCTTGAGCCGAGTTTGCCTTTGGTTTGGCCCTCAAATTGTGGTTCTGGGACTTTGACACTCACAACAGCTATAAGACCCTCTCTTATATCATCTCCAGTGATTTTAGTATCTTTTTCACGAGCATTAGCGTTTGCTGTTATGTAATTTGTAATAGCTCTAGTAAGCCCCGCTCTAAATCCAGCTTCGTGAGTCCCACCATCAGGGGTTTTGATATTATTTACAAAGCTTAGTAAATTCTCACTATATGTCTCATTATAAAGTAGAGCAAAATCGACTATAACATCTTCTTCACCACCGCTAAAACTCACAGCTTTGCTTACTGGGTTGCTTTTATTCATATCAGTTACAAAGCTCTCAAGCCCACCTTCAAAGTGATAACTCTCTTTAAATCCATCTCTTTGGTCTTTAAAATTTATAGTGATTTTAGGATTTAAATAGGCTAACTCTTTAAATCTTTTAGTTAAAATTTCTCTATCAAATTTAGTTATTTCAAAGATAGTATCATCAGGCCAAAACTCTATGCTAGTTCCAGTTTTATTAGTAGTTTTGATAACTTCTAAATCACTTTGTGGTATGCCTTCGGCAAATTCTTGGCGATGAAGTTTTCCATCTCTTTTTATATTCAAAACCAATTTTTTAGATAATGCATTGACAACAGAAACTCCAACCCCATGAAGTCCGCCTGATACTTTATATGTATCTTTATCAAATTTACCACCCGCATGAAGCACTGTTAAAACCACAGTCGCAGCTGAAATATTCTCAGTTGGATGGATATCTACTGGAATTCCCCTACCATTATCTGTAATTATGGCTGAACCTTCATTTGTAAGCTCAATATCGATAGTATCGCAATATCCTGCCATTGACTCATCTATGGAGTTATCTACTACTTCATATATCATATGGTGAAGACCATTTATGTTTGTATCGCCTATATACATTCCAGGGCGTGTTCTTACAGCTTCAAGACCTTTTAAAACCTTGATACTTCCAGCGGCGTATTTTTTTTGTTCTAAATTTTCCATTTTAATCCTTAAATATTTATAGGCATTATAACTGTTTTTAACTCTTCAGAGCTAAGCACAAATGGAAGTCCTACATCATTATATGATAAGGTAAATTCACTATCTTCAATGCTTGATAAGAAATCAAGAATAAATCTATTTTTCACACCTAATATAATGTTGTCTTCTATATCAAAATTTTGTTCAATTACTGTTTTAGCTTCGCTATTATCGTTGTTTATACTCTCAAATGTTATGTTTTCTTTATTTATTGTGATTTTTATAATTTCAGATAGCATTGAGATTGTTTTGATACCTTCTATCATCTTTTCACGATTTAAATTTATATTGATTTTGCTCTCTTTTGGGATTACTCTTTCATAGTCTGGATAGCGACCATTTATCAGTTTTGTGAAAAATTCAAAATTTTGGCTAATTGCTATAAATATATTTTCGTCATAGTAAATTTCTATATTTTCATAAAATATTTTTTGGATTTCTACTATAGCTTTTTTAGGGATTATTATGCTAAATGGTTCGCTCTGTGAGTCTATATTAAGGGTATAAACGCTAAGTCTTTTGGTGTCAGTACCAACTAAATTTATACTATTATTTTTTATATCGATTAAAGCACCTGTCAATTCTATTTTTGAATTTGTATTTTCTATTGAATTTGTGATTTTTTTAAGGCTTTTGCTTAGGTTAGCTGCGTTTATATTAAATCTTTTTTTATTTTCTATTGTTGGGAAATCTGGGAAATCATCGGCTTTTTGCATAGGTAAGCGATATTTTGAGTTATTTTGTTTTATATATAGGTGATTTTGGATTGTTTCTAAGATAACTTCACCATCTTTAAGGCTTTTTATGATATCAAGAAGTTTTTTACCATTTGCTGTTGCTATTCCATCTTCAATTATGTTTACATTTGAGGCTTTATAACTTAGACCAATTTCATTATCTGTAGCTTTAATTGTTAGAATTGAATCTTTTGCATTTATGAATATGTGAGATGTTATTGAACTAAGATCTTTTTTATCAAGATAAGGGTTTGTATTTATGATAATTGATTCTAAAATATTCTTTTTGATTAAAACTTTCATTTTTTGCCTTTATTTTTTAAATTTATTTTTCTTTTTAGTTGGTTTGTTGATTTTGTGAATAACTACACAAAACACCGCAAAATCGGGTAAATTTTATTGAAAAACTTTGAAGGGAATTTTCACACATATTCACTATTCCTTTGATAATATTTTATTTTTTAATTCTTCTAATCTAGCTTTAAAATAGCTATCGTTTTCCATTAGATTATTAATTTTTTTAATATTGTGACTAACTGCGCTATGGTCTTTTAATCCAAAGTGTGATGCGAGCTGAGGCATAGAGTTTGGAGTGAGAGTTTTGGCTAGATATATACAAATTCTACGAGCTTCTACGATATTTTTAGTACGATTTTTACTTTTTATGTCACTTGGTTTAATATTCATTTCATGTGCTACATCTTTTATTATATTTTCTAGACTTATAGCTTCTTTTTTCTCTTTTATCTGATCTTTTATTACATTTTTGGCAAATTCAAGTGTGATATCTTGACGCATAATATTTGCAAAAGCGTTAATATTTATAATTGCGCTTTCAATTTCTCTAATATTATCACCCATATTTGAAGCGATATATTCGATTATATCATCACTTAGTTCTATCTTATCAAATTCACATTTTGTTTTAATAATTCTGATTTTAGTATCAAGTTCAGGCGGCGTAATATCAGCCATTAATCCCCATTCAAATCGACTTTTTAGACGCTCTTCAAAATCTTTTAACATTTTTGGAGGTTTGTCTGAGGTCATTACTATTTGACCTTTTTTAGCGTGAATTTCATTAAAGGTGTGAAAAAATTCTTCTTGTGTTTTTTCTGATTTGTGAAAAAACTGCACATCATCAATTAGTAAAACATCACAATTACGATATTTTTCTTTAAATTTATTCATAGTTCGGTTTTCTAGATTTCGTATAAAATCACTAGTAAATTGTTCACTAGTTATACAAATTACTGTTTTGCCATTTTCTAGACATTCATTTCCTATAGATTGTAAAAGATGTGTTTTACCAAGGCCGGTTGAACCATAGATAAATAGCGGATTATATGCTTTTCCTGGATTGCTTGCAACTTGTTTTGAACTAATAAATGCAAATTGATTGGAATCACCAACAACGAAGTTATCAAATGTATAGCTAGGATTGAGTAGTGAACTTTGACTTCTAATTTCTTTTACATTTACATCTTTTGATTTTATACTTAAATTTGCCTTTTGGGTTGTGATTAAAACCTCAGGCTTTATACCTGTGTGAACTTCGTAGATATTAGCTAGTTTATTAGCATATTTTGTTTGGATAAATTTGGCTATAAGCTCATTAGGAGCGATAAAAATAACTCTTTGAGAATTTGAACCTTTTTCGCTAAATTTAATCCGTGAAATGTAATTATCCATCTCGCTTTTGGAGATCTCTTGACCCAAAATTTCAAGCGCTTTTGTGCCTAGCAATATTTTCCCTTTAAATTTATTAGCTAATATTCTACTAAAAATTTAATTAAAAATGACTTATTATGATATTATTATAAATTAAATTCACTAAAGATGTGAATAATGTGAATAACTTAAAAGGATATATGTGAAAATCTTAGGAATAGACCCTGGTACTCGCAATTGCGGCTATGCGATAATTCAGAAATTTGGCAATAGAAAATCACTGGTTGAGGCTGGACTTATTAAAATAAAACAAGACGATTTACAATTTCAAATTACTCAGCTTTGTGAAGGTTTAGATCTAATATTTAAAGCACATAAAATTGATGCAGTAGCAATCGAAGATATATTTTTTGCTTATAATCCAAAAACAGTTTTAAAGCTTGCACAATTTCGTGGAGCTTTAATGCTTAAAATTTTGCAAATTCATGGTGAATTTAGTGAATATACTCCGCTTCAAATCAAAAAAGCTGTAACAGGCAAAGGAAAAGCGACAAAAGAACAGGTTTCATTTATGGTAAAAAAGATGCTAGGAATAACTAAAGAGATAAAGCCACTTGATATTACAGACGCAATAGCAATAGCTTTAACTCATAGTTTTAATATAAAATCTTAGTAATTATAGCGTTTTATATCGGCTTGAAGTGGATCAATAGCTTTACTTTTAGTTATAAGTTTATGCCCAGCCCAAATAAGTAAAAATAGCCACAATCCAATATAGCTAGTAAAAAGTGTGACAAAATCTCTACTTTATATTAAGGCTTCATAATTTTGCCCAATTATTACAATTATACACATTATAAGTGCTAAAATTGGCTCAAGTAGGTACCATTTTGCTTTAAATGGTAGATCATTGATATCTTTGCCTTGAGCGATGTAGGCTTGCGGAATTTATAATGCGACCAGGCTATACCTGCCCATGTGATAAATTCAGCTAAAGCTGAAGCATTAATAAGCCAAAAATATGCTGCACCTATAGTAGCAGTAGCAATTAATGCATAAACTAGAACACCTCTAGAATCAGTCTTAGCAAATATTTTATGAGCTTTTAGCTAAGGAATAGAGCATTCTAGTGCTTGAGTACAATCCACTATTTCCAGCGCTAAATATCGCAGTAAATATAACAGCATTCATCACGCTAGCTGCAAAGGCAACTCCAGCTCTATCAAATAAAATAGTAAAATGGCTTTGAGCTATATCTGTTTTGCTATTTTTGAGCAAATTTGGATCTGTAAAAAGTAAAAGCGTACCAATGATAAAAATAACAAATATATAAAATAGCAAAATTCTCCAAAATATTGCATTTATAGCTTTTGGAATATTTCTGTTTGGATCTTTAGCCTCTCCAGCAGCAACTGTAATAACCCAGTTAAACCAGTAATTCCATCCAATAGCAAATCCAAAAGATGAACTAATAAATCTACTTCCATGCTCATGAAAACTTCCAGTTACAGGTATATATAATGGCGTGAGTGCATTGCTCGTTTTAATGTATTTTGATTTGACAAGATAATTCTTATTAAATAGAATTAAAAAGATTCATAGCTAGAATAGATCTTAGCTATGAATTAAATTTATTGACACCCTTCGCACTCTATGCTACGATCAACTGGTTTATTATCCAAGTGGCTTGAGTCCGGGCTTTCGCTTCTTAGATAGTATGTAGATTTCACGCCTAAGCTCCAAGCAAGCATATATATATCGCTAAGATATTTTCCACTAGCTTTATCTAAACTCATAAATATATTTAGACTTTGACCTTGATCTATCCATTTTTGACGGATTGCTCCTGCTTTGATAAGGACTCTTTGGTCTAGCTCATAAGCTGGAGTGTAGTATTGCCAAGTTTCAGGGCTCAAATTTGGGACTACGCAAGGGGTCATACCGCTTAGATTTTGCTCAAACCATTTTCGTTTATATACTGGCTCGATTGTTTGAGTTGTCCCTACTAATATGCTTATACTAGAAGTTGGTGCTATGGCCATTAAATAGCCATTTCTTATACCATCTTTTTTGACTTTTTCTCTTAATTTAGCCCAATCACAACTACCTTCATCAAATAGACTTCCGCCACGATTGACAAGGGCTTTGGCGTTTGGATTTGCTAGGTCTATTGGGAAGATGCCTTTACTCCAGTTTGAGCCAGGAAAATCTGGATAAACGCCCTTTTCTACGGCTAAATTTGATGAAGCGTAAATGGCATTGTAGCTGATATTTTCCATTATTTCATCTATTTTTTCAAGGTGTTCGTAACTACCCCATTGTATCTGCTTTGTAGCTAGCATTTCAGCCTCTCCCATTACACCTAAGCCTATTGAGCGACTAGCTAAATTTGTGTGTTTAACCTTAGCATGTGGGTAGAAATTTAGATCTATAACATTATCTAGCATTCTAATGGCTATTGGTGTAACTCTTGCTATATCTTCTGGTGTGTTGATTTTGCTTAAATTTATACTTGCTAGGTTACAAACGGCGGTTTTGCCCTCTTTTAAGCCTTTTTCTACTATAAATATATCTTTGTTGTTTAATCTATCTAAAGCGGTAATTTTTTTAGCCTTTTTAGTGTATCCGCCATCAACTGTTACTTCTAGATTTTCATCAAATAGATCATAGCTACCATCTGTGTAGATTACCTTAGTTTGATAGTAATTGGGCTCAGTATTTTGGAAGATTTCAGTGCATAAATTTGAGCTTCTAATTATGCCTTTGTGTGAATTTGGATTTACCCTATTTGCGCTATCTTTAAAACATAAAAACGGCATACCACTTTCAAAATAGCTTGTAAGAATTTTCTTCCATAACTCTTTGGCTTGGATTACGCTTTTAGCGATATCTTGGTTATTTTCATACTCTAGATATCTTTTTTCAAATTTATCGCCATATAGATCACAAAGATCAGGCGTATCAGCTGGATCAAATAGCGTCCATCTCTCATTATTCTCCACTCTTTTCATAAAAAGATCATTTATCCACAAAGCCGGAAATAATTCATGAGCTCTGCGACGCTCTTCGCCAGAGTTTTTACGAAGATCCAAAAAGTC
This sequence comes from Campylobacter sp. P0109, assembly GCF_002138755.1. Classification (NCBI taxonomy): domain Bacteria; kingdom Pseudomonadati; phylum Campylobacterota; class Epsilonproteobacteria; order Campylobacterales; family Campylobacteraceae; genus Campylobacter; species Campylobacter sp. P0109. The sequence goes on from NZ_MJKK01000005.1 coordinate 74,215, forward strand.
GCTTACATCCATATGCCAAGGCTCGATATAAACTGCTATTGCACCCTTTCTAGTCCCTAGCTGATCGACTGCAACTGCAATATCGTTTGTAACTTTTAAAAATGGTATTATCCCGCCAGCTGCGTTTTTATGCCCATCAATGCTACCGCCCATAGCACGCACTTTACACCAATCCCAGCCGATACCACCACCAAATTTAGAGAGCAAAGCCATCTCTTTATAACTATCAAAAATTCCTTCAATATTATCAGGAGTGCTTCCAACATAGCAGCTTGATAGTTGGTGCCTTGTGGTTCTAGCATTTGAGAGAGTTGGAGTTGCTAGCATTACTTCAAATTTGCTTATGATATCGTAAAATTTTTTCGCCCAACCTTGAGAATCTAGCTCATTTTGAGCCAAAAACATAGCGATCGCCATAAACATCTGTTGTGGTAACTCTATAGGTTTTCCATTTTTATCTTTTATAAGATATCTATCATATAGAGTTTTAATCCCAAGATATGTAAATTGCATATCTCGCTCTGGTTTTATATAGTTGTTTAGATCATCAAGATCATATTTTTCTTTTAAACCAAGCAAGATTCTGCCCTCTTTTTCTCCTTTGATTAGATAATCTTCAAGGCTATTATATCCGCTAAATCCAGTTGCTTTGTGATACAAATCATACAAAAATAGCCTAGCTGCGACAAAGGTCCAGTTAGGGCGATCTATATCTATCTTATCAACTGCGGTTTTGATGAGAGTTTGCTGGATCTCTTCAGTTGTGATATTATCACGAAATTGAATTTTCGCATCAACTTCAAGCTCGCTTAAGCTGACATTATCTAGTCCGGCTACGGCTTCGCTTGTGTATTTTTTGATTTTAGATATATCTAGCTCTTCGGTTCTGCCATTTCTTTTTATAACTTTCATATTATTTTTTTGTGCCTTTATATTAAATTTCAAATACTCTTTTAAATATTCTATCTACATTTTTTGTATAGTAAGTGTAGTCAAAACACTCTTTTATCGCATTTTCATTGAGTTTTTCTCTAAGCTCATTATCATTTAGTAAATTTTGTAAAAATAGACTCTCGCCATTTTCATTAAGAGCTTTTTTGCCCTCTTGTAAGTCAGCCCAAACTTTCATAGCATTTCTTTGGACGATTTTGTATGCGTCTTCTCTGCTTACGCCTTGTTTTGGTAGCTCTAAAAGGACTCTTTGAGAAAAGACTAATCCACCGGTTAAATTTAAATTTTTCATCATATTTTCTGGATATACGACTAAATTTGCTAGTAGGCCATTTAATCTATTTAGCATAAAATCACTCGTTATAAAGGCATCAGGCAAGATAAATCTCTCTACACTTGAGTGGCTGATATCTCTTTCATGCCAAAGGGCGACATTTTCCATCGCTGGAATAGCGTAGCTACGAATCATACGACAAAGACCGGTTACATTTTCGCTTAAAACTGGATTTCTCTTGTGTGGCATAGCGCTTGAGCCTTTTTGCCCTGGGCTAAAATACTCCTCAGCTTCATAAACTTCCGTCCTTTGATAGTGTCTTATCGCTACTGCTATCTTCTCACAACTACTAGCTAGTATGGCTAGAGCCGATATCACTTGAGCGTAGCGATCTCTTTGGATTACTTGATTGCTTGCTGGGGCTGGGTTTAGGTCTAAGTTTTGACATACTAGCTCTTCTAATTCAAGTGGAGAGTGAGCGAAATTACCCATCGCACCGCTTATCATACCAGTGCTAATAACGCTTTTAGCGTGGTTTAGTAGCTCGTAGGCTCTTTTGATCTCATCATGCCAAATAGCAAGAACTAAACCAAATGTTATAGGCTCTCCGTGAATTCCGTGGCTTCTGCCAACCATTAGAGTGTTTTTATGCTCGTAAGCTCTTTTTTTGATAGTGTCCATTAAAATTTTAACATCATCTAAGATTAGCTCCATACTATCTTTTATCTGCAAAGCCACAGCTGTATCGATACAGTCACTACTTGTCATACCAAAATGGACAAATCTACTCTCTTCACCCAAGCTCTCACTAACACTTGTTAAAAATGCTATAACATCATGTTTTGTAGTTTTTTCTATTTCATCTATGCGAGTAATATCAAATTTAGCATTTTCGCAGATTTTTTGACAATCACTATCTGGAATTAATCCTAGCTTATTCCACGCTTTGACTGCTGCTAGCTCAACTCTTAGCCACGCATCATATTTAGCTTGCATACTCCACTTATCACTCATAACTTTTCTAGCGTATCTCTCTACCATTTCAGAACCTTTTTTGCTGATTTTTTATATAATAGTTAATCTAATATTATATAAAAAATGTTCTAAAAGTTAGGTTAATAAATGGCATATGTTAAGATGAAAATTGGTGAATTTATCGGGCAGAAAACTTATCAAATTTTGTTATCACGTGGCTATACAATGAGCCAAGCTCAAAAGCTTTGCGATAAGGGTAGATTAATTGATAAAAATGGTGTGACATTAGATAAAAATAGTACTGTAAATGGTGAATTATTTTTTATAGATTATGAGTGCAAGCCAGTGGGAATAAAGCCGATTTTTGAATCTGATGAATTTGGAGTTTTTGATAAACCAAGTGGAGTTTTGACCCATCCAAATGGTAGGAATTGTAACTATAGCCTATGTGATGAGATTTGGAGCCTATGGGGAAAAAATGCATCTGTAGCACATAGATTAGATAAAGAGACAAGTGGAATTATTGTAGTTGGCAAAAGTATAGAAACTACTAAAAAACTTAAGGCGATGTTTGAGAGTAGATGTATTTTTAAAAGCTATTTAGCATTGGTGAGTGGTAAAGTTCAGGAGAGTAAATTTAAGAGATTCATAGCAGCAAATTATATGGATTTTGTAGATAAATTTAGTTTTATTAACGATGAGAATTGGCTTGTGATAGATAGAGCGATGGATATTACAAGAGATTATGATGATATTAAAATTCGAATGCAAATTTGTGATAATGGTAAGCGTGCTATAACACTATTTAGGCCGATTGAATTTGACGAGAAAATAAATGCAACTTTGGTTGAATGTATTCCATTAACTGGACGCCAGCATCAGCTTAGGCTTCACCTGTTTTATGTGAAACATAAAATTTTAGGTGATCCAATTTATGGGCTTGAACGACGTGATATAGAGAGAATTTTAGATGGCAAAATGAGCAAAAATGAGCGTATCCAAAAGAGTGGGGCTAATAGACTTATGCTTCACTCAAATCGGCTCAAATTTAACTATAATGGAACTGAATTTGATATCAGTTCCAAGATGAAATTTGGATTAAGTCCATTTGCGCAAATGGATTAAAAACCTGGGTCAAATGGCAAATTTTATCTATAGAAATCATCGGTACCTAGACTTCTCATTTGAGCATCTCTTTTACGATTTCTATTTTCTCTTTCTAGTTCATCAACTCTATCAGATAATCCTTGGTATTCATAACTAGATGAATCATAGGATAAATCATATGCATTAGCAAAGATAGCACTTGCAACTAGGGTGATGAATAGGATAAATTTTTTCATAATTACTCCTTTTTTTGGTCTAAAAAGAGTATTCTACCCCCCCCCATCCCTAACTTAAAATATGATTAAAATTACTATAAAAAATAGTTAAATTTTTAAAGATGAGTTAGGGATAGATCAATTAGTATTAAAATTCATTTATCAGATTTTATCACATATATCATTCCGATTAATCCAATAGCAACGACAATGACAATAAAAACAAGTTGAATTATATCAAGCAGTGGCACTATTTTCCCCTTTACTTCGCTCTTTTAATTGACCGCAAGCAGCACTGATATCAAGTCCTTTACTTTGACGAATTGTGCATGTAACGCCACGAGATTGAAGGTAATCTCTGAATTTTTCTACATTTTCTTGCGATGGTCTTTGATATGGGCTACCTTCATGTGGATTGAAAAGGATTAAATTCACCTTTGCTTTAATCCCGTGAAGTAGCTTTACAAGGGCTTTTGCGTCGCTAAGATTGTCATTTATCTTATCCATTATTAGGTATTCGAACATAACTCTTTTTCTCATATCTATAGGGAATTGACGCACAGCATCCATCACACTAGCGATATTATAAGCCTTATTTACCGGCATTAATTTCTCTCTTAATTCATCTGTAACAGCGTGTAAAGATATAGCCAAAAGCACGCCCAAATCCATTTCGCCAAGCTTTTTAATCTGTGTAGCTAACCCACTTGTGCTAATAGTTTGGCGTCTTGCTCCTATAGCTAGACCATCATTATCTTTTAAAATATTTATAGTTTTTGATACATTATTTAGATTATCAAGAGGCTCTCCCATACCCATATATACGATATTTACGCGTCTCTCATATGGTATGTTATTTTCTCTTTTTATCCATAGAATTTGACCTACGATCTCACCAGCAGTTAAATTGCGTATGAAGCCACCTTTGGCCGTTAGACAAAAGCTACATCCCATCTTACAACCCACTTGAGAGCTGACACAGATAGTGTATCTAGCGTGTTTTTGTGTTTTGCCATTTTCATCTACAATCTCTTCTTTCATAGGCAAAAGAACGCTTTCAATTGTTTTGCCATCTTTAAGTTTAAAAAGATATTTTATACTTCCATCGCTACTAATCTCATTTTTGATCATCTCTAGTGGTTCGATATAAAATTCATTTTTTAATCTTTCTCTAATATCTTTTGGCAAGTTGCTCATCTCATCAAATGATCTTGCATTTTTTTTATATATCCACTCGTAAATTTGCTTTGTTCTAAATTTTGGCTGGATAAATTCAGACAGCTCCACTTGAGTATAATCAAGCAAATTTTTCATATAATTCCTTTTGATTTTAGATATTTTGTAATTATTTCTTTGGCTTGTGGATAATTTTTAATAAAATCATCATGTGCATTTTCATTGCAGTAGTTTGTGGAGCATAGAATGCATTCAAAATCTATTTTGAATAAGTTTGCTACACATCGTACACTGTAAGCTTCCATATTTTCAGCTGTGAAACCTAAATTTTTAAATTTTTTTGAAATTTCAGCTGAATTTGTAATGAAGTTTGATGAATTTATTAAAATTGTTTTTTGTGAAACATTAGGCAAATTTATCTTGATAGGAGTGTAGCTAAGCCCTATAATTCCACTAATTTCATAGTTAAACGCTAAAGAACTTTGGTAAATTTTAAGCAAATTTTCATTGCCATAAATTCCGCAACTTCCAATAAATATAATCTTTTTTGGTAGTTGTTTTAAATTAAGTAAAATTTTAGTTAAATTTATTGCTGGTTCAACCATTCCAATTCCAATTGTTGTAGCAAATTGAAAACTCTCCATTTCTCCGGCACAAACTATCAAAGTATTGCTATTAAGTTTATTTTGACTCAAATTCTGACCCCGATTCCATTATCTTTTAAAAATTCTTTTAATTTCATAATTTCAATCTCTTTATAATGAAATATGCTAGCTGCAAGCGCTGCATCAGCTCCATTTTGAAAAGCTTGCAAGATGTGCTGCATTGTGCCTGCTCCTCCACTAGCAATGACTGGAATTTGGATTGAGTTTGATATGGCCGATGTTATATTTAAGTCATATCCAGCCTTGGTTCCATCGCTATCCATAGAGGTTAAAAGTATCTCTCCAGCACCTAAATCATAGACTCTTTTAGCCCATTGTATCGCATCTAGTCCGGTATCTTTACGTCCTCCATGAACAAATACATTATAACTACCATTGCTATTTTTTTTGACATCTATAGCAACTACAATGCATTGAGAACCAAATTTATTAGCAGCTTCATAAATTAAATTTGGATTATCAACAGCTGATGAATTTAGGCTGACTTTATCACAGCCAACATTTAATAGCCTTGATATATCATCTATTTTACGAATTCCACCACCTACAGTAAGAGGGATAAATAATTGTTTTGCGACCTCTTCTACTACATGTACTATGGTATCTCTTCCATCGCTACTAGCTGTAATGTCTAAAAAACATAGTTCATCAGCGCCTTCATCATTATATCTTTTGGCTACTTCGATTGGATCACCAGCATCTTTTAACCCTACAAAATTAACACCTTTGACAACTCTTCCATTATTTACATCTAAGCAAGGTATGATTCTTTTAGCGAAATTTTCCATTTTTAAAACTTTTTATTTTTATTTTACTATAAATTCAGTCAAATTTAGCTAAAATAGCTACCTATGATACGTGCAAAAAAGAAATTTGGTCAGAATTTTTTAACCGATGAGAGCATAAAGCGTCAAATCATCCAAGCGATTCCCAATGATTTAGAAAGGATCGTAGAGATTGGGCCTGGCTTAGGTGATTTAACACAAAAGCTTGTACAACTGAGTGGAAAAATCGAGTGTTTTGAGATAGACAGCGAGCTTTATGAGATTTTGCTAGATAAATTTGCTAGTGAGATCTTGGAGCAAAAACTAAAAATAACTAACGCCAACGCTCTTGAATCCTGGGATGAGATAGCAAGACAGGACTATTTTTTAGTAGCGAATTTGCCATACTATGTAGCGACAAATATGATATTAAAAGCGCTTAGCGATAGCAGATGCAAGGGGCTTGTTGTTATGATTCAAAAAGAGGTAGCCTTGAAATTTAGCGCACAACCAGGTGATAGCGAGTTTAGTGCTTTGGCTATTTTAGCTGGAGTTAGGGGTGATGTAGAGTTGCTCTTTGATGTGCCTGCAACTGCGTTTAATCCAGAGCCAAAGGTTGTCTCAGCGGTGATTAGAATTATGAAAAATAGAAATTTAGTAGATGATTTTGAGCTTGGTGAATTTGAGCGGTTTTTAAGGTCTGCGTTTGTTGCTCCACGTAAAACTTTACTTAAAAATTTAGCTTGTTTTTGCTCAAAGTCTATTGTAGAGAGCTTTTTGGCTAAACATAATTTACCGCTTACTACTCGTCCTCATGAGCTTTGTGTCGCCTTATATTTAAAACTATTTAAAGAGGCTAAAAATGAACGAAGAGAATGCACAAACTCTAGGTGAAAAACCTAGCAAAAAAAGAAGATATCGCAATCATAAAGATAATCTAAAAAAAGAGGCGAAACACGCAGCTAAGGATCAAAATTCGCAAATTGATGAAACTACCAAAACTGATGAGTCAAAAGAGCAAACCAAAAAAGCTAAAAAGCGTCGCAAAAATAGCAATCCAACAGTAAAAATCAGTGGCAACGAAGAGTGGCAAAAAGATATGAAAGCCGCCATAGAAGCGAATAAGGCTAGTCATGAGTTGCGTCTTGAACCACTCAAATACCTAAATTCAACCGAACACAAAATTACTATAACTCCGCTTGGCGGTCTTGGCGAGATCGGCGGCAATATGACTATTTTTGAGACAAATAACGATGCGATTATCATTGATATCGGTATGAGTTTTCCTACTGAGAGTATGCATGGCGTGGATATTTTGGTGCCAGATTTTGACTATGTCAGAAAGATCAAAAACAAAATCAGAGGCATTATCATCACTCACGCACACGAAGATCATATCGGTGCGGTGCCATATTTTTTCAAAGAATTTCAATTCCCGATTTATGCTACGCCACTTCCACTGGGGATGATAAGCAATAAATTTGAAGAGCATGGGCTAAAGTCTTATAGAAGCTACTTTCGCCCGATTGAAAAACGCAAGGTCTATGAGCTTGGGGAATTTAAATTTGAGCTTATACATATCACTCACTCTATAATCGATGCTAGTGCGTTAGCCATCACTACAAAGGCTGGAACTATAATCCACACTGGCGATTTCAAGATTGATCACACCCCAATCGATGGCTATCCAACGGATTTAAATCGCTTAGCATATTATGGCGAAAGGGGCGTTTTGTGCTTATTAAGCGACTCTACAAACAGCTACAAAGATGGAATTACAAAAAGTGAAAGTAGTGTAGGAAAGACCTTTGATTCTATATTTGCTACCGCTAAGGGCAGGGTGATAATGAGCACATTTAGCTCAAATATCCATAGAGTTTATCAAGCTATCGAGCGTGGTATAAAATATGGCCGAAAAGTCTGCGTGATAGGCAGAAGTATGGAGAGAAATCTATGGACGGCTATCGAGCTTGGATATGTGAATTTAGATCGCAAGATTTTTATCGATGCAAATGAAGTTGTCAAATATCCAGATAATGAGGTTTTAATAGTCACAACAGGCAGTCAAGGCGAGACAATGAGCGCTCTATATAGGATGGCAACTGATGAGCATAAATATATCAAAATCAAGCCAAGTGATCAAGTAATCATCAGTTCCAAAGCAATTCCTGGCAATGAAACTAGCGTATCAACGATTTTGAATTTCTTATTAAAAAGTGGAGCAAGTGTGGCTCATCAAGATTTTAGCGAAATTCATGTAAGCGGCCACGCAGCCCAAGAGGAGCAAAAGCTTATGCTAAGGCTGATTAAACCTAAATTTTTCCTTCCAGTTCATGGCGAGTATAATCACATAGTTAAGCACAAAGAGACAGCGATGAGCTGTGGAATTGATGAGAGAAATATATATTTGATGAGTGATGGAGATCAAGTTGAAGTATGCCAACGACACATAAAACGGGTAAAAACGGTTAAAACCGGCAAAGTCTTCATCGATAATCAGATAAATAAACAGATCGCCGATGATGTAGTAATTGATCGTCAAAAGTTAGCTGAGGCTGGAGTTATTACTATCATTTCACAAATTGATAAAAATGCTAAAACTCTAATTCATAATAGAGTAATTAGCTATGGATTAGTAAGCGAAAGACATACAAGAAGTCTAAGTAAAGAGCTTGAAGAGATATTGCTGCAATTTTTAACTAATGTCAAAGATGATATGCTAAATGACCAAAGAGCGTTAGAAAATCAAATTCGTCAAGTTATTAGAAAGCATATATTTAGAAAGCTTAAAAAATATCCGACAATTGTACCAGTTGTCTATCTGATGTAACGGAGTTAAAAATGGATATAGCTAAAATTGCAAGTGAAGTTTTAAATTTAGAAGCTGATGAGTTAAGGCGTCAGGCTGGTTTAGTTGGTAGCGAATTTCAAAAAGCTGTAAATTTAATTTATAGCTGCAAAGGCAAGCTAATAGTAACTGGAGTTGGCAAAAGCGGCCATATTGGAGCTAAGATTGCTGCTACTTTAGCAAGTACTGGAACGCCTAGCTTTTTTATCCATCCAACAGAGGCTATGCATGGTGATTTGGGAATGATTGGGAGTGATGATGCAGTTTTGGCTATTAGTTATAGTGGCGAAAGTAGCGAGCTATTAGCTATTCTTCCGCATATTAAAAGAAGAAATATAAAAATCATAGGCATCTCTAAATCAGGTTCAAGCTTAGCCAATTTAAGTGATGTAAATTTAAATATAGATATAGAGCGTGAAGCTTGTCCAATAGGTGCAGCACCTACAGTATCAACTACGCTAACCTTAGCGCTTGGTGATGCGTTAGCTGTTTGCCTTATGAAGCTTAGAGATTTTAAAAGCGAGGATTTTGCAGCATTTCATCCAGGTGGAAGCCTTGGCAAAAGGCTATATCTAAAGGTAAAAGATACTATGAGAAAATCAAATTTACCAATTGCCAAAGATGATATATCGTTAAAATCAGCCATTACAACAATGAGCGAAGGTAGATTAGGTAGTGTGATTTTAGTAGATAATGATGGCAAGCTTAGTGGAATTTTAAGCGATGGAGATTTAAGAAGAGCATTAGAGCAAGATAGTTTTGATATTAACTCTAAGGCTATAGAATTTGCAACCAAAAATCCAAAAACTCTAGATAATCCAGATATGTTAGCATATGATGCATTTAGATTAATAGAAGAGTATAAGATTCAAATTCTCATAATACAAAAAGATCAAAAACCAATAGGTCTTTTACATATTCATGATTTAACGAGCTTAGGGCTATAAAATGCGTATCAATAAATTTATCTCACACAATACAAACTACTCACGCCGTGAGGCTGATGAGCTTATCAAGGCTGGTAAGGTCAGTATAAATGGGCGAATTATAAGCGACTTATCAACCGATATCAAAGATGGCGATAAGGTAAGAATCGGCTCAAGGCTAGTTAAGCTCAAAAAAGAATTTAGCGTCATAGTCTATAACAAGCCAAAAGGCGAGCTAGTAACCAAAAGGGACGATCGTGGCAGAAGGACGATTTATGATAGTTTGCCACGGGGATTTTCTAAATTTATTAGTATCGGTAGGCTAGATTTTGCTAGTGAGGGGCTTTTGCTTTTGACTGACGCTCCTGCGATTGCTCAGGCTCTTATGGATAGTGATATAGAGCGTGAATACTACCTAAAAATTAAAGGTAATATCACAGAACAAGTTATAAATGCGATGCGTGAAGGCTTTTTCGCTAAGGATGCTACTAAAGGAGCTCACGCCAAAACAAAGCAAATTTCAATGGAATTTAAACCATTTTTAGCCTATAGAATTATAAGCCAAAGTGGTGGCTATACAAGGCTAAAAGTCATCATAAATGAAGGGCAAAATAGAGAGTTAAGAAGGTTTTTTGGCTATTTTGATTTAGAGGTTATGGATCTAAAGCGAGTTAGCTTTGGTAGGGTTAGCTTAGATCAATTAGGCGAGGGGAAATGGCGGTATTTCACGAATTCCGAATATGATGATTTAAGAGATTTTTTAAAACGAAATGGAGTGAGATATTGATATGGCAAAATCTATTATAGAGGTGGCAAAGGAGATATTAGAGCGTAAAAAAGAGGCGTTAAATCCAATTAAAATGTATCATATAGCAAATGAAATGGGGCTTACTAAAGAGCTAAATTTAAATGGCAAAACGCCGTGGCAGAGTTTTGGAGCTGCTATTTATATGAATGTTAAAGAAGCAGATAGCATTTTTGAAGTAGTGGCTACAAAACCTATTATGCTTATAAAGCTAAAAGAACAAGATATAAATTTAGAAGCTCAAATAGAGAAAAATAGCGAGATAAAAGAGCCAAAAACTTCTTATAGCGAAAGGGATTTGCATCCGCTTTTAAGTAGATTTGTCTCTTTTAATGAGAATTTTAAAGCCTATACAAAGACGATTTATCACGAAAGTAGCAAAAAATCCCAAAAAGGCGCAGACAAATGGCTATATCCAGATATAGTTGGTGTGAGTTTTGAGTATAAGGATTATCAAAAAGAGTTAAATAGATTTATAGGCAAATTTGACTCTTTGCCGATTAAAATTTACGCTTTTGAGATGAAAAAGCATCTTAGTGTTGGTAATTTTAGAGAGTATTACTTTCAAGCTGTGAGTAACTCAAGCTGGGCAAATGAGGGCTATTTGGTCGCACTTGATATCGATGAGAGTGATGAGGAGCTTATGGATTTAATCAAGCGCCTTAGCTATTCATTTGGTATAGGGATTGTAAGTCTAAGCTCACAAAATGTCGATGAGAGTGTGATTTTGGCTAGGGCGAGATTTAGGGAGAGACTGGATTATTCTGTGATGAGTGAGTTAAGCGATAAAAATCCTGATTTTAAAAAATTTCTTGAGAGCGTAGAAGAGTTTAATATAGAAAAAGATTATAGAAGCAAAAGTGAATTTGATGATGTTTTAGATGATGAGAGATTAGAAAGTTATCTAAAAGAGAAGAAAATTAAAGGATAAAAATAAATTTAATAGCAATACGATGCTTCGCAGCTGCTAAATAAATTTAAAAGATTTTTAAAATAAGTGGAGCAAAATATCGATGGTTAAATCAATTTTGTTTGTATGTCTTGGTAATATTTGTCGCTCGCCTTTGGCTGAAGGCATCGCAAGAAAGGCGCTTAATTTTTTAAGTTAAAATTAGAGAATTCTAGAATTCCTAAGATAATTAAAATTAAAAGGATATAAAATGTATAAATGGAAAAATGGCTTTGAGCCTGATATTTGCGATAAAGACGAGCAATGTAGATATGTGCTTGGCAAAAAAGGCAATAAAACAATGATTTGTATAGGGGCGAATCCTAGCGTAGCAAAAGGCAATGAGTCTGACAAGACTATGAATAATATTTGTTCTATTTTAGCAAACAATGGCTATGACGGCTATGTGATGATAAATTTATATCCGCTAATATCTGCTAACCCAGATGAGCTTCCGGATGACTTTGATGAGAAAATACACGCAAAAAATTTAGCCAAAATCGAGGCAGTTTTGGCTGAGTTTAAAAATAGTGATATTTTGCTTTGCTATGGTGGTGTTTTAAATAAGCGTAAATATTTGAAAGAACCTTGCTTAAAAGATATTTTAAAGCTTTTTGATGGACATAAAATAAAATGTCTTGGAACCACAAAAAATGGCTTACCAAAGCATCCATCACGCATAAGCACTAAAAGCGAAATAATTGATTTTAAAATAAAAAACGACAACAAATAGTCTGCAATTCTAGCTAAAATTCTAGCTAGAATTGCCAAAATGCAAAAAATGTATCGGCAGAAAGGATAATAAAATGGATACAAATCTTACAAACTACTTGGAATTCTTAGAGAATTCTAGCAAATTCAAAGCGATGGATAAAGCTGCGAAGGCGCAAATGCTAAGCCAAATAAATGAACTTATTAAGAGCGAGGCTCTTTGGGTGCGAAACTCACACAAAGATGAGATTAAAAGGCGCATTTCAAAGGCTCTTTTTGCTAGGCTTTATAGTGACAAAAAAGATGAAATCATCGCAAAAATCAAAGAAAAGCAAATTGCGATTTTTAGTGTGTTTAGCAAGGAACCAAATCAAAAATACCCAAAAGAGCTAAAAGAGCTTAGAAAGCGTGGAGATATAGAATTTGCCGTAGCTTTTGGTCGTGGCAAGGACGAGAGCGGCGAGAGTATTTTTGCCACTACCTTTATCGCATTTGCCAAATCAGCAAGCCTGCCTATCTCGCCTATCGCCCAAAGGGTAGTTCGCAAGTATGAGTGTGGTGGCAAGTATATTTGCGGGATAAATAGATTTAAAATTTATGATGCTTTTGATGAGAGTAGCGAGTTCTATGGCATTGCCAAAAAGTGCGATATAATCAATTTTAATAAGCAATGCGAGATAAATTTGGCTTTGCTTAAAGAGCTGATTTTTCTGCCTTGGTGGATAAAGGACTTTGCTTTTACTCACGCTAAGGTGCTGTTTTATGAGCGGCTCTGCGATGAGATAATAAGCGCAAATAGGCAAGTAATCGGCTCGGTTACTGGGCAAACTGCTCGCTCGCTGTGGAGCGATAACTACGATGCAAGCTCGTATTTTAAAACCCCAGAGCCAAGCAATACCACGCTAAGCGATGTATTTAAAGTGATAGCAGACAAAGTGGAAGAAGATAGGAATTTTAAGTGGTTTACGCAAAGAGAGCTAGAAAAAGACTTTAAATAGTCTGCTTATTTTGTTAAAATTGATACTTTAAAAAAGTTATAGTTTTACTATAATCATAAAATTTTTGAAATTCTAAAACTAAATCTTTTAAGGAGAGAAAATGACTAAAATATTGCTAAATAAAGTTTTTGTTGGTGAGTATTTAGATAAAAATATTGGTCACGAAGCAGTATGTCTTTTTAAGGCGGATAATGGTGAGCATTATATTTATGTAACACCTTATGGTGAAGTTAGTAAAACAAATGAGCTTAAAGAGAATGATTATATTCTTTTAGTAAGAAGTGGTATACAAAAAAAATTTTTAGAAGTCATAGGCTATGCTACTGGATTAGAGTGTATTTGTAGTAAAGAATTTTTAAAATGTAAGAATAACAATAAAAACGATAAAATAAAAGCGCAAAAAGAATGGATAGAAAAGGATAATATACGATATGGTGGCGCATTGCTTACTGAAATATTAGAAAGTAAAAATACAAAAAAATCAGATGGAACAGAGTATAAAAAAACAGCATTTTATACTTCATTTAGAGCCAAAAAAGTGAAGTTGGCAAAGGAAAAAATATACATTACTAGAGATAAAGAAGAGAAAGAGAAAGACGGAGAATATGAAAATATATGTTATATCCCTTATACTTTTACAAGAAATACTCAGTATTTGTATGATGGCTTACTTTTGGGGAAAAATAAAGATAAAGAAGTAAAATTAGAAAAACTTATTAAAGTTATTGAAAATGATAAGTTTTGGGACGATAATATTAAAAAAATCTATCTAAAGGCTGAAGATTTTGAATGCCTTGTAAAAAATGAAAATTTAAGTTTTATGAAAATTATAGGCAAACAAAATGATGAACTGGCATTTTCGAACTGGATAAGCTACTGGCTTGATGAGGATAGAGAGTTATTAGCTAAATTTTGCCAAAAATTTACCAACACGGAAATAGACAAAGAAAATACTAGGATTTTTAGAGAATATGAAAATATAGATATTTACATAAAAGATGACAAAAATGCTATCGTGATAGAAAATAAAATTAAATCTGGTATAAATGGTATAAAGCAAGATGAAGAAACAAACGAAATAACAAGCCAGCTCGATAAATATTATGGTGTTGCCAAAGAAAAAGATAATGAAGGAAAAGAAAGAGAAGTTAAATGTATTTTACTTTTACCAAACCATCACAATATAGTAAAAGAATATGCAACGGAAAACAGCGAAAAAATATATAAGACTTCAAAGGGCATTGAATACAAAATTCTAACATATGCCGATATTTATAGCTTCTTTAAAAAATATTTTGAAAATAATAAGCCAAAAACAGATTTTGAAGAAGCAATGCGCAAGGAGTTTCTAAAAGCCTTAGAGCCACATACAAAACCATACCAAAATGAGCTTTACGAAACAGCTATGTATAGATTGGCAAAAAAAATTATAAGTTTGAATAAATAACATTAGGAATGAGCATTTTAATACTCATTCCTAATCTAAAATTCTCATAAAGCCAAAAACCGACAATAAATAGTCTGCTTTATATGCTAGAATTCCTATAAAATTTATAAAATCAAAGGAATTCTAGATGGAAAAATATCAGCCACAAAGTCTAGCCGAGCTAAAGGAGCTAGGCTTAAAATAATACTCGTTCCTAAAGTAAAATACTCACAAGCTCAAAAATACGATATAAAATCGTCTGCCAAATATGCTAAAATTACAAAAATAAAAAAAAGGATAACAAAATGGCTCTTTCAAAATCTCTATATATAAATGGTATGCAGTGTCCTAAGCTGCTGTGGCTAAGCAAGCATCGCAAGGGCGATAGGAGCGTGTTTGCGCCTGATGCTAGCTTGGAGGCTGTTTTTGAGCGTGGAAATGAAGTTGGCGATCTAGCGTGCGAGCTTTTCCCAAATGGAGAGCGCATTGAGTGGGAGGGCACGAGCTTTGATGAGAAAATTGCGCGAACAAAAGAACTAATTGAGCGTGGTGTTCGCTACATTTATGAAGCTACTTTTAGCTTTGGCGGAGCACTTATTATGGTAGATATTTTAGAGATTTGCGCTGATGGTAGCCTTATTATAAACGAAGTAAAATCAAGCACCAGCGTAAGCCCTGTGTATATGGATGATACGGCTTTTCAGTATTTTGTGCTAACTAGCCTTGGCTACAATGTAAAAGCTGTAAATTTAATATATCTAAATAGCGAGTATGTGCGTGGGGACGAGCTTGATTTGCGTGGACTTTTTATCAGCGAAGACCTTACTGAAAACGCCAAAGAGCAGTTTAATAATGTGCGTGAAAATATCGCTCGCTTTGAGAGAATTCTAGAATTCCCTAATGAACCAGAGTGCGATATAGACATGCATTGCTACGAGCCTTATACTTGTGGGGCATTTGAATACTGCTGGGCTGGGGTGGCGCAAGGCTCAGTCTTTGATATCGGCTCAAAGCTTGGAGTGAAATTTTACAAAAAAGACAAGTTTGCGCTGTGGCACTCGGGCGTAAAAAATATAGATGATATAAAGGATATTTCGAGCTTTCCAGCCTACCAGCAAATACAGCTAAAAGCCCATAAAGAAAAATCTAGAATTCTTAATGCCAATGCTGTGCGTGAGTTTTTAGACACGCTTAGCTATCCGCTTTATCATCTTGATTTTGAGACATTTCAAAGCGCAGTTCCGCTGTGGCGTGGGGCTAAGCCATACGAACAGACGCCATTTCAGTATTCGCTTCACATTGACAAGGGCGATGGTAGCGAGCCAGAGCATAAGGAGTTTTTGCCTACTGAGTTTTGCGACCCACGCAGAGCTTTGGCTCTTAGCCTAGTGCGTGATATACCAAAGGGCGTTTGCTCGCTAGCCTATAATGCGCAGTTTGAAAAGGGAGTTTTAAGACGACTAGCTGAGCTTTTCCCTGATTTGAGCGAGCATTTGATGGATATTCATAATAATATGAAAGACCTTATGGAGCCTTTTGCTAAGCGTGATTTTTACGACTGGCGACAAAACGGTAGCTACTCTATCAAAAAAATCCAGCCCATACTAGCCCCAAGCATAGATGATGGCTACAAAGCAATGGCGAGCCGTGGCGAGATATCAAACGGCGGCGAGGCGATGAATGCTTTTCCAGCTTTTGCTACTATGAGTAGCGAGCAAATCGCCAAAAAACGCAAAGAGCTATTAGCTTATTGCGGACTTGATACACTGGCTATGGTAAAGGTGCTTGAAGGACTAAAAGAGCTGGTAAAATAGGTATTTGCAGCTATAAAAAATAGTCTGGAATTTTGGCTAGAGTTATTAGTATTTTTAAGGAGTAAAGATGAAAAAAGTGCTAATTTTAAGTGGTGCTGGGCTATCAGCTGAGAGTGGGCTAAGGACTTTTAGAGACTCTGACGGACTTTGGGAAGAGTATGATATAGAAGAGGTCTGCTCGGCTAGGGGTTTTAAAAAAGATAGGCAAAAAGTGCTGGACTTTTACGACAAGCGCAGGGCTCAGCTAGCAGAGTGCGAGCCAAACGAGGCTCACCGCATGATAGCTCGTATAAAGGCAAAATACCCCGAGCAAATCGCAGTTCTAACGCAAAATGTAGATGATTTGTTAGAGCGGGCAGGCTGCGTGGATGTCGTTCATTTGCACGGATTTTTGCCTGAGATTTACTGCCAAAATTGTAAAAAAGTAGAGTATATCGGCTACGAGGCTATAAATGCTAGAGAGCATATTTGTAAATGTGGGTGTAAGAAGTTTCGCCACAATATCGTTATGTTTGGCGAAGCAGCACCTTTTTATGCTACTTTATACCACGAGCTAGAAGATTTACGATATGCTAAGGACTCACTATTTGTATGCATAGGCACGAGTGGTCAAGTGCTAAATGTGGCAAGCTTTGCTAAATACGCTAAAAAGAGTATTTTAAACAACCTTGATAAAAGCGATATAGACCATGCATTCAGCAAATGCTACATAGAAAAAGCCACAACTGCTGCACCAAAAATAGAAGTTGATATAGAGAAGTTTTTTAGCTAGAATTTTAGCAAAATAGCTATATAGAGCTTAAGAGATGTGCTTGTTTTAATATTCATATTGGATACTGGGTGTAAGTAGTGTAGAAAACACAGAAAACATGTTTAATGGAGCTAGGGCTTTTAATCAGCTCTTAGATAAGTCAGCAAATCTTAAAATTTAGTGCCGCATGTTTCATAATTGTAAAGGTTTTACCTACTTACTAAACGATAAAAAATGCAAAAAGATTACTTACCACGCTGTTATTTTATCTATGAAGCGATAAATAAATAGTGTGGTAATTACTCACGCTATTTATTTGCTAACAAGGTGTATAATTTGCAAATTATATACTTGCTAAAATTTTATAATTTGGTTAAAATATTTACAAATTGCTTCGCTAATTTTACAACTTATAAAAAAATATAAGAAACCGTGCTTTTCATAATGAAAATCTATTAAAAATACAACAAAATGGCTTACCAAGACTGAGCGCAAAAGTTGTTTTTGAAAACAATGATTTTGCTATTAAAAGAATAAGTCCAGATAAACTAATTGAATTTTTAGATGATATTTTAAAGAGTTTTGGGATTAAAATATAAGAGCGGGGAGACATCCACCCCCCCCCATAAATTAGGCGTGTTATAGCATGATTCTAGCAAAAAGCAATATTTTTTAATAAAAATTGAAAAAATTAGTTTTGATTGCGTTTTTAATAGCTATATCGCAGCCAAAGCAAGGCTTTTAGCCAATACGTTAAGTTTAACAAAACCCAAAAGATAAACTCTGATTTTGATAAGTTCGTAAAAAATATAAAAAGCTAAGAATATATGCTTAACTAGGCAGGCATAAGCACGCAAGATTCTAGTGAATTTTAAATATTTATTTTTAATACTCATTCCTTTAATTTTTAGGAATGGGTATTGTTTTATCACCACAAAAACCACACCAAAGATTTTAAGAAAAAATTACAACTCTACAAATGACACTTTTTTGTCTGTTAAAATCATTATAATGCTTCTTAAAAATCAAAGGAGCTAAAATGAAAGTTTACACGCCAACTGGTCTAAGAGATAAAATCAAGCTATGGACACTAAGAGCGATATTTGAGTGCGATGGAGTGTATGATCTGGTGATTAGAAATGATGATGTTCGTGAGCTTTTTAGGATCCCTTGTGATTTGGAGAAAAAAGACGCTCCAAATGTAAGCAAAATGCTAAAAGATGAGCTAAGACGCCTTGAAGAGCTAAATGAGGCTGGTAAAATAGGCTCTAATGCTAACCTAAGCGCAAACTTAGAGCTAGTAAAAAACACTCTTGGTCTAAGTCAAACTGAGCGTGATTTGCTAGAGTTTTTTGCTGCATCAAAGTCTATAGGAGTGTTAAAAGAGCTGATGAGAGATATCAAGGTGGATACTTTTGAACTAAGCTTTTTCATCTCAAAGGTGCTTGGAGCAAGGCTAAATTTAGTAAAATCTGCGCTAAAGGCTAACTCGGCTCTGCTTTCTTGTAAAATAATTAAGCTTGATAAAAATCGTTATAGACCTGATTTTGACGATTTGATAGAGTTTTGCGATGATGATTTTCCTTTTAATTTAATAGAGCTTAAAAAGCCTAGTATTGATATGCTTTTTGGCGGTATTTTGCGCAAGTGTTCTAGCCCAAAGCTTGAAATAAGTGATTATGAGCATTTGAGCATAAAGACTGATGACATCTTAGAGTATTTAAAAAACTGCCAAAAAGGCGCAAATATCTTGCTTCATGGTTTGCCTGGCACTGGCAAAACCGAGTTTTGTAAGGCTATTGCTAGCAGGCTTAAAAAAGAGCTTTTTGAGGTGGCATTTTGCGATGATGATGGGGATAGTCTAAACTCACTTGAGAGATTTTCTAGCTTAATTTGTGCAAATGCTCTGTTGGAAGCGAAAAATAGCGTTATTTTGTTTGATGAAGTGGAGGATATTTTTAGAGATAGGCATATTTCAAAGGCTCTCATAAACCGCACGCTTGAAGAAAATATAGTGCCTACATTTTGGCTTACAAATGATGTTTATAGCATGGATAATGCGTATATTAGGCGATTTGATATGGTAATAGAGTTTAAAATACCGCCAAAAACTAAACGCAAAGAGCTAATAAAAAATTACACAAAAGGGGCTGTTTGCGAAAAAACTATAAATAAACTAGCCAAAAACAAAGATATAGCCCCAGCTCTAATAAGTAGCGCAAGCAAGGTGCTAAATACCCTAAAAGTAGCAGATGAAAAAGAGCGAAATAAGCTCTTTACTACGCTAATAAATGCTAATCTAAACGCCCAAGGCAAACTACGCATAGAGAGCAAAAAGTCTAAAAAAAGCAAGGGCACAGAACTGCCGCAAAGCTACGATACTAGCTATATAAATACTAGCGTAGACCCGCAAGCTATGGTAGCAGGGATAAAAGAAAGACCAAATGCTAGAATCTGCCTATATGGCGTAGCTGGCACTGGCAAAAGTGCCTATGCTAAGTTTATAGCTAGCGAGCTAGGCTGCGAAATAATCATCAAAAAAGCTAGCGAAATTCTAGGTATGTATGTGGGGCAAACTGAAAAAAACATAGCAAATGCCTTTAAAGAGGCTAAAAATAAAAAGGCGGTGCTTGTATTTGACGAGGTTGATAGCTTTTTGCAAGATAGAAGCAGTGCAAATCGCTCGTGGGAGATAAGTCAAGTAAATGAAATGCTTGTTCAAATGGAAAGCTTTAATGGTGTTTTTATAGCTACAACCAACCTTTGTGAAAGCCTTGATAAAGCGAGTTTAAGGCGCTTTGATATGAAAATTGAGTTTGGGTATTTAAAGCCTGAACAAGCTAGCGCATTATTTAAAAAAGAATGCGAGCTTTTAGGACTTGAAATAAATGCTGGGGCTTTGGAGCGTGTAAGCTCTCTAAGAGCCTTAGCCCCTGGCGACTTTGCAGCGGTTAAAAGAGCAAATGCCTTTTATCCTATAAAAGATAGCGATGACTTTGCCGCTCGCCTAAAAAGCGAAGTCGTCCTAAAAAACGCAGAGAGTGGCAGCAAACTAGGCTTTGTGAGATAGGGAATTCTAGAATTAGCTGAGGATAAAGGTAAAATTTTACAATTTTACTTTTATTTTTAAAATATTTTGCTATAACATGACTTAAAGCGTTAATGCGCCAATGTAGTCAAGGCGGACTGCAAACATAGGGAGATATAGGTTCAACTCCCGCTTAGTGCTTTACTTTTTTACTCTTGGCTACTTTTCTTGTTTTTGTTATCTTAAAGGTTTGAAAAATATCATTATTATGTTAGAATTTTGAAAATTAAAAAAGGCAAAGCATGAAAGAAATACAAAAAGAACCAAATGAACGTTTTTGGCGTATAAATGAAATCTGTAAGCTAATCGCAAAAACTCCACTTAGCACCAGCCAAATCGCAGACAAGCTAGGAGTGAGCGAGCGCACCATCCAGCGTGATTTAAATGGCGTCCTAGTCAAATACGGAGCTGTGCGAAATGGTAGGCTGTGGAGCATAGATGAGAGCAAAATTGACCCAAAAGACGAAAATCAAATCATCCTAGCCGTGCTTGATAAAATGGCAAAAAATGTAGGGGCTGAGTTCTACTCAAAGGCTCATGGCTTGCTAAAAGGCATAAGCGAAGGGCTAAATCATCCGATTTTTGTAAGTCTAAGTGCTGAGAAGCTAGAAAAAAAAGACATTGAGCTAATAGAAAACCTAGAGAGTGTCATCGCAAGTCGCAATGAAATAGAACTACTGTATTTTAGTAAAACTCACAGGCTCTCGCCTATTAAAATTGCGCTATTTGATGGCTTTTGGTATCTGCTTGCAATGGCTGGTGAAAAGCTCAAGAAATTTCACCTAAAAAGTATAAAAGAGATAAAAATTCTACCTAGTAAATTTAAGATAGATGAGAGCCTAGAAAACCGCATTAAAAGTGCTAATTCGGCTTGGTTTGACCCTGAGAAAAGCTTTATCGTAAGGCTATGGATAGATAAAGTGGTCAAAAAATACTTTGAGCGAAAACCACTGCCAAATCAACAAATAATGTGTGAGAACGAAGATGGCAGTATAGAAATAGAAGTTCAAGTCACACATATAATGGAGATAAAACCGCTTGTTTTTTATTACCTGCCGCATATCAAAGTTATAGAGCCTAGCAGTCTAGCCGATGATATACTAGCGGAGATGGAGAGGTATATAAAAGAAATAAGGGGTTAGTTTTGTTTGTTATAATTACTAAAGTGCTTAGAAAAGGTAAAAAATGAGAGATAAAAAACAAAAGTATTTATCCCTTATAGAACGAGCAAGACAAAATTACGAATATAAAAAACACGCAAATTTCAAGTGGTGATGAGTGTAAAAAGCAATAAACCTATGGACTTATTGGCAAGGTCTAGGCTATGAAATAGATACTCCAAAAATAAAAATCTTGCTTGTGGGGCAATACTGGGGCAATACAGATTTTGACGGTAGAAAAACACTAGAAAACATTTCTAAGATAAATTTACTAAGTCCAAATGAATATGAAAAGAGACAATATTTAGATGATTTAAAACCTTTTGTAACTGATAAAAATTTAGTAGAATTATTTGCCAGCATCGGCTATCCCAATATAGACAAAAAGCGATATAGCGATTTATTTTTTACAAACATTTCGCTAGGATATCGCACAATAAATACTTCAGCACACATTACCAAAGCTGAAATTTCTACAGACAAAGAGATTTTTAAAGAGCTTGTAGAAATTTTGGAACCTGAATATATAATAGCTCTTGGTAAAAATACTTATGAGATTATTTTAGAAGCATTAGAGCTTGAAAGACCAAAAATCGCATCATTTAATTATTTTATTGTAACACAAAATGAGTTTGAATATGGTAAAAGTAAAATCTATGCCATGGCACACGCAGGTGGAATGGGTAGTGCTAATAGAAAAAAGGGTGATAAAAGCAATAAAACTAGTATTGAGCTACAAAAAGAAGATTGGATAAAAATATTTTTTAATACGACATAAAAGTGTCTGTTTTGATATATATAATTCCTTTCAAATCCTATTGATGAAAGCAAATACTATGGTGAATTAGTTGATGAAAGGGTAAAAAAAGGCGACTATGAATACGAGCTTTGCGGATATAAGCTTGTTGATGACGTATGTGATGAGTTTAGGTTTTGCGGAGCTTTTATTTGTAAAATGATGACTTTTGAAGTGCCAGTAAAATATATCTCTCGTATTGAAAAAGTGATGATTGAAGAATCAAGCATTTATAAAGAAGGTGAGATTGCTTTATCAAAAGTTATTTTAATGTTTTAAATGATTTTTACAACAGATAATAAATAGTCTGCAATTCTAGCTAGAATTGTAATGTTAATTTTATTATAATTCACAAAACAATTTTAATTATAAACTAAGGAAATATTTTGGTTTTACAAACTTTTTGGCTAGAAATGGTGGTAGAATTCTAAAATTCCTAAGATAATTAAAATTAAAAGGCAAGAAAATGTATAAATTGAAAGATGGCTATCCGCCACATCCATCACGCAAAAGCAACAAAATCAAAATAATTGATTTTAAAATAAAATATAAGGGGTCTTAATGGTTAAATCAATTTTATTTGTATGTCTTGGTAATATTTGTCGCTCGCCTTTGGCTGAAGGTATCGCAAGAAAGGTAGCCAAAGAGCGTGGTTTGGATATTTTGATAGATTCGGCAGGGACTAGTAATTATCATATATCAGAGCCACCAGATAGTCGCTCTATAAGGATCGGGCAGCAAAATGGAGTTGATATCTCTATGCTAAAAGGTAGGCAAATTGATAGGAGTGATTCTAAATTTGATTTGATTATAGCGATGGATAAGCAAAATTATGATAATATTTTGCGTTTAAAGCTTGGCAATAAGGTAGCTTTGATGGGGGATTTTGGGCTTGATGGGGCTGAAATTCCAGATCCATATTATGGTGATATGAGTGATTTTCAAAGCGTTTATAATATGCTTAACAATGCGATAAATACGATGTTTGATGAGGTTTGTAAATGAGTTTGGATTGTAGATTAGTTGATATAAATAGCGATATTTTTACAGATATTTTAAGGCTAAATTCAGAAGTCTTCCCTTCAAATGAGCTAGTAGCACCAATAAATTTATCTAATAACATATATGCAAATGATGAAAATCTATCTATTTTCTCTTTTTATAATGATAAAGAGTTTGTAGGTTATGCTGCTATATATAGCTATGAAAATATATCTTATTTAGCATTTTTAGCAGTTTGTGTTAAGTATCAAGGGCGTGGTTTTGGTGGCTTAATTTTAGAAATTTTAAAATCAAATTTTAGCCAAATCGTCTTAGAGATTGAGAGTTTAGATCCAAAAGCTACTGATTACTTACAAAGAGTCAAACGTAGTAAATTTTATAACAATCACGGATTTAAAGATTCTGGTTATAAAATATCATATTGCAAAATGACCTATAGTATTTATAGTAATTTTGAGTTTGATTCTAAGCAATTTATAGATATGTTTAATCTATTTAAGAGCAAAAATTATTTTGATTTTAAATTTGAATAGCAGATAATATTTAGCTATATCCAGCCAAATTTGGCTGGATATTAATTATGAGTATAAAACTGATTTAAATCTATTTGCGATCATCTGTGCGCGCATTAAGATCATATCGGCAATTTCAGGCTCATAAATGCTATCTAAGCTCTTTTTAAACAAATTCAGCCAATTATCAAAATATTCAGGCGGAAATGGATCAAGATTCATATGAGCTTGCATAGGATTGCCTCTAAATTCGCTCTGACCTATGAGCATCCCTTTCCAAAATTCACCAATCTTGGCCTTATGAGCGTCCCACGCCTCTTCGCTTGTGCCGATTTTGTTATTAAATATCTCGCCAAGACCGCTCTCATCTTCTCTAATAGCTTCATAAAAGCTCTCCATAAGCTTAGCAATGCTCTCGTTTGTGATCTCTTTGTATTTCATTTTTATCCTTTCAAATTTGATTAATGACAGCCAGACCTACTCATATCAGGCTGAATAGCTGAGTTATCAGCACCGCCATTTGCGTTGATATCTTCTATAATATCCCATAGCTTTGTAGCGGCCTCTTCATATCGTTTAGCGCTAATTGAATTTGGCTCATAAAAGCTAACTGGCCTTCCGCTATCACCACCTATTCTAACAGATGGTTCTATAGGGATTTGAGCTAGTATCGTAGTATCATACTCACTAGCCAGCGCGTCAGCTCCACCCTTGCCAAATATATCATACTCTTTGCCATTATCAGGGCAGATAAATCCACTCATATTCTCTATCACGCCAGCGACTGGGATATGGAGCTTTTCAAACATATCAAGGCTTCTAGCGGAGTCATCTAGGGCGACTGTTTGCGGAGTTGTAACGCAAATTCCAGCTGTTACTGGCACGCTTTGGGCTAGGGTGATTTGCGCATCGCCTGTGCCTGGAGGCATATCAAGAAGTAAGATATCTAGCTCTCCCCACTCAACTTCATTTAAAAGTTGAGTTATAGCCTTCATAATCATAGCGCCACGCCACATTAGTCCTTGACCCTCTTCTATCAAAAGCCCCATGCTCATCATCTCGATTCCGTGAGTTTGAAGTGGCTTTAACTTTTGGCCTATGACTTCGGGTTGTTTGCCTTGGACGCCTAGCATTCTTGGGATATTTGGCCCATAGATATCAGCGTCTAATAGCCCTACTTTTTTGCCTTGTTTGGCTAGGCTAATGGCTAAATTTAAAGTAGTTGTGGATTTGCCTACGCCACCTTTGCCGCTGCTTACCATTACGAAGTTTTTAATCTGTGGGGCGATATTTTTGCCGCTTTGTGAGTTGGATTGCTGGGTTTGAGGCTTTGGGGCGATGATCTCTATCTCTTTGTTTAAATTTAGCTTTTCTATCTCATTTTTGATAGTTTGAGCTACTTCTGGTTTGGCTGAGGTGATCTCTACTATGATCTTTGGATCTGTGGATTTGACAAAGCCAAATTCTACAATGCTCTTTTTAAAGCCTGGGTAGATCACGCTTTTTAGTCTGTCTAGAATTTTTTCATCCATTTTTAGTCCTTTTTAAAATTTAGGTATATTAGCTAAAAATTATAAATCTTTGGCTAAAATTTTTTAAATTAAAATAGAGAATTGTATGAGTGAATTTAGTATTTTTGGTAAATATTTATATCGTGATTTAAAAAGCGAATTTATCTGCTTTAATAAAGATGAGCTTAATCAAGCTTTAAAAACTATACAAAAGATAAAAAATTTATATTTTGTAGGTTATATAGTTTATGATATTAGTAAAACAGCGTCAAATTATCCTATAGCGCACTTTAAAGGTTATAACAATAAAGAGATTTTCAAACCAGACAAGAGTTTTGAATTCTCTATATTTAAGCCATATTTTTATCCGCAAATTGTAAAAAATTTATCCAAAAAAGAGTATGAAAAAGCATTTAATCAAATAAAAGATGAATTAGCCAGTGGCAATAGCTATCAAATAAATTTCACAAATGAACTACAAATATCAACCAAAGCTAGTAGCAAGGAGATTATAACCTTACTTTTAAGTAGGCAAAAGAGTAGATATTTTGGCTATTTTAAGAGTGAATTTTGTGAGATAATATCATTTTCGCCAGAGCTGTTTTTTAAACTAAAAGGCAAGAAAATCACCTTTGCACCTATGAAAGGCACGATAAAACGGGGTCAAAATAAAGATGAAGATAGGGTTTTAAAAAATAAGCTTAAAAACGACCCAAAAAATAGAAGTGAAAATTTGATGATAGTTGATTTGCTCCGTAATGATATGAGTAAGATTATCAAAATTGGCTCATTAAAGCTAAAAGAGCCGATGAAAATCATCAAGCTAAAAACGCTATTTCAAGCGATTTCGCCGCTTAAAGCAAGGCTTAAGAATAGAAATTTAAATAAGATTTTTGAAGCGGTTTATCCGTGTGGATCGATTACTGGTGCGCCAAAACTTGCCACAATGCGTATTATAGAGCGTTTAGAAGCTAGAGATCGTGGGGTTTATTGCGGTGCGATGGGGGTTATCAGTGATAAAAGGGCGGAATTTAGCGTGCCGATTAGAACACTTCAAAGATGGACTAAAGATGAATATTATAGATACGGCGTTGGGAGTGGCGTGGTATGGGACTCAAAGTGCGATGATGAATTTGCTGAATTGGAGCTAAAAAGTAGCTTTTTAAAACCAAAAATTGAATTTAATCTTTTTGAGACTATGTTACTACGCGGGGATAAGATATTTTTGTTACAAAATCATTTAAAAAGATTGATAAATAGCGCTAGGTTGTTAGGATTTAAATTGCCTATGGGATTTGAGCTTTGCGAGATGGATGAAGAGAGATTGAAATTTAGCGATATAGTTGGTGGGATTAATGGCGGATTTGAGAGTATAGATAAATTTAAAGATATTTTTGCTGATTTAAGGGCTGATAATGTGGATTTAAGAGTGAATTTAACCCTTAATAAAAGTGGCAAATATCAGATAACCCAAACTCAAATTCCCCCACTTAAATCCCATAAAATCGCAATTAGCCAAAACCGCCTAAACTCTTGTAATGATCTATTGTATCACAAAACCACGCTAAGAGATGAGCGGATTATAGATGATGGGCTTTTTGATATTTTTTATCTTAATCAAAGAGATGAGCTATGTGAGGGGAGTCGCTCAAATATCGTCTTAAATATCGGAGATGAGCTATTAACACCAAAATTAGATTGTGGTCTATTGGCTGGGACTTTGCGTGAGAGACTGCTGAAATTTGGCGAGATAAAAGAGGCGATTTTGGGTTTAGATGATTTAAAAAATGCTAAAGAAATTTACGCTATTAACTCACTTCGTGGCGCTATCAAGGTGGAGTTATGAGAGTTTTACTAATAGATAATTACGACTCATTTACCTATAATATAGTCTATTATTTGAAGGAGTTAGGCGCTAAAGTCAAGGTAGTCAAAAATGATTTTGCTAAAGCCAAAAAAGCTATAAAATATGCTAATAAATTTGATAAAATCATTATTTCACCAGGCTTTGGCACACCTGATGATTCTGGAGTTTGTATGGATATTATTAAGGCTCTTGGGGCTAAAAAGCAGATTCTAGGTATATGCTTAGGTCATCAATGTTTGGCTAAGGCTTTTGGCGCAGAAGTGGTGCGGATGCCACGCCCTTTTCATGGGGTGAGTGTGGAGTGCGAATTTAAAAAATCCACACTTTTTAAAGGGGTGAAAAAGCCATTAAAAATCGCTTTATATAACTCATTGTGCGTGGAGAATACGGCTGAATTTGATATCTTAGCAGATATAAAAGTGGAGAATAAAAGCATTATAATGGCTATCAAGCATAAAAAATATAGTTGCTATGGGGTGCAGTTTCACCCTGAGTCTATATTGCAAGCTCAAGGCAAAAAGATATTAAAAAATTTCTTAAATTTAAAATAGCAAATTTGCTAATACAAAAGCCAAAACAATAAGCCACAAAAATATCAAACTAGAAGCGATAAATACCTTTAAATTCGCATTTTTCAAAGCTTTTTTGGTGATTGTAAGCCCTAGGGCGCTCATCGCAACACTAAGCAAGAAATTATCAACTAAAGATATGAATTCTCTAACTTGCGGATTTATAAATCCAGAGCAGAGCAACGCTACAAAAAACCATAGAGCAAAATATGGGAAATTTGCCCTAATGCTTGATTTTTCGCCGATGAAAAATCCACTAGCAAGGCTTAAAATTATCAAAAATGGCGCTAGCATTAGAACTCTTAACATTTTTATTATAATTGCGTTATTGGCTACTACTTCATTATAAGCACTAGCACCAGCTACATGCGCTACTTCGTGTAAGCTAGCACCGATTATAAATCCAGCTTTGAGATTTTGGATTTCACTAAGGACAAATGGATATACAAACATCCCTAAACTACCAAATACCACAACCGAGCAAAGTGCGATGGCCACGGTATTTGGTGAAGCTTTGACAATGCTTTGAGTGGCTAGTAAAGCAGCCGCACCGCAGATACTAGACCCAGAGCTTATCAAGACTGAAAGTTTCTTATCAATACCAAAAACACGACAGATAAAATATCCAAAAATAAAACTACTAAAAACAATGATAAAAGCGCTTAAAATCCCAGCATAGCCGATACTAAGTGCTTCATCAAGGCTGATTTTAAATCCATATAAGACAATGCCTAGTCTTAGAATTTGCTTTGTAGATATAGCCAAAATTCCACTTCTAGCTATCAAATTCGCACTTTTTTTGCTACTATTGGCTAAAATAGCACCCAAAATCACAGCAATTATCAAAGCACTAATCCCATAAGCGCTTAAAAAATTCGCTGCTAAAATAGATATCGCCGCTAAAATTATCAAGATAGTAGCGGCGTAAATTTTCCTTGTTTTATATATCTTTGCTCTCATTTGTAGGGTAGCTTTCACAGCTAGTTTTGGCTATCTCTTGGCTGATTTTATAAGCGCAAAATTTCGGCCCACACATAGAGCAAAATTCAGCTTCTTTAAAGACATCTTGAGGCAAGCTCTCATCATGAAGCTCTCTAGCCTTATCAGGATCTAGGGCTAATTCAAATTGTTTATTCCACTCAAATTTATATCTAGCGTCGCTCATAGCGTGATCTCTATCTATAGCTCCTGGTCTATTAAGGGCGATATCAGCAGAGTGGGCAGCGATTTTGTGTGCTATTATCCCATCTCTTACATCTTTTGCGTTTGGTAGGCCTAAATGCTCTTTTGGCGTTACATAGCATAGCATACTAGCACCATGATATGCAGCCATAGTCCCACCAATAGCACTTGTGATATGATCATATCCAGCGCCTATATCAGTTGGAAGTGGCCCAAGGATATAAAATGGCGCATCATCGCAAAGTCTTTGCTCCTCTTTCATATTAAATTCAATCTGATTAAATGGCACATGGCCAGGGCCTTCTACCATTACTTGGACATTTTTGGCCCAGGCTCTTCTAGTTAGATTGCCAAGCTCTTTAAGCTCAGCCATTTGAGCAGCATCGCTCGCATCAGCCAAGCAGCCAGGACGCAAGCTATCACCCAAAGATAGAGCCACATCATATTTAGCACAGATATCGCATATATCATCAAAGGCTGTGTGGAATGGATTTTCTTTGTGATGTTTCATCATCCAACTAGCCATCAAGCTACCGCCACGGCTGACAATTCCCATTTTGCGTTTAGCCACTAATGGCATAAACTCAAGCAAAAATCCAGCGTGGATAGTGAAGTAGCTAACGCCTTGTTTAGCCTGTTTTTCGATACAATCTAGCATAATTTGTGGTGTGAGATTATCTAAATCCTTGATATCGTGAATGATTTGGTATATTGGCACGGTGCCAATCGGGACGGTTGAGTTGGCTATTATAGCCTTTCTAATAGCATCTAAATCCCCACCAGTGCTTAGATCCATCACGGTATCGGCTCCATATTTTAAGCATACATTTAGCTTTTCTATCTCTTCATTTATATTGCTGATTATCGCACTTGATCCGATATTTGCGTTGATTTTACAAGTTACGGCTCTGCCTATTGCCATCGGAATTAGATGATGATGATTGATATTTGATGGGATTATGAGCTTTCCACTTGCGACTAGGTCTCGAATTTGGGTTGCTTGAAGCTTTTCTATCTTGGCTACATACTCCATCTCTTCAGTGATTATGCCCTTTTTGGCGTAATACATTTGAGTTGGGGTAGCGTCGTTTTGGCGTTTTTGACACCACTCTTTTCTCATTTATTATCCTTTTTTAAGCGTTTAAAAAGTGAATTTTACAATATTTAATTAAATACAAAACAACTCTTAAATAATTTGTTGATTTAAATTTGATTTATATAATTTTTTCATTAAATTTAGACTATTTTGAGCTATTTGTGTTACAAATTTAGCTTTTATAATATTGTTGAGTAGAGATTACACATTAAAAAGCTTAAATTTAATATATCTTAAATATAGTTTTTAAGTGGCTTTTGTAAGTAAATTTGGTTTATATTTGATTAAAATATCTATAATTTGGTGATTAACTAGCCAAATTTGGATTAAAATTTATGTTAATTTCAGTCAAATGAAATTTAAAACTATGTATAATTTCGTAACATAATTTTAAATTTAGGATCTATTTTGATTGATATATCTTTAATAATGCTAGGTGCGGGAAGCTCTACAAGGTTTGGACTGCCTGTTAAAAAGCAGTGGCTACGCAGCGGTGATACCCCATTGTGGCTAAAAGCGACTAGAAATATAAGCTCAAATTATAATTTTAAAGAGATTATTGTAGTTAGTAATGAGTGCGAATATATGTCCAAATTCGCTACCAATATCAAATTCATCCAAGGTGGCGCCACTAGGCAAGAGAGCCTTAAAAACGCTCTTAATCATATAAATAGCGATTATGTTATGGTGAGTGATATAGCTAGAGTGGATATAAGTCAAGCTTTGATAAAGCGGTTGATAGATAATGCGAATTTGGCTGATTGTATCGTGCCAGCTCTAAAAGTCAGCGACACAGTTGCTTATGGTAGTGAGTATATAAATAGAGATGAGTTAAAGCGAATTCAAACCCCACAACTCTCCAAAACTGCGGTATTAAAAAAGGCTTTAAATAGCGATAAAATTTACACAGATGATAGCTCGGCTATCGCTGCTACCTGTGGTAAGGTATGGTATGTTGCTGGTGATGAGAGAGCTAGGAAACTAACATATAAAGATGATTTGAAGCTTATAAATCTTGATCCGCCTTCATCTGATATATTTTGTGGTAATGGCTTTGATGTCCATGCCTTTTGCGATGGCGATCATCTGAATTTAGGCGGTGTGAAGATAGAATTTGATAGAGCTTTTAAGGCTCATAGCGATGGCGATGTAGCTATACATGCACTTTGTGATGCGATCTTAGGGGCGGCTAGCGCACCTGATATTGGGCAGTTATTTCCAGATAATGATATGAAATTTAAAGGCATTGACTCCAAAATTTTGCTTGAAAGGAGTGTGGATTTCATCCGTTCTATTGGATTTGAGATTGTAAATGTGGATTTGACTATCATTTGTGAAAAGCCTAAAATCTCTCCATATAAAGATGAGATGGCTCAAACCTTAGCAAGTGTGATGGGTATAAGTAGATTTAGAGTAAATATCAAAGCCACAACAAGCGAGAAATTAGGCTTTACAGGGCGTAGCGAAGGGGTAGCTGTGATAGCAAATGCGAATTTAAAATATTTTGATTGGACTAGGATATGAGAGTTTTAATAGTAGAAAACGAAATTTACCTAGCTCAAAGTATCGCTAGCAAGTTATCTGAATTTGGCTATAGCTGTGAGATTGCTACTCATACATTTGAGGCTTTAAGGGATGATAAATATGATGTAGTTTTGCTCTCTACTAGCTTTGGGGCTAATGAATTTTATAAGGTTATAGAAAATCACAAAAATTCAATTATAATTTTATTAATTAGCTACATTAGCTCTGATACCGTGCTAAATCCTATTAAAGCTGGGGTGAGTGATTATATCCAAAAGCCATTTATGATAGAAGAGCTTGTTAGAAAGATTAAATTTTTTGAGTCTTTTAAGCGATATGAGACCTTAAATGAAACTTACCGCATTATGCTAGAATCGGCTATGATAGTTAATAAACCAGCTAGCTTAGACCATAAAAAGATTAAGCTACCATTGATTATTAGCTCTAGTAAAATTCAAATTAGCGATGGTTTTGTTTTTAGTTATGCTAAAGAGAGCGGATTAAATTGTAAAATTGCAGATGCTAAGCTTGGCTTTGATATTAAGGCTTTATTGCCAAATAGCTTTATATATATTAGAAATATTGATGAGCTTAGCTTAGATGCAAGGGCTAATATGCTTGATTCTTTGCGAGGTACGCCAACTATCGTTCATAGCGCAAGTGATCATATAGGATTTAATTTTATGATGCTAGGTGAGCCGCGTGCTGCTATGATGAGTGATATATTATCAATTGATGAGTATGTTAAGCAGATGATTTTATTATATCAAGATATCTTGCCAGATACTGAGATATCAAAAAAACTTGGAATATCGCGTAAATCTATATGGGAAAGAAGAAAAAGGCATGATATCTACAGACAGAAGTAATATTATAAATATCAATCAAGATACATATGGCACCTTAGGTCTTATCAAAAATCAAATTTTAGGTAAATTTAAAAGGCTTATGGATGCTAATGAGGCTAAAACAGTTTATCAAACTGGATATTTTAGAGGTGAGCCTATGCCATATGCTTATACCTTTGCTCCATTTGGTAGGCGAAATCAAGCTGTAATTAGAACTATCAAGCAGGGTCAAAAACTTGAATTTGCACTAAATGGAAATATAGTTGGTCATATGGTTGTCTCATCTGTTTATAAGCTTGAAAATCCTTATAATAGTATTTTTGCTGCTAGAGAGATTGAACTTGATGAAGATAATAAAACAGGTAAATACGCAGTTAGCGGCGAATTTGAAATTTATGATAATAATTTAGCTAAGATTAAAGAAAATGTTCTAAATAGAATAAAGGAAAATAACTATCAAAAAGTAACCGCTTTAATGCTCACAGCTGATCCATTCCACAGACTTCATGAAAGGCTAGTGAGAATGACTATTGATAAGGCTGATATCACTATAATTTTCTTGATTTGTACCCTTGAAAATAGGCGAAATTTGGATTTTAAATTGAGATTAAAAACCTTAGAATATTTCGTAAGCAATTTCTTGCCTAATGAGCGTGTGGTTATAGTGCCTTTTGAAAATACCTATCTATTTAGCAATCATATAAATCCGGTTTTGGAGTGCTTAGCAGCTTATAACTTTGGTGCGACGAAGTTAGTAGTAGGGCAAAATCACGGCGGTATCGGAATGTTTTACGATCATAATCAACCAAATACAATCTTAGATAGCGTAACAAAAAATTTGGATATAGAGCTTATAGTTATGCCTGAATTAGTCTATTGTAATCAGTGTAGAACGATTGTGAGTATCAAGACTTGTCCGCATGGCCAACACCATCATATCAAGTATAAATCCGATACACTAAAAGAGCTTTTATTTAGTGGGATTTTGCCGCCTGCGATTTTAATGCGAAAGGAGATTTCAGCTATGATATTAAGCACGCTATTTCCAAATAGATTTGAAAATTTCCAAAAAATTTGCAATGATCTATTCCCTAATGTTGGGTTATTAGAAGATCGCACTCAAAATGATTTTTATCTAGATTTGATGAGTTTATATCAGACTACTTCACTTACATAAGGATGAAAATGCAAAAGCTATTTGTAACATTTTTTTACTCTGGATTACTAAGGCCAGCACCTGGGACTTGGGGTAGCTTGGCTGGAAGTATAGCGGGCGTGGCTATATATTATTATATCGGGCTTGAGACGCTATTTATGGCTAGTATATTGCTATTTTTGGCTAGTATTAGCGTGATTGACTCTTATGAGGCTAAAAGTGGCACACACGATGATAGCTCTATAGTCATTGATGAGGTTGCTGGTGTGTGGGTGGCAATATCTATAGCTTTATCTAGCTGGGAGCAGTTTGGGGTGGATAAATTTGGCTGGATTAGTGTGATTTTGGCTTTTGTCTTTTTTCGAATTTTAGATATTACTAAGCCTAGTATCATTGGTAGGCTAGACCGCAATCTCAAAGGCGGTCTTGGTGTAATGAGCGATGATATGGTAGCAGGGGGATTTGCTGGGCTTATCACCGCTGCAGTTGTGGCTATTTTGGTTAAATTTGGTTTAATTATTTAGTGGATTTGTAGTTAATTATGCCCAAAATTCAAATTAAATTTGATAAAATACAAGCCAAATTTTACAAAAGAGGCAGATATGAATCCAATACTAAATACCGATAGTTACAAAATTTCACACTATTTACAATACCCAAAAGATATTAAATTTATAAGCTCATATATTGAGTCTCGTGGTGGGCGGTGGAATCGCTTGTTATTTTATGGATTACAGATATTTTTGATGGAGTATCTAAGTCAAAAGATAAGCTACGATGATATAGATGAGGCTGATGAGTTTATCAAAGCACATGGGATGAAATGTAATAAAGATGGCTGGAAATATATAGTAGAGCATCATGGTGGGGTTTTGCCTTTAGAGATAGAGGCGGTGGCCGAAGGTAGCATTATACAAACTGAAAATGTCCTTTTACAGATTAAAAATACAGATCCGAATTTAGCGTGGCTTGTGGGGTATTTTGAGACGGCGATTTTGCGCTCAATTTGGTATCCTGTGGCTGTAGCGACTAATAGCTACTTTTGTAAGCAAAATATCTTACATTTTTTAAAAGAGAGCGGAACACCTGAAAATATCGATTTTGCCTTACATGATTTTGGTGCTAGGGGGGTTAGTAGCTTTGAGAGTGCTGGTATTGGTGGGAGTGCTCATATGGTGAATTTCAAAGGCTCTGATACCATCACAGGCGCGCTATTTGCCAAAAAATATTATGGTGCGGATATGGCGGCATTTAGCATACCAGCTAGCGAGCATAGCACGATGACTTCATGGGGCAAGGATGGGGAATTTCAAGCTTATGAGAATATGGTACAAAGCTACGGCGATGGGATTTTTGCTTGTGTGATTGATAGCTATGATACCTTAAATGCTATTGATTTGTGGGGCAAACTCTTTGATAAGGTTAAAAAGCTAGGTGGCAAGGTGGTGCTTCGCCCAGATAGTGGTAATCCTGTAACAATGGCTAGTGAGTGTATAGAGAAGATGATGAGCCTAGCAGGATATAGCGTAAATTCCAAAGGTTATAAGGTCTTGCCAGATCATATAAGGCTTATATATGGCGATGGGATAAATCCGCAAAGTATAGAAGATATCTTAAATGAGCTTAAATTTAGAAAAATTAGTAGCGATAATATTGTCTTTGGTATGGGTGGGGCGTTGCTTCAACACTTAAATAGAGATACTCTAAGGTTTGCTATGAAGGTAAATGCCGTAAGTAGCGATGGGATAAAGTGGAGAGATGTATATAAAGATCCAGTTACAGATCCCAAAAAACGCTCAAAATCAGGTCGCTTAGCACTCATTAAAGAGAATGACCTATATAAAACTATAAGATTTGATGAGTTAAATGGTAGGCAAAATTGGCTAACTAAGGTATTTAAAGATGGTGAAATTTTACGCAAATTTAGCTTTGATGATATCAGGGCTAGGGCTAAGGAGTATGATTAATTTATAAATTTAGATAAAGGATAGAAAATGCATAGAAAAAAGATATATAATCCAGCATCAAATGAGACGCTAGGTGAGCGTAAAATTTTTAATGGTAATCCGCATGGAATTTTGAATTTCACAAAGGCTAAATATACTTGGGCGCTTAAACTTTGGGATCTTATGGAGGCAAATACTTGGTTTCCAAAAGAGGTTGATACTACTGATGATGTGCGTGACTATGCTTGTAATCTCACAGCGGCTGAAAAGCGTATGTATGATTTAGTGTGGAGCCAGCTTATCTCAATGGATAGCTTTCAGACAAATAACCTAGCTGATAATATCAATCCATATATCACTGCTCCTGAGATAAATGCGGTTTTGGCTCGTCAAGCTTATGAAGAGGCAAATCACTCTAAAAGCTACGCAGTAATGGTAGAAGCGATCTGTGACAATACAGATTTAATATATGAGATGGAGAAGCATGATGAGGTTTTAAGGCGTAAAAATGATTATATTTCAAGTGTTTATGAAGAGTTAGCCGGAGAGGTAACTGATGAGAAACTGCTTCTAGCTATGGTGGCAAATCAAATTCTAGAAGGGGTATATTTCTATAGTGGATTTACAGCAATTTATGCCTTAGCAAGGGCTGGAAAGATGCTTGGAAGCGCTCAAATGATAAGGTTTATCCAAAGAGATGAGATAACTCACTTGCTTTTATTTCAAAATATGATAAACTCAGTTCGTAAGGAGAGCCCAGATCTATTTACTCCACAAATTGAGGCTAAAATTTATGATATGTTTCAAAAGGCTGGAGCTTTAGAGATTGAATGGGGTAAATATATTACTCAAAATCAAATAATGGGCTTTACAGATGATATAATCGAGCAATATATAAAGTATTTAGTAGATGATAGACTTACATCAATTGGGCTTAAAAAGCTATATAATGTAACTCATCCGATAAAATGGGTTGATGATTTTGCTAAATTTAATGACCAAAAATCAAATTTCTTTGAAAGCAAGGTTACAAATTATAGCAAAGGTAGCCTAAGCTTTGATGATTTCTAATCTTAAAACGCAAGTTTTAAGCTCTTTAGGAGCAGTTCGTAGAGCTAGCGAGCTTTGCGAATTTGCTAGTTCGCTTAAAAGTGGGGATTTAGCGCTTTGTGGTGAGCTGTGTGTGAGCGGCTATGAGAGACTTGATAGGATGTTTTGGCTGGATTTGGATGAAAATTTAGCCAATTTTTTAAAAAGTGGTGCATATCTAGGATATAGCTGCGAGTTTGATGGGTATAATGAGTTTAGGCTTTTAGGTTCAAACGGGCTTGAGTTTAAACAAAGAAAATATAAATTATTTAAGCCAAATGGTGAGGATAAAATTTTTAAATTTGGCAATTTAGATGAGATTTCCATACGAGAAATAGCAGGGATAAAAGTTGGCGTTTTGATCTGTTTTGAGCTTAGATTTATAGATCTTTGGAGTAGATTGCGTGGCGCTGATGTTATACTAGTACCAGCAATGTGGGGGCAAAGCAGGCGTGAGCATTATGAGACTTTATGCAAGGCTTTGGCTCTGCAAAATCGTTGTTACACTTTAGCGTGTAGCGATGTGGATTTGAAATTTAGTGCAGTTTTTGCCCCTGATGGTAGCAAGGCAGATGTGGCTAAATTTGATATTAATTTGATTAAAAAATTTAGAAAATGGATAGATGATGAGTAGTTTAGAAGCAGCAAAATGTCAAAAAATGAGCGATGAGATAGCAAATTTAGTAGAACTTAGCCCCTTGGTTTATAAGGCCTTTAGCAGTACGCCTAGGACGCCTTTTGTGCCGGTATCTATCAATGCTTTTAAGCTTGATGCGCATCCAATTGGTTCAAATCAGTGGATTAGTTCACCGCTAACTGTAGCTAAGATGACAATGGCACTAGAGGCCGAAAATTGCGATAATATACTAGAGATTGGCTGCGGTAGCGGATATCAAGCGGCGATTTTGGCTAAGATCGCAAGGCGTGTTTTTAGTGTGGAGAGGATTGAGACGTTGGCAAATTCGGCTAAATCTTTGATGAAAAATTTAGGGATAAATAATGTATTTATACGATTTGATGATGGGAATTTAGGTTGGCGAAGCTATGCGCCTTATGATAGGATTATACTTAGTTGTTTTTGTCAAAGTGTGCCTGATAGGCTATTTGGCCAGCTTAAAGATGATGGAATTTTGGTCGCACCAGTAGCTAAAGATAATAAACAATATATCACACAATACAAAAAATCAAATGGCCAAATCATTAGCAAAATTTTAGATGAGTGTGTATTTGTCCCATTGCTTGATGGAACAGAGCAGAGATAAAAAAAGGAGTAATATGCCATCTTTAAATTGGATAGGAAAAGATGAGGTTTTAAGATACAATCCACCTTATCACACGCTAGAGAAAAAATATACTTTTAATGCTAAAAATAGTGATATTATGATAATCAAAAGGGGATAATCTACTCTAAAAGCCCTTCTTTTGATTTCATTGCTTATTTCTTTGTTTAGGAGATTTTTAAGCGAGAATTACAGAAAGAATATCTTTTAAATCATCTTTTGATATGTAATCTTCGGCAATCTTAACAACTACATGTTCCATTTTGGTATAATATCGATTTGGACAATCTAAGCCATTTACTTTAGCAAAATGACAACCAAGATAAATTGCAGTTCTTTTGTTGCCATCTAAAAAAGGATGAAATTTTACACAAGAAAAAATTATATGAGCCATTTTATCAAAAAAAGTTGGATAATAATCATCATTTTGTATCTGATCTAATGCTGAATTTAGGTATCCTATTTGAGTTTTATTATATCCTTCTAAACCACCTATTTCACGAATTATATCATCGTGAAAATCAATAGCACATCGCAAATCAAAATAATACATTATTTATCTTTTAAACGCATAAATACGGCTCTAATTTCTGGGTCTTTTAGTTTTTCTAATCCATATTGTCTAGTTTTTTCAAACTCTTCACGAGTAATCATACGAGATGTTTCTTTATTTTTTTTCTCAATATTTTTTTGGGTATTATTTACATTCATTTTATCTCCTTATTAGTTTTGATTATTATATATTTTTAATATTTTAAAATTATTTAAATGAAAAATCATATTTTGGATATTTGAGCTATAGTGGTTTAAAAATTTATAATTTTTAATGTAATTTAAATGAATTTAAGCGAATTTAAAGTGATAAAAAGTGATAATTTTAATTATTAGGCAAAATTATTTATCATATTTTTAAGGAAAATTTGTGAAAAAAATCTCAAAAATCACGCTATCATTAGTTTGTGCTTCTGTTTTATTATCAGCTACAAATTCCCTAGCACAGGCCAATGATAAGGTTTATAGCGTTATAAATCTCCATAATGCCAAAGTAGAAAATCCAAATATAGATGGCACTGGCGTGGTGGTCGGCGTTGTAGATAGCGTCTTTAATACCAAAAATCCAATAATCCAAAATAAATTGATAAATTCGATAAATAACAGCATAGACCCAGATCGCTTCGCTGGTGGTGATAAGATCACTATGCTTCATGGCACTCAAGTATCATCTCTCATAGTGGGTAATAGTAGCGATCTAATGGGCGTGGCAAATGGTGCGACATTTTATGGCCTAGCATATCTAAATCCAAGCCCATTATACACAGGCGATATAAAAGCCGATGTCCAAAAGATGATAGATAGTGGCGTAAAGGTGATAAATCATAGCTATGTTAGCAATGGATTTGCTCTTATAAATCGCAAATGGGGCAATGGTCTAGAGGCTATAGCCCCAAATAGCCAAAATGGCAGTGCTATAAGCTATGATGAATTCCAAAAGCTCACACAAAGTGATATAAGTTTGCAAAGGGCTCAAGCCTTGGCCGAACTATCTAAAGAGCAAGGAATATTAAATATCGTTGGCGTAGGAAATGATGGTTTTAGCTCACCTAGGGCGAATTCTGTTTTGCCAAGTTATGATGAGAGCTATCGTGGGCTTTTGGCTGTTGGGGGCTTGAACGCTGATAAAATCACTATCCAAGATGATAAGATAACAATCGGTGGAATCACTGATGATGAGTGGAAAGCCGCAGCCGATAAATGGAGCCAAGGCACAGGCAATAAAAAAAGCGGAATAATCCTAAATGAGCTAATTAATAAGCAAGGGATCTATACTTATAGCAATTTTTTTGCTGGATCAGCCTCGCTTTATGGTATTATGGCGCCGGCTCAAAACATAGTAACAGCTAATGGTAGATATGGCTATACATATTATGATGCTAATAATGGATATAAAGAGCAAACAGACCTAACCACTACTATCACAGATTCTGGGACTAGCTTTGCTGCGCCGCTTGTGAGTGGGGTGGCAGCTTTGGTAGAGCAGAAGTTTCCATTTTTAAATGGCTCACAAATCGGCGATATCTTGCTAACTACGGCTAATAAAAATGTAGAGACTCCAAAATTGGTAGTAACCAAAAATGTCGGCAAAACTGGCTCGTCTGAATTTTATAGCATTTTTTATATTGGTCATGAAGTGCCAACAAATGGTAGCGGTATAGACTGGGAACAAGTAAAAAAAGATTTAGTAGCAGCTGGATTTAAATCAAGCCAAAATGATGAAACCATAGCAAACTATATAATAGAACATTTGTTAAAAAGCGATGCCGATGCTAGCAGTGGTCTCAAAGCAAATTCAGTAGCAGTGATGAAACTAAGCAAAGAAGATTTCATAGGTAGTGGTATCTTGGATGCTAGTAAGGCTCTAAATGGCTTAGCAGCACTAAATATAAATCGCCTAAATCCTAGTGATATAGAGAGCTTTGATAATAAATATTATGGATTTTACACCATCGATACAAATGGGCTAAATGGCACCTTCACAAACAGTATAGATGAGATAAAATGGGATGATAAATACCATCTAAATGACGCTACAAACTCCCTTAAAAGCGATGATAGAGTAAATGTGAATTTATCTACTCTACAAGCTGGATTTATAAAAACTGGCGATGGGACTTTGACATTTAGCCAAAATACTCTAAACTATTTTGGCCCTACGATAGCTCGTGGCGGGATTTTGGAATTTGATAGAGTAACAGCGGAGAATTCAGCTCTCTATGCTGATAATGGCGGTCAAATCCTAATATCAGGCGAAACTAACGCCAAACAAAATTTATACGCTATCAATGGCGGTGAGGCTAGAATAATTGGCATGCTCACTGGTGGCGATGTCTATGCTAGAAATCGTGGTTTGATAAGCGGAACTGGAACCATAGCCAAAAATCTCATAAATGAAAGCGGTATTGTGATGCCTGGTGGAGCGGGGCAAATCGGCGTTTTAAATGTAAATGGCACATATACCCAAAATCAAAACGCAAGCCTACACATAAATTTTAATAACCAAGCAAACTCAGATATCATCGCTACAAACTATGATATCAAGGGCGGAAATTTGGTTTATATCCCGCTTAGTGGGGAGTTTTTCAAAACTGGGCAAGAGATTAAAATTGATTTTGATAAGCTTAGTGAGAATGGAAATCTAGATAAATTTACTAATATCTCAGTCCTAGGTACAAGCACTTTAAATTTTAAACTAAAAGATAATAACACAATAATATCAAGTGAAAATACCAACAATTCTGGAAACCAAAATAACAATTCCGGCAACCAATCTGGAAATCAAAACAACAATTCTGGCAACAATTCCGGCAACCAATCTGGAAATCAATCTGGAAACCAAAATAATAATTCTGGTAACCAATCCGGTAACCAAAACAACAATTCTGGCAACCAATCTGGAAACCAATCTGGCAATCAAAACAACAATTCTGGTAACCAATCTGGAAACCAATCTGGCAATCAAAACAACAATTCTGGTAACCAATCTGGTAACCAATCTGGTAACCAAAACAACAATTCCGGTAACCAATCTGGTAACCAAAACAACAATTCCGGTAACCAAAATAACAATTCTGGCAATAGCAACACTATAATAGTAGAAATAAAAGAAGATGCCTATAAACCTACAAACTCTTCACAAGCGACAAACTTGGCAGTATCTAAGTCATTGATACAGATTAGAAATTCAGCGAATTTAAGCCCAAAATATCAACAATTCTTTGGAGAATTAGATACAACAAGCAATAATCGTAAAAAAGAAATTCTATCAAGTGTAAATTCAAAAGATATCTCAAGATCCGCAGGAGAAGCTGCGACCTTCACAGGTAGAACTTTAGGACAACAAACATTGCCATTTGCAACTCTTCAAAGTGGCGCTACAAAGGTCGCTACTATAGCTAAGAATTCGAAATTAGCTCTCATAAATAGCGATATGACTGATAGTATGGTCTATGATATCTTAGAGAGTTATAACGCAGCTTTGAGTAAAAGCGAGATTTTCAGTAGGGTTTCATACTCATATTTTAAAGGCGATGACTATAATATCGATACATATTCTGTGAATTTAGGTACCAACAAATGGGTAAGCGATGATGTGAAATTGGGTGCGTTTTTGAACTATTCTCACCAAAAAGGGGATTATGGATTCTCAGATATCACAAGCAAGTTAATATCTGTAGGTTTAGCTGGTTTAAAAGATTTTGGCGATTTTAATTTAATAGCTAGCGTGGATGTCGGTATAGGATTTAATGATACTAGTCGTTATATCCTAACCTCAAGTGATGAGCTAAAAGCCGATTATAATAGCTATTTTGTCTCAACTGGGCTTGGTCTATCAAAAGATTTTGAGATAAATGATAGCTTTGTTTGGACGCCGATATCTATGCTAAATTATATATATACT
The DNA here is from genome assembly GCF_002138755.1 of Campylobacter sp. P0109. NCBI lineage: Bacteria > Pseudomonadati > Campylobacterota > Epsilonproteobacteria > Campylobacterales > Campylobacteraceae > Campylobacter > Campylobacter sp. P0109. The sequence continues at coordinate 116,652 of NZ_MJKK01000005.1, forward strand.
AAGCAAGATGGATTTGAAGAGAGTGGCGCTATCTTGGCTAAGGGGTATAAAGATATATCTATAAATAGCTTAAATTTAAGTCTAGGTGGCAATATAGCTTACAATATCGCTACCCAAAACAATCTTTTTGCTACTTTAAATGGCTTTGCTTTTTATACAAGGCGATTAAATAGCGATAGTTTTAGTAGTACAGAGTATTTTGTAGATGCTAAAAATAATCTTTGGACACAAACAACTAAGCTAAATACCGATAGTGTCTATTTTGGTGCTGATGCTAATATCGAAAAGGGTAATAAATTTATAAACTTTTTAGTCTCAAGCGAGATAACCAAAGATACACATAGTATAAATACTGCTATTAGGGCGGGGATTAGATTTTAAGAGTGAAATTATAATTTTATGAAAAGCAATAAGTGGAGAAATTTAGCGATAAATTATAAGAATTTATCGCTACCGACCTTTAAGCCTAGAAAACGAAATTTAATATCCGCTGATCTATATAAAAATATAATTTATCGCTATTTTGATGAGTTTAAATTTATAAACCAAAATATAGATAAATTTGATGAGTTTATCAAGATGAGTATCGAGACTCTAAAAATCATAGCAAATATAGACAAAATCATCCCCACACAATACAAAAAATCAAATGGCCAAATCATTAGCAAAATTTTAGATGAGTGTGTATTTGTCCCATTGCTTGATGGAACAGAACAGAGATAAAAAAAGGAGTAATATGCCATCTTTAAATTGGATAGGAAAAGATGAGGTTTTAAGATACAATCCACCTTATCACACGCTAGAGAAAAAATATACTTTTAATTCTAAAAATGATACAAGCGAAAATATGATAATCAAAGGCGATAATCTACTTGCTCTAAAAGCCCTTTTGCCACAATACGAAAATAAAATTAAATGCATTTACATAGACCCGCCATATAACACCGGCAATGAAAACTGGGTATATAACGACAATGTCAATAGCCCAAAAATTAAAAAATGGCTAGGCGAAGTAGTAGCAAAGGACGACCTCTCTCGCCACGATAAATGGCTTTGTATGATGCTGCCACGATTAAAGCTACTTCACAGACTTTTAAGCGATGATGGCGTGATTTTTATCAGCATAGATGATAATGAAATGGCAAATTTAAAATTGCTGTGCGATGAAGTTATGGGGGGGGGTGCGTTGCCAACATAATTTGGCAAAAGAAAAAAGGTGGCTCACAAGACTCAGAAAATTTTGCTAGAGAACACGAATATATTTTATGCTACAAAAAAGCAACTTGGCAAATTAAAAATACTACTGAAAAATACGAAGCAAATGAATTCCCAAAAATAATAAATGGTAGAAAAGCAAAAATTTTAAAACTTGAAAAATGGGGTAACCATTCATTAAGAACAGATAGACCAACTCTTTACTATCCTATAAAAGACCCAAATGGCAATGATTTTTATCCTATTGCCCCAAATGGTAATGATGGCTGTTGGCGTAAAAAGCCTGAAAATTTGGATGAAAATCACATTTTTTGGCAAGAAAATTCAAAAGGTCGTTTAACACCTTATGAAGTTATTTATTTTGATGAAGTTGATGAAAAGATAATCAAAACTCGCACAATTTTTACAGAATTTGGCACAACGACTGACGCTACGAAAGAAATTCAATCTATTTTTGAAAATAAAATTTTTGATACACCAAAACCAAAAAGTCTAATACAAAAACTTCTAGAATTAGCTACCGATAAAAATTCCATTATCCTAGATAGTTTTGCTGGTTCTGGCACTACTGCTCATGCAGTTTTAGAGCTAAATAAAAAAGATGGTGGAAATAGAAAATTCATTTTAGTAGAAATGGAAGACTATGCTGAGAATATCACAGCTGAGCGTGTAAGAAGAGTGATAAAAGGCTATGGCAAAGAGCCAGAGAATTCCGCTACTGGTGGGGATTTTAGCTTTTATGAGCTTGGAGATAGGCTGCTGCTAGAAAATGGCAATCTAAATGAAAACATAAGCATAGAAAAAATAAGAGAATATATCTATTTTAGCGAGACAAAAGAAAAATGCGAACAAAATGATAGCGATTTTTTAGGTGAGTGTAATGGAGTGGCTTATTATTTTATCTACAAAAAAGATGAAATAACTACACTAGATTTTGAGTATTTAGCAAAGTTAAAAAAGGCTAGTAGTTATGTGATTTATGCTGATGTATGTGTGCTTAGTGATGAGACTATGATGAAATACAATATAACTTTCAAAAAAATTCCAAGAGATATTAAAAAGGTATAAAAATGGAGCTAAAATCATATCAAAAAAAGGCTATAAATGATTTAAAAAGCTATTTGGAGTGTTTAGATAGCTATGGTATAAAAGAAGGCTGGAATAAATACTGGCAAGACATGGGTGTAAATGCTGGTAAATACCACGACAAAATAAAAGCCGTGCCAAATGTTTGTGCTAAAGTGCCAACTGGTGGCGGTAAGACTTTTATAGCTTGTGCTAGCATAAAAGTAATAAGCGATGTAGTATCAAAAATAGATAAAATATTTGTGATATGGCTAGTGCCAAGCGAGGCAATACTAACTCAAACCCTAAAAAATCTAAAAAACCCTAAACACCCTTATAGAGAGCGTTTAAACGCTGATTTTAATAGCGATGTAGAAATTTTTAGCTCAAATGATTTACTAACTAAGCTAAATAAAAGTAATCTAAAAAGCCTAAATATCGCAATTTTAAGCTTTGCTAGTCTAAGAATAAACAATAAAGAAATACGCAAAATGTATCAACAAAATGGCTCTTTGCTTGATTTTGATAGTTTTTTAGATGATAGAGAAAATTTAGAAGATGTAGAAAAATTAAGCGTAATAAATGTAATAAGAAACTTTAAGCCAATAGTGATAGTAGATGAGAGCCACAACGCAAAGAGTGATTTAAGCATTGAAATGCTTGAAAATTTAAACGCTAGTTTTATTTATGAGCTTACTGCCACACCAAAGGATAGCTCAAATATCATACACTACACAAACGCTATGGAGCTAAAACAAGAAAATATGGTAAAACTACCAGTATTTTTATGTAACTTTGTAAATGTGGCAAGTGTCATAGAAAATGCAATAAGCTTACAAAATAGACTAGAAGCAATAGCAAAAAATGAAAATTCTAATTTACGCCCAATAGTGCTATTTCAAGCACAAAGTGGAGCAAATGAAGATGCGCATACTTTTGAGAAACTAAAAAATAAGCTAGTAAATATAGGTATAGAAAAAGAGCAAATAGCTATAAAAACTGCCAAAATCAATGAGTTAAATGGAATTGATTTATCACATAAAGATTGTAAGATACGCTATATCATCACTATAAATGCGCTAAAAGAAGGCTGGGATTGTCCTTATGCGTATATTTTAGCTAGTATTGCTAATAAAAACTCTACTGCTGATGTAGAACAGCTAATAGGTAGGGTGTTAAGGCAGCCAAACGCTAGAAAATACACAAATCAAGAATTAAATGTAAGCTATGTGCTTACTTGCTCAAATGACTTTGAAAGAACCGCTAAAAGTGTGATAGCTGGATTAAATGGAGCTGGGTTTAGCAAAGATGATTATAGGCAAAAGGATTTTAGAGAGCTAGAAGAGATGGCAGAAAAGCCACAAGAGCTAAAAGATATCCTTGAATATGCTAACAATGAAAATGATAGCGATGGAGACAAAAATAGTGAGTTTTTATCTGCTGATGTTAATACCCAAAATATCGCAAAAAATATAGAGTTAGGAAATAAAACTAACGATATACTCAAAAATGCTAAAACACAGGCTAATGAATACGATAAAGAAGTAGAGAAGACTTCATCAAATTTGGATTATTTTGGAGATTTAGAAGTTAAAGCTAGTAAGATAAAATTTGAAGTAGAAAAAATACCTCAATTTGTAAAGCTTTTGCCTAGTGGCTCTATTTTATTTGAAGAATTAAATAGTAAGGTGCTAGAAAAAGAAGATTTGGAAAAAGATTTTAAATTAGCAGACAAGGATATACAAATCAATTTTGACTTAGCAGAAGGCAGTATTTTTGAAGTAGATTTAAGCAAAGATGATAATTTGCCAAAATATAAAAAAGTATCACAAATGCAAAGAGAGTATTTTAAGCAATATCTAAAAACAACAAATGATGAAACTAGAATTCGCCAAAGTATAAATTTGATTTTTGATAAGCTAAGAAATGATAATGCTTTAAACGAAAATGATTTAAAAAACTATATAGAGCGTATAGTAAATAATCTAAGCGATGAAAGAAAAGCAAAATTATTAGATGAAATAGACGCATACACAATAAAAATAAAAAATAAAATTAAAGAGTTAAAAAGTGAATATAGAGAAAAAGTATTTTATGATTTGCTAAATAAAGGCAATATTAAAATAGAAAATACCTTTAGTTTTGAGCCAACAATACAAGCTTCTAAACTAAGCTCTTTGCGCGATAAATCCCTATATGAAGAAGAAATAGATAATTTAAACTCACTAGAAAATAGGCTTTTAACCGAAATCGTATCACTAGATAACATAAAATGGTGGCATAGAAATAAAGATATGAAACCTGGATTTTGTATAAATGCTTTTATCAATCATTACCCAGATTTTATAATTTGCACCGAAAATGAAAATATCATAATGGTAGAAGTAAAAGGCGATGATAGAACAAATGATGATAGCAAGACAAAGCTCAAATTAGGCTCAAAGTGGGCTGATAAGGCTGGGGATAAATACTTTTATTTTATGGTATTTGAAAATAGTAAAATTGAAGGCTCTTTGCTAATAGATGAGTTTATTGATACTATAAAAGAGTTGTGATATTTAAATTTCGCAATATTTGTAAATTTATTTAAGAGTTTTATACTCTTATTTAATATTTTAGGCTATAATTTCAAATCTCAAATTTAACCAAAGGATAAAATATGTTAGAGTTAAGAAACCTACCATTTGACCCAAATTCCAACGCAGTAGTGAGTAAAGAAGCCTGTGATTATCACCACGGCAAACACCACCAAACATATGTAAATAACTATAATAATCTAACAAAAGATAGCGACCTAGCTAAAGCTAGTTTGTATGATGTACTTGTAAGCTCACAAGGCGGATTATTTAATAATGCTGCACAAGTGTATAATCATGATTTTTACTGGGATTGTATAGCTAAAAAAAGTGACAAAAGTAGCGAATTAGAAGCAGCTTTAAATAGTGATTTTAATGATTTTAAAGCTGAATTTATCAGCTCTGCTACAACTCTATTTGGCTCTGGCTGGACATGGCTAGTTTATAACCCAAACACAAGCAAACTTGAGATTAAAAATACTTCAAACGCAGCTACTCCAGTAACTGATGGATTAGTGCCACTACTTGTAGTAGATGTATGGGAGCACGCATATTACATTGATAATCGCAATGCTCGCCCAGCGTATTTAGAGAAATTCTATGAAAATATCAATTGGGATTTTGTAAGCACAGCTTATGAATGGGCGAAAAAAGAGGGATTAAACTCAGTTAAATTCTACATCGATGAGCTTCATCCAGTAGCTAGTTGCTGCGGACATTGCGGTTGTAATTAATCATTAAATACTAAATTTGGCTAGAATCATAGCCAAATTTAGCTAGAAAATAGATAAAAATTTATTTTTATCACAAAGATGGTAAAGCCATTAATTATATGTTATTTGAGATTTAGCTCCAACTTTGCTGGAGCTAAAAATTTAAAATTATTTATCACTTTTGCAAGCAAGATCGCAATATATAACAAATTTAAATCTTTTTCTCCCATGCAAGTGCTGAGGCGATTATAGTCTCTAGATTATCCTTTTTAGGCTTCCAAGATGTAAGATTTCTAAGTTTAGATGAATCTGCTATAAGCACAGCAGGATCGCCTAAGCGTCTTGGCGCATCTATTACTTCAAAATCCACACCGCTTATTTTCTTAGCAGTATTTATAACCTCAAGTACGCTAAATCCATGCCCATATCCGACATTAAAGATATCACTATCATTGCTATTTAAATAATCCAAAACCGATAAATGTGCACTAGCAAGGTCTTCGATATGAATATAATCTCTAATACAAGTCCCATCTTTAGTATCATAATCACGCCCAAAAATACTCATATTTGCTCTTTTGCCAGTTATTGTTTGTGTAGCAACTTTAATTAAATGAGTTGCGTTTGGATAGTTTTGACCGATTAAAGAGTCGCTTGAAGCTCCTGCAACATTAAAATATCTTAAAATCCCATACTTAAATTTGCTATTTGCAGCGGCTGCGTCTTTTAAAATTTGCTCACTCATTAGCTTTGATGTGCCATATGGATTTATAGGATTTTGTGGGCTATTTTCACATACTACTCCATCTTTTGGCTCACCATAAGTTGCAGCTGTAGAGCTAAATATAAACTTCTCTACGCCAAATTCCACCGCAAGATTAATAAGATTTGCTGTATTTGCAGTATTGTTTAGATAGTATTTTAATGGATTTTGCATACTCTCAAACACCTCTATATACGCAGCAAAATGTATAATAGCATCAAATTTATGCGAAGCAAAAATCTCTTTAAGATGAGCAGTATCAGCTAAATCGCATTTGATAAAATCAAATTTGCCTACACTCTCAAGCGCTACTAATGCATCTTGCGAACCACTATAAAAATTATCAATTACAGTTATCTTATCAGCTGCACGCTCTAATAAAGCCTTTAATACATGCGAACCAATATATCCAGCACCACCGGTTATCAAAATATTCATTTCTACTCCTTAAATTTGCAATATTATAGCCAATTTAACTCCTATCTTGGCTATAAATTTGACTTTTATTTAATTTATTGGATTAGATTATGCTAAAAGTCTTTTTTGGCAAAGAGATCTTATATTAAATGTTATCTTTTTTACGACTAAAATATACCATATCTTTATCCTTTTTAATTATATTAAATTCAAATTTTTTATAAAGCGTTATAGCTCTTAAATTATCTATAAAAGCTTTAGCCAAAATCTCTTTAACACACAGCCTATTAAACGCATAATCTATAACCACTTCCATAAGTAAATCTCCCATACCACGCAAATCTGGACTAGCATATATCCCAAATTCGCAAGAGCTTTTAGAGATATTTACAAATGAGATCACTCCAATTGTTAAATCATCTTTATAAGCTAAAAAATATATTTTATCATTACAACTACTAAGAGTATCTATAAATCTTATATGCTCATTCCACTCTATACTTTTATTTATCATATATCTAGCAATTTTAGGGTTGTTTCGCCAATTATAAATCATCTTTATCTCTTTAGTATCTAAGCTAGTAAAATTGACAAGCTTTATACCATTAATCAAGCTTTCTAGCATCTATCTCCTCACTTTTATCAACCCAACCATACTCGCACCACTCTAGTTTTTCATTATCGATATTTTTAAATTTCCTATCACACTCCCATTTGCCCATACCTAGCATTCGCATCGTCTGACCATATCTGTAGCCCTCTTTTTGCTCTTTTGTTTTTGGCTCATATAGTATTAGCGCATTTAAGCTAACGATCAATACGCATAAAAATATAATTTTTTTCATCTATTCACCTCTTTTAATTCGTAAAAATACTGGAAATCTTGGCTTATTATTATTGGTTAGATTTTGAAATTTATATGTGATTATGGTGCCTATTTTTGGGGGATTTTTTCGTATTTCATCACTAAATCCAGATCCAATTTTAAATTTAATTTTACTAAAAATATCTACACAATCTACTGAACCCATAGCACCTTTATACTTACCTTTACCATTATTTATAGCTACTATTTGACACTCACTATCATTCCACTTTTTTAATTTTAGTATTTTATCGCTTCGGCCACTTATATATGATGCATTTGGATCACGAACTACTATACCTTCGCCACCTTTGCTTACAATCTCATCTAAAAAGGCAAAAGCATGGAAATTGTTTTGAATATAAGTTTGCTTTACAACTTTTATAAAACTACTTGGATTTAGGCTTAAAAACTCTTCTAAATAGGCCATTTTATCACTTAAATTTCCATCAAATTTGGGTAGATCAAATACCATATACTTAATATTTTGCCATGCTTTAATATCGGGATTTTTATCTAGTACTATAGAAGCGATTAGCTCAAACTCTCCTCTATTGCTCCACAGCTCTCCATCAAGTGCAAAATCTGGCAATTGAGCTATAAAGCTAGATGGTGCATTAATTATATTACCATTACGACTTTTTAACTCCTTGCCATCCCAAATAGCACGCACACCATCATATTTTTCGCTCATCATCCATCCGGTTAGATTTTCATCTTTATACTCTTTAAGAAGCATTACAGAAGAAAAAGCACTAGAACAAACTAGCCAAATTAATAAACATATCCTAATCATCTACGCCCTAATCTATCAAGTTCATTTTTTATATATCTATCAAATACTATGCTATAACTCATATCTGATTTTTGGGTGTTTAGATACTCATTCATCAAGCTTAAATAATTAGCATAATCATCTAAATTTAACCTGCCACGCAATAATTCATATTTTAAAAATAACCAATATGTATTTAGCGTATCAGATTCACAATATTCATCAATTTTATCTTGCTCTCCATTATAGTATAAGTTCATTACCTCATCGCCACAAATATCATATTTACCAGGCAGATTTAAACTAGCACAAAGTAGATCTAGCTTTAGCCCGCTTACAGCCTTAAAATCGCTAATATGATCAAGCAAATCAAGATGAAAAACTCCATCATACCTACTTCTATAATTGCACCATTTATCCTTGCCATTAGCCCTATCATTGGTGTTAAAATACTCACTAGCTTCTATATTATAACGCATCGCTCTTATCATCAGCATAGGTAGATCAAAGCCTCTACCATTATAACTTACAAGTCTAGGATTATGCTCATTTATAAATTTAATAAATTCAGCTATTTTTTTCTCTTCACTATCTCCAGCAATCGTAGATACTCTTTTAAATCTACCAAACTCATCAGCTATTACTGCACTAATAGTTACTACTTTATGAAAACAAACTGGCAAAAACTCACTTCCACTTTGCTCTTTTTGCGCCTCAAGTGCCATTTGTGCTACGCTCTTATCATCACCTTCATAACCATAAGCCTCTCTTAAAGAATCACAATCAGGCACAGTCTCACAATCAAATACACATATATAACCGCTCATAAATTACCAACTTTTAATCAAATTTAGATAAAATAATAGCAAAAAATCTTGGAAAATTAGTTGAAAATAGCAATTATTAGACTCTCAGCCCTTGGTGATATAGTTCATACAAGCATTGTTGTGCAATTTATCAAAAAGCATTTTAAAGATGCTAAAATTAGCTGGTTTGTAGATGAAAAATTTAGTAGTATTGTTCATCTTTTAGATGGCGTTGATGTTATCACACTTCCTTTAAAGGATAAAAAATTTATTAAAAGTTTTAAAATTCTTAGAGAATTTAGTAATCATTTTGATCTTATTATAGATTTTCAAGGCCTTATAAAATCAGCCCTTGTAGCTAAAGTTTTAGGTAGCAATATAGCTGGGTTTGATAAAAATAGCATAAAAGAACCGTTAGCTTCTATATTTTATAAGAGTAAGTTTAAAATTGATTATAATGAGAATATTATAAGGCGAAATTTAGCTCTTGCTAGCGCTGCTTTGGGCTTTAGCTTTAATGATAATGATATCAAGCAAAAATCTGCTTGTTTCATCTCAAATATAAAGCCTAAACCATCTAAAACTATTTTAATAGCACCATTTGCAAGCGAAATGAGCAAATGCTATGATAAGTTTAATGAAGTTATAAATTTGCTAAAAGATTATGAGATTAATATCATATCAGCAAATGCTAAAGAGTATGAACTTGCTAGTAAAATTGCTTATAATACCCATGCTAAAGTACTTAGTCCTATGAGTTTATCTAAGGTAATAGATTTTATGCAAAACGTAGGACTTGTAATTGGCAATGATAGCGGTATAACTCATCTAGCTTGGGCTCAAAATAGAGCTAGTATCACTCTTTTTGGAAATCGACCAAGCCATAGAAATAGCTTTATCACGCCTATAAATCATACTATTGATACAGGCAAAAAAATCGATGCAAGAAATATAGATAAGAGCGATTACTGCATAAATGAGATATCACCAATTAATATAGCAAATTTAGCAAAAAATATTTTAAATTCTGAGCTTTTAAATGGTTGATTTTTTATATTTATGGCTATATTATATGCTTAGATTTATCGCAATCTACACTCCAAAAGCTATTCAAAATATATTTTTTGATCTACTTGCAAAAGGCTTTTACAAATTTGATAAAAAACATACAAATATAATGCGAATCAATCTAAAAATGTGTAAATTTGAGAATATAGAAGAGATTATTTTGCAAACTTATCGCAATTTTGCTCACTTTGGCGTGGAGTTTTTACGCAATCAAAATAGCACAAAAGAGCAAATTTTATCTAAAGTTGAATTTAAAAATGCTCAAATTTTAGATAAATTCAAAGATCGTCCAATTATCATCACCACTGCACATTATGGCAATTGGGAGCTTTTTAGCCTTGCGATGGCAGCTAAATTTGGCCCTGTAAGCATTGTAGGCAGAAACCTTGATAGTCCTGTGATGGATAGAATTTTAAGCAAAAATAGAAGTAGATTTAATATAGAAGTAATTCCTAAAAGTGGTGGTGCAAGAGCGATTATGAAAGCATTGCAAAATAGAAGACTTCTTGGTATTTTAGTTGATCAAAATGTAGATATTAGAGATGGAGTAGAGTGTGAGTTTTTTTCTAATCGTATCTCACACACACATGCTGCTAGTATCTTTGCTGCTAAGCTTAATGCAATAATAATCCCAGCTTTTATCAAAAGAGTTGGCGATAAAAATGAGATTATCTTTTATGACCCAATAGATATCAATCAACTAAATGGCGATAAAATCAAACAAGCCACACAAGCCCAAAGTAGCGCTACTCAAGATATGATAAAAAGCAAGCCAGATGAGTACTTTTGGATGCATAAGAAATTTAAACAGTTCTACCCAGAGATTTACAAATGAAAATTTTAATTATTAAATTTAGATTTATAGGCGATGTGCTTTTAACTACGCCATTAGTTGCTAATCTTAAAACCCATTATCCTAATGCTTCTATACACTTTGCTTTAAATCAAGGAACTCAAGCAGTAATACAAAATAATCCACAAATTGATAAAATCCATATCTATGATAGAGGCACTATTAAAAAATCTAATATATTTAAGCGAATTTGGCTTGAGTTAAAATACGCCTTAGAGTTAAGAAAAGAGAAATTTGATATAGTAATAAATACTGAAACTAGCGATCGTGGGATATTCTTAGCTAAATTTAGCGGAGCTAAAACTATAGTATCACGCAAAGGCACAAACCAAATTCTAAACAAACTCATAACTCACGAATCCAAATCAAACGGCCATATCGTAATGCAAAATTTATCTGCCATTAATGCTTTGGGTAAAGATATTATCACTACTAAAGTAAATTTATATTTTAATAATTATGATTTAAATTTGCCAGATTATTTTATCCATATTCATCCTATGGCTAGGTTTGATTATAAGTGTTTAAGCAATGAAGCAGTAGCTAAAATTATTGATTTTTGCGAAATTGAGCTAGATAAAAGAGTTGTGCTAACCTGTGATAAAAATCCAAATGAGATAAGCAAAATGAAAAATATCTTATCACTTTGTAGCTCAAACCCAATTGTATTTATGGGAAATTTAAGCTTAGATGAAGTGGCATTTTTAAGCTCTAAATCAAAGCTATATATCGGTACTGATACTGCTATAATGCATATGGCTGCAGCCAATGATGTGCCGTGTATAGCTATTTTTGGGCCTAGTTATACATCTGCTTGGGGTCCATGGGATAATTCAAAATCCAAAAGCCTCTATCAAAGCAAAGGCGGGATTCAAAAAATGGGTATTCACACTGTAATTCAAAATAATTTAAAGTGCGTCCCATGCGGTCTAGAAGGGTGCAATAATTCTGGTGTGAGTGAATGCTTAAATAGTTTAGATATTAACTGGATAAAAAATGAAATAAAAAACCATTTTATTACACAAAGTCAACAAAATTTAAATAAATAAACCAATTTATAAGCCTAGCTATGTTAAAATCAAAAAATGAAAAATATATCAATCTTAGAAATAAGCTTTTCTAGCAAAAATCAGAGGTTTATCGAGCGCTTAAAAGTTGCTTTAAATTCGCTTAAATATACTACTATATCTAAAAATTATAGTGGCATTAAAGTTAAAACTAGCCTACTGGGGTCGCTTAAAATCAATAATATAGCCAAAAAGCAAAAAGGCAATGAGTTTTATATCTGTTTAGATAGATTTGATAGTGCTGATATATATTTAGCTAGTGATGGCGTACAAAAAATTTATAAAAAGCTTTATAAATTTTGGTTTTTAAGCTTTTCAAATTTTATCGCTGGTCAAATTGAGAAAAAATGCGTCCAAAACGCTACTAAAATTATAGCAAATTCAAATCTAACTCGCTTTGGATTAGAGACTGTTTATAATCTAGACCCAAATAAATTAGTTACCATTTATCCAGGAATCACGCCTCCAATTCAAATCCAAAAAGGCAGAGCCAAGATGCGTTTATGTAATGAGCTTGGGCTTAATATGGAATTGCCAATTATACTATTTGTATCAGATAATTTTAGGATTGATGGAGCTAGGGAATTTATTGAGCTTTTAAGTCGTTTGGAGACCAAGGTAAATGCACTTATTATCGGTAGCGATAAAGCTGTTTTAAAATATAGAAAAATTGCCCAAAATCTTGGTGTTACAGTTATTTTCCGTCCATCTCAAACTATAATGAATCACTACTATGAAGCAGCTGATATATTTGTTTTGCCATCGCATTATAACTCATTTAGCAATCAACTCTTAGAAGCACTTAGCTATGGTTGTGCGTGTTTTACTACTGAACAAAATGGAGCTAGTGAGATTTTAGGTAGTGAGTTTATTATGAAGGATGCTAGTGATCAAAGTATAGATGAATATATAAATCTTTTGCTAACAGATCATGATCTACTTTTAGAGATTTCAGGGCAAAATAGCGAATTAGCACGTGAATTTAGCGTTGAAAAGAATCTAAATGAAATTTTAAAGGTTATTGGTGAGAGTATTCATTGAGTTGCCAACATGGCTTGGCGATGGGGTAATGAGTAGTGCTGCTATTGCAAATATTAGGGCAAATTTTAAAGATACAAAATTAACATTTTTTGGCTCTGCGGCTAGTACAGCTCTATTTGCTAATCTTGGCGATATTATAATAGATGAGTCCAAAAAATCCAAATTTCGCCTAGCATATCTATATAAATTAGCCAAATCCCAGCCTAAATTTGATGCATTTATCAGCTTTAGAAGTCATCTAGCCTCAAAGGCTTTGGCATTTTTTATTCACGCTCCAAAAAGTGGAGTATATAGGCCAATTAATAAAAATGACCATTTAGTAGTTGATTATCTAAATTTTAGTTCAAAAGCCCTTAATATTGGTATTTTAACCAATGAAATAGAGTTAAGCTTTACCCCACAAATTTATACTAGGCCGACTCTAGGGCTAAATCCAGGCGCAACATATGGAAGTGCTAAAAGATGGTATCCTAGCTATTTTGCTCAGGTTGCTATGGAGTTAGCAGATAAATTTGATATTTTGATTTTTGGTGGAAATGGCGAGATAGAGATTTGTGATGAGATTAGCTATATTTTGACTAAAAGCGGTATATCGCATATAAATCTTTGTGGTAAAACTAGTATAAAAGAGTTAGCTAGTTATATTGCTGGACTTGGGCTTTTTATTACTAATGATAGCGGACCAATGCATATCGCAGCTGCTTTTAAGGTGCCAACAGTTGCACTATTTGGCCCAACTAACTTTACTAGAACTAGCCCATATAATAACCCAAAAGCAAGACTAGCACATCTAAATTTGCCATGTATGCCATGTATGAAAAGAGTCTGTCCGCTAGGCTCTCATGAGTGTATGAAAGAACTAAAGCCAGCCCTTGCATTAGAGCTAGCTAGACAAATTATATAATTTAAACTCAAAACGCTCCATCTACTACAGCGCAAATAGTGTGAATTATTAAGATATGCATCTCTTGAATTCTAGCTGTATCATTAGAAGGCACAACTACATTTATATCGCATAACTCATTCATTGCTCCACCATCTCTGCCACTTAATCCTATGGTTTTAATGCCCTTTTGTTTTGCAATCTCAAATGCTTTTAATACATTTTTGCTATTACCGCTTGTACTTATACCTATTAGCAAATCTCCGCTATTTCCTACGCCACTAAGCTGTCTTGCAAAAACTTCATCATATCCATAGTCATTACCAATTGCAGTAAGCGCTGAAGTATCAGTAGTCAATGCAATTGCTGGAAGAGAGATTCTCTCGCTCTTATATCTACCAGTTAGTTCTGCTGCAAAGTGTTGCGCATCAGCTGCACTTCCTCCATTACCACAAATTAAAATTTTATTTGAGTTTTTTAGCGTTGCTACTACTGTATTTGCTACACTCATCACCGCTTTATCTATGGACAAAACTCTATTTGCCACCTCTAAATGTGCTTTTAATTCATCTGTAAATATACTCATTTTAGCCTCTTATTTTTTGATTTTTTCTATTATTTTTGTGGTGCTTTTGCCCTCAATAAACTCTATTAACTCAACTCTTTTAGCAAATTCACTACCTACTATCTCTTTGTCTTTATAGTCTGCACCTTTTACTAATATATCAGGTTTAATTGCTTTGATTAACTCATGTGGAGTTAGCTCATCAAATATCACGACAAAATCGACAAACTCCATCGCACACAACATCGCAGCCCTATCATATTGCACATTTACTGGCCTATCTTTGCCTTTTAACTCTCTTACTGAGTTATCTGAATTTAACCCTACTACTAATATATCGCCAAGCATTTTAGCCTTTTGTAAGTAGCTGATATGGCCAATATGCATAATATCAAAGCAACCATTGGTAAATACTAAAGTTTTGCCACTTCTATCAACCTTTAAAAGCTCATCAAGTTTGACAATTTTACGCTCAAAACCAATTTTTTTACTCTTTAGATTCTCTATTTCACCCCAGCTTGCATCTGCACTTCCTACCTTACCTACAACTACTGCTGCGGCTAAATTTGCATTATCTATCGCCTCTTCTATGCTCATCTTGCTAGCTAAGCAATAACCCAAAGTAGCTAGTACGCTATCACCAGCACCGGTTACATCAAAAACCTCTTTAGCAAGAGCTGGAAATTTCTTAACCTCATCGCTTAAAAGCCCAATTCCATCTTCGCTAAGAGTGATTAAAGAGTACTCTAATTCATAGTTTAATTTCATACTTTTTAAAGCCAATTCCAAGCTTTCATCGCTATCTATAGAAAATCCTAACGCCTCGCTTGCTTCTTTTTTATTTGGGGTTAAAAGTGTCGCACCTTTATATTTACTATAATCCTTGCCCTTTGGATCTACTAATATCATCTTATGATTATTTTTAGCAATTGATATTATCTGCTTGGTTAAGTAATTACTCAATACGCCCTTGCCATAATCACTTAGCAAAACAATATCATAACTAGCTAAAATATCTGCAAATTTACCGACAATCTCGTCAGCACAATTTATATCACTTATACTCTCAGTATCTAGCCTAATTACTTGCTGATGTGATACCATTATACGACTTTTTTGGCTAGATTTTCTTCCACTTTGAGATAGAACTAACTCAGCCTTAGCTCCACGAGCATCTAAAAGCTCTAAAATTTCTTTACCTAAATCATCATCGCCAACTACACTTACTACGCCTACTTCTGCACCAAGAGCGATCAAATTTGATACTACATTGCCACAGCCGCCAAGCCTTTTAGTTTCATTTTTGATATTTACTACTTGCACTGGAGCCTCTGGACTAATGCGATCACAACTACCCCAGATATAGTGATCAATCATTAAATCCCCAACTACTAAAACCTTAGCCATTATTTAAACTCACTATTATAAATTCTTTTTATTGCTGGTAGATAGTCTTTTATAGCATCTTCTAAGCTCCATCTAGGCTCATATTTTAATCCAGTTCTTGTAGGCTCAATATCAGCTTGTGTAAAGAATTGATACTGTGATGCAAATGGATTAGCAATATACTCATTACCTAAATTTACGCCAATCTCACGCTGTAAAATATCGGCAATATCTTGAAAACTTCTAGCATTGCCCGTGCCGACATTATAGACTCCGCTATCGCCATTTATAGCTAGTTCATTGGCTAAGATTATATCTTGTATATATATAAAATCTCTTTTTATCTTATCGCTACCTTCAAAAAGCCTTGGCGCTTTTCCACTTAAAATTTGAAGCCCAAACTGCAATACCATAGAGGCAGTTTTATTTTTATAAAACTCTCCATCTCCATATACATTAAAATATCTAAGCCCTACAATATGAAGTCCAGTTTTAGCATTAAATTCACGCCCCATCTTATCCATCATAAGCTTTGAAAATCCATATACATTACCAGGATTTTCGTCTTTGCCTACACTTTGTGGGCTTGGTGCATCTCCATATGTAGCACCGCTACTAGCATATATTAGCTTTGAGCCATTTTCATAAGCAATATCAATAATATCTTTAAATGAATTTAAATTCACTCTCATTATCTCATCTTGTTCAGCCACAGTTGTATCAGATATAGCAGCCTCATGATATATCACATCGGGCTTAAACTCTCTCATCTTTTTAATAGTATCTCTATCGCATATATCTCCGCAATGAATTTGGCCTTTAAATCCGATCAAATTTTTATAATGACCAAAACTTTTTAAATTTCCATTGCTAAAAGTCTCATTAGAGCGAAATTTATCCACTACTAAAACCTCATGTTTATCCATAAAATATTTAGCCAAATTTGATCCTATAAATCCAGCTCCACCAGTTATTAATATCTTCATTTTTGTCCTTTTATATGCTCTAAAACTTCTAATACGCTTTTAAATTCATCGCCGATTAAATAGCCTTTTTCTATTCCAGCTCTTCGTGCTGATTCTAAATCGCTTGGCTTATCTCCTATCATTAATGAATCTTTTAAACTAATATTAAATTCATCTAAAGCCTGCAATATCATTCCGGGTTTAGGCTTTCTGCAATTACAATCATCGCTTGGAGTGTGAGGGCAATGGTATATTTTTTTAATCTCAATACCATAAGATTTAAACTCATCAATCATATACTTGCTAAGCTTTGCAAAATCATCTTCACTATAATATCCCCTACCAATTCCAGATTGATTTGTAACTACAAAAATCTCATATCCAAGCATCATAAATCCAGCCAAAGCCTCAAAAATTCCAGGCATAAACTCAAAATCTTCTATACGATAAACATAACCAGGATCTTTATTTATCACCCCGTCACGATCTAAAAATAGTGCTTTAATCTTTTCCATAGGTTGATTTTATCTATTTTTAGTTTAAATTCACTTAATATAGATGAATTTATCCAATAATCGCTAACTAAAAATTAAAAATTTAATTCTAGTATTTAATCTAAAATTCAGAATATTGCCACTATAATACCAGTATTAAATTTCAAAAAAGGATATAAAATGAAAAAAGTAGTTCTACTAGTTGCATTAGCCTGTGTAGGCGCATTCGCTGCTGATGGTGCTGACATTTACAAAAAATGTGCAGTTTGTCATGGTACTAAAGCTGAGAAAAAATACCTAAATAAAGTTCCAGCTCTAGTTGATGCAGATCCAGCTCAAAGATTAGCTGATATGAAAGCTTATAAAGCTGGTGCTCTAAATGATGGTAAAGGCAAAATTGGCATGGGTGCTATCATGAAAGGTCAAATGGCTACTTTAAGCGATGCTGATATGGCAGCAGTTAATGACTATATCTCTACACTTAAATAATTCTATCTAGCTAGCATTTGCTAGCTAGGCTTTTAATTTATTTTTATATATTCATTTAAATCAATCACAATAGATATTTTCACTCTCTAGCTCATTAGGTCAAGCCATATCTAATGGTAATGATGCAAGCTGAAATGATGAATGGTGTAAGTGATAAAACTGGTGTAAGAGTTGAAGTTAATAATACTCAAATATTTAACGATGTGGTTAGCGCTGGTAGTATAAAAATCTAATGATAAATGGCGTAACTATTGGAAATATTACTGTAAAAGCTAATGATTCTGACAATGCTCTAATCGCTGCAATTAACGCTAAAAAAGATGAAACCGGAGTAGAGGCTA
>NZ_MJKK01000006.1:0-40583 GCF_002138755.1 Campylobacter sp. P0109
ATAAAAATTTATATGGTGAGATGAGATTAGATGGTGCTGAGGATTTTTATAGAGCTGAGCTTAGTCTGCCGTGCCATCAGATGATGAGTGATGATGATGCTAAGTTTGTCATCGCTAATTTAAATGAATTATTAGAAATTTATGCTAGTAAATCGGTTTGTAGCTAAAGAATTAAGCAATAAAGCAATGCTAAGGCAAAACTAAAATCTAAGGGCATATACGCCCTTAGATTAATTCTCCATTATATCCTTAGCTTTTATTCCCATTAAATTTAATGCTACTTTTATACTAAGTGCTACAACGCTAAAAAGCTTTAGCAATTCATCTTCATTTTGACTTCCTACAACTCTATTTTCGTTATAGAATTTATGAAAACTTGCGCTAAGCGATTTGAGATAATCAGGAATTTTGTGTAAACTTCTTTGGTTTAGAGCATCTTCTAAGACTTCAGGCATGGTAAGCGCTTCAAATAATAAATTCTTACCATCATCGCTTAAATTTGTAAGCGAAGCATTAGCTACATCTGCAGGAGTCTTGTTAGCTTTGGCAAAGATTTGATTTACTCTAGCGTGAGCGTAATTGATATAAAATATTGGATTTGAACTATCTTGTTTTTTAAGCTCATCAATATCAAATTCTAAGCTTGAATTGCCAGCCTTAGATATGAAAATAAATCTAAGCGCATCACTTCCAATCTCAGCTAAAATATCGCTCATTAACACTGATGTTCCAGCTCTTTTGCTCATTTTAAATGGCTTACCATCTTTTAATAAGCTTACCATCTGCATTAAAATTACCTCTAGTTTGTTCTCATCATAACCTAGAAAATTAATCGCAGCCTTTAATCTAGCGATATATCCATGGTGGTCTGCACCCCAAATGTTGATATATGTATCAAAATCATTAGCGAATTTGACATTATGATAGATAATATCACCAGCTAAATATGTTGGACGGCCGTCGCTTCGTACTACTACCCTGTCACTATCATCGCCAAGTTTGCTTGAAGCGATATAGGTAGTGCCATCTTTTTTATATACTTGACCGCTTTTTTCTAATTGCTCTAAAGTTTGTTCTAATTGATCATAATATGATTTTTCACTAGCCCAATTATCTATGAATATTCCAGCATCAGCTAGGTCTTTTTTGATAATTTTTAAAACTTCATCTTTGGCAAATTCAGCTAGTTCAGAGTTACGACTTGACTCAAAAATTTCTTTGCCAAATTTATCGTAAGCTTTATGCGCTAACTCATCAATATAATCACCCCTGTAATATTTCTCAGGATACTCAACTGTCTCATTAAATAAAATCTCTTTTGCTCTAAGCGTAATAGATATGCCTAGTAGATCGATTTGATTGCCAGCGTCATTGATATAATACTCAGTATGAACTCCTACGCCAATATGTCTAGCTACTCTAGCCAATGTATCGCCATAGACTGCGCCTCTTACATGGCCAATGTGTAATGGACCTGTTGGGTTGGCACTTATATATTCTAAAAATATATTTTTAGGATTTGTAATCTCTTTTGAGCCAAATTTATCTCCACTTTTAAGTGCGTCATTAGCCAAAGAATCTAAAAAATCGCCACTGAGTTTGAAATTTATATATCCATTTACGGCAGTTACTTCGTAGTTTGGCGAACTAAATTGCTGTGCCATCTGAGCAGCGATAGCTACTGGGGATTTTTTTAACTCTTTAGCTAATCCAAAAGCAAGTGGTGTAGCATAGTGAGCTAGGGTTTTATCTTTTGGTTTTTCTATTACAACTTCACGCCCTAAAATAGCGCTTATCTCATTTTTTAGAGTATCTTTAGCACTCATTAGGCACTCTTTTGAGTTTCATCTTTTTTTATTTGAGTTGTATCCTCAGTCTTTTCGATTTTTTCTAATGAGGTATCATCTTCCATCTCTTTTTTAAAGCTTTTAATTCCTTTACCCATACCTTTTGCTAATTCAGGGATTTTTTTAGCACCAAAAAGCAAAACAATAATTGCTAAAACTATCAACCAGTGACTTATACTCATACTACCCATAATTTTCTCCTTAATTAAAATTTAAATTTGTTAAATTTAGCATTCGCTCCAGCTCTCTATCACATCATTTATGATAAAGTTTTGTGTTTTTGATCTCATAGAGATAAAAATTGCCTTAAGTTTTTCATATGAACTATTTAAATCATCATTGATGATAAGATAGTCATATTCGCCAATGTGAGCGATTTCGGTAGCTGCGTTAAATAACCTATTTTCAATGGTTTGCTCATCATCGCTACCACGCTTTATTAGTCGTTTTTTTAGTTCGAGTCTATCTTTTGTAGTTATAAAAACTGAGGTAATTAACTCCTTATATTGCTTCATTGCTAGATGAAATCCCTGAACATCAATGTCAAAAATCACAATTTTATCATCTTTTAGAGCTTTTTCTACTGGTTCTAGGCTAGTGCCATAATAATTTTTATGCACATTTGCCCACTCTAAAAATTTACCTTGCTCAATTCCTTGTTTAAATTCATCAGTACTAATAAAGTTATAATCAACCCCATTTTTCTCTCCAGCTCGTGGTTCTCTAGTTGTACTAGAAATAGAAAAATAAAGATTGTCAAATTCGGCCATTAAGCGTGATAATAGCGTACTTTTTCCACTTCCGCTTGGGCCGCTTATTATTAGAATTTGACCGCTCATTATCTGCCTTCAAAACTAATATTAATATTAATATTAATATCTTTTAATACATCTTTTAAGGCGCTAGTGCTAAATGCTCTTCCTAATCCCTCGCCAATTTGTGAGGCTAGAACCTGGGCTATCTCTTTTTGTTCATTTTGACTTGGTTCTGTTTTGTTTTCTACAGCGTTCTTATCTGATTGATTAACTTTTGGTTCGTTTTGGGTTTGGCTATCTTCTTTGTTATTTTCTTCATGAAGGGCTTCTTTTATAGCAGCTTCTTCTATCTCATCAATTGTGCTAGCTTCATAACTATTGCTTAAATCTTGGTTTTTCATATTATTCTCACAATCCATATTATCAATCTCATCAAGCATACTGCTTAATTTGTTTAAATTCTCAGTGTATTCAACATCTTTAACTTGGTCATTCTCGTTGGCTAGCTCATTAAAATCTTGACTTTCATCAAAATCTAAAGGCTCATCATCTTGGCTACTTTTAATATTTGCTAGATCGCTCTCAAAACCTGCTAGTTCACTCTCAAGATCATCTAGCTCATTATCAGATTTATCTAGGCCAATCTCTTCGACCAAGAATGCTGGCTTAGTTTTTTGAGTTGATTCATCCATTGATTTATCTTTAAATTCAAATTCGCTCTTTGATTCTTGTACTGGTTGAGTTTGTTTAAATTCATCAGTCACACACTTAGCAGCTGCTTCAGGCTGGATAATTGACTCTTTATCTATCTTATCACATTCTGTAATCTCTTGTGGTATAGCAGCCAAATCTGCCACAGAGTCATCTTGAAATTTAGATTCAAGTTCTGGTTTGCCAACTGGTTTTATAGCTGATTCATCTTTTATTTCATCTTTAAATGTAGTGTCAAATTCGGCATTATCAACCTCACTATCGCCATCAGGAAGCGCATCCAATGCTGAGATATCAAGTTTGATATTCTCATATTCGCTGGTTATATCTTTAATATTTTGATGCTTTTGTTCATCGTTAAGTTTATTGCTTGGACTTGATTCTTGCGCTTGATTATCTAAATTATCTATTATTTGTTCATCGTTGCTTAAATCATCTAATGCCTCAATCTCACTGGCTTTATTATCTAAAGTATCAAGTTCTTTTTTATCATCTAAACTATCTATCTCATTAAGTTTGATACCTGGATTATCTAGATTTAAATCAGCATCATCTAATTCTTGAATTTGGTTATTTGCGTTGATCCGATTATCTACGCTTTTAGCTTGTGATTCATCTACTGATTTATTGAGGTTTTTATCTGCTAAATTATCTGTCTCATATTCTAAACTATCAAGTCTAGCTATTTCATCATCTATGTTATCTAGATTAAACTCATCTGTTGCAATATTTAACTCTTTATTGTCGCTAATTAAATCATCAGTAAGATTATTAACATCTTTTGATTTATCCATTAGGCTCTCAATCTTGCCAGACTCATCATCAAGTCCTAAATCATCATCAAATTCATCCTTAGCTAGCTCAGGCTCAGCTACTTCGATTAAATTCTCAAATTGCTCAAGCTCTTGTTCTTCATGATTTTCATCATCGAATGAGCTATTTTCAAAATCATCTTGGAGTTTATTGATATCATCAGGCAATTCATCGCTATTTAAATCACTAAATACATCTATATTATCATTAGTGTGAATCTGACCAAATTCATCCCCTACTTTGATATCGCTAGGTTTAGGTTCTACTATTTTAGTTGATTTTGGAGTCTCAACTAAGATTCTTTTTACTACATCAATAAAATCAGTTGGCAAAAATGGCTTTTGTAGAGTTTGGCTTTTAGCTAGATTATACTCATCAGCTCGATTTCTAGGGATTAAAAATAGCTGATTTTTTGCATATTCTAAGTAATTAATTTTACTATCATAAAGCCCGCTATCACATATAATTAAATCAGCATCATTGCTAGTTAAATACTCTAAATTATCAATCTCAGCAAAAGTATATCCAACTTTATTTAAACTCACACTCACAAGTTTTGAAACTGCTGGATTATTATTTAGCAAAATCACCTTCATAGACTACCCCTTAAAAAAATTACGCTATTTTACGCAAATTTTCATTATGTATTGCTTTATTTAGAAAAATAAACTTGGTAAATCGTTTAAAACTCTCATCATTAGTGTTGTAAATACCTTAACAATAACAGCCAAAATCGCCATTAGTACAACAAAAGCGATAGTAATTTTAATTGGAAATCCTACAACTAGTAGGTTAAATTGCGGCATGGTCTTCATAAGCATTCCAAAAATCAAATCCGACATTAGAGTAAGTGCTAAAATCGGAAATGAGATTATAAAGCCATATAAAAAGAGATTTACCATACCTTGGGAAGCATATTTTAAGATATTTTGCTCAGGATAGAAGCCACCAAGTGGGATATATTCAAGTCCATAAGCCAAAAAATATAACACTAAATGATGCCCATCAAATAACAAAAATGCCAGTAAAACTATTAAATTTAAGATATTTGAGATTAGTGGGGCATTTATTCCGCTTTGTGGGTCAATAACTGTTGCCATTGAAAATCCCATAATCATCGATATCTGCTCACCTGCTAGTTGCACTGCGCCAAAAACAAGCATCAAAAGCACCCCAACACATAACCCAAGCATAAGCTCAGAGAGCGCTTCAAGTATAAGATACTGAACATTTATACCATCTAAATTTGCTGGCGGAGTAGCTAGCGGGAATAGATATAATGTAAGCATAAATGAGAGTGTGGCTTTGATTGTCATAGGAATTTGCATATGGTTAAAAAATGGAAAAAACACCATCAAAGCACCAGTTCGCACAAGAAGCAAAAAGAATGTTACGACATTTTCCTGCCCTAAATAATTTACAAATTCCACAATTCACCTAATTAATTTGGCGCTTATGATACTTAGTTTTTGCGAAATTTTGGCTTAATATTTAAATAAATTTAGATTTTTTAGCATAAAAATACTAAAATAAATGATGAAAATACTAATATAATTTTGCAAATACATTGTCGCTAATAGCGTTTGTATTATGTAGTCATTGTATCTTTGTGGTAATAAATCACAAGTAAAAATCAAATAATATATAAATGCAAGTTAAGGTTTGCATATTAAACTAAATTTAATAAGATTGAGTTTTTGTTGTTGTAGTGATTTGCGATGATAAAATGTTATAAAATAATAATTTATGGTAAGAAAACCCTACCTACAAGCGTAGGCAGGGTTAGCAGCATCTGGAGCTGCCGGCGCCATATTTTTTCTCTAAAGCCTCTTTGAAAAACTCTCTTTGGCTTTTTGGGGTTTGATTTGGATGGAATTTCTCCATATATTCTACATATTTATCATAGCTAGGCATCCCCACTAATAAGTGGGAAAACCTATCAATTTTTCTATAAAATGCTGATATTTTACTCCAAATTCGCATACTTACCCCTAGTGAGCACATCCGCAGTGATGAGCGTTACAACCAGCTTTGCCCTCATAATCTTTGGCATTGAGATATGGTGATTCTGCTAGTGGGATTATAGGGTCTTTGCCGCTTATTGCCCTAGCGACGACTCTTAAAGTAGCGATCAAGACAATTATAGTAATACCCATAAATAGAGCGCATAAAATAGCGTTGATAAGGTTATTTCTAGCGATTTGACTAGCTCTGCTGTAAGCTTTTTCAGTTGCTACTAGCTCTGCGTCATCTAGGGTGCCTGAATCGATTTTGACTCTTAGATCGGCGGCTTTTTGGCTATTGATTTGATATGCAGCAACATGGCTTACTGAGTCATGGACTCTATCACCATTTGCTGGAAGTAGCTTTTGGACTCCGGCACTCATAGTAGAGATCAATACCCACACTACTGGGACGATAACGACCCAAGCGAGTTTGGCTCTTTTCATTTTAAATAATACACTAACAGCTAAAAGTAAGGCTATGCCGGCTAGAAGTTGATTACCCACGCCAAATAGCGTCCATAATGCTTTTACCCCACCTGTTGGGTCTGTGATACCCATATATAATATAGAACCCCAACCAGCTACACATAAAAGAGTTGCTATTAGACCCATTGGAACTGAGCTGATATTTGCCATTGGTTTATAGAAGTTACCTAAAACATCTTGCACCATAAATCTTCCAGCTCTAGTACCAGCATCAACTGCTGTAAGGATAAATAATGCCTCAAATAAGATAGCGAAGTGATACCAAAACGCCATTGTGCCTTCAAAGCTTGGCATTTTAGAGATTAACACAGCAAAACCAAGAGCGAATGTAGGCGCACCACCGGTTCTGCTTAGAATGCTTGGTTCGCCAACATCTTTAGTAAATGCTAGAATATTTTGTTCTATCATTTCTGGAGTGATTTTGATAATATCTCCAGCAAATGCGTTGATACTAGCAGCAGCAGCTTTAATACCTGCTAAGTAGCTTTGACTTGCTTCGCCTTGGAATACCCCAAATACCTCGCCAGCACTTCTAGCTGCTGATATAGCCTCTGTAGTGCCTAGACCTGCTGGGGCGACATTGATAGCGAAGTATAGATCTGGCGTTATGATGATAGCTGCGATTAGTGCCATTACACCAACAGCTGACTCCATAAGCATTGAGCCATAACCTACCATTTTAGCGTGAGTCTCTTTTTCTAGCATTTTTGGGGTTGTTCCACTAGAGATTAGAGCATGGAAACCACTAATAGCACCACAAGCGATGGTAATGAATAAAAATGGGAATAATTTACCAGCAAATACTGGCCCTGTGCCATCTGTGAATTTAGTAACCATAGGCATTGCTACTTGGATATTTTGATTACCTGCAAAATCGCCCAAACCTAAATAGATTATAATCACCGCCATAGCAAATATAACGCCGATTTTAAGGAAGGTAGATAGATAATCCCTAGGTGCTAAAAGTAGCCAAACAGGCAAAATCGCCGCTATAAAACCATAGATAATAGTGATAAAAGTCAAAGCCACTGGAGATATGGTAAATACATTAGCCCAATACGGATCAGCGGCTACATAATGACCACCCCAAAGCGATAACATAAGCATAATAAAACCAAATATAGAGGCCTCGCCTATTCTACCTGGGCGGATAAATCTCATCCAAATTCCCATTAAAATAGCAATAGGAAGTGTCATCGCAATGGTAAATAATCCCCATGGAGATTCAGCCAAGGCATTTACAACAACCAAAGCCAAAATAGCCACAATAAGCATCATAATACCTAAAATTCCAATCATAGCTATAGTTCCAACACCCTTGCCAAGCTCCATTTTTATCATCTCGCCAAGGCTTTTGCCATCTCTTCTAGTTGATAACCATAAAACTACAAAGTCGTGCACTGCACCGGCAATCACAACGCCCACAACAAGCCAAATCATACCTGGCAAATAACCCATTTGAGCTGCCAAAATCGGCCCTACTAATGGCCCAGCACCAGCAATAGCGGCAAAATGGTGACCAAATAGGACAATTTTGTTAGTTGGGACAAAGTCACGACCATCGTTTTTTACCACTGCGGGAGTGGCTCTATTGTCATCTAGGCATAAGACCTTTTGAGCTATGTATTTAGCGTAAAATCTATAGGCAATTGAGTAGATACACACAGCTGCAACTACAAACCATAGAGCATTTACTGTCTCACCTCTATCTATAGTCAGTTTAGCAAATCCAAGCACAGCCAAAAATACAACTGCCGCCCAGATAACTATGCTCAACACCTTTTTATTCATGTTACCTCCGATTAAATTATTTTGATTTTGCGATTGTAGCATATTTGTAATCAAATATAGCCATAAAGTGTATAAAATAGAAATATAAATTTATATTATGTTACGATTTTACACATTAAAGAGAATTTATAGGCAAATTTGGGCTATTTGTTAGAATTTGAGTTGGGAATTTAATATTTTGGCTTATATTTTTACTTTTTTTAAGTGATAATGTAAATTTATTTTAAATACAAAGCTATAAAAGCAAATTTAATTAATTTAATAAATTTATTTAAGTTTTAAATAAGATAGCTTTTAAATTACGAATTTATAGGCTTTATAATCTTAAATTTGAATTTATAATATTAGTAATTATAGCTGAATTTAGATAGATAATAAAATTTATTAATAATATTCTTAAACAAAAAATTAATTTCTTTATGATATTGAATTAATGGTAATCTTTTTGATACAATTACGTCCAAATCAATAAAGTAAATTTCAAGGAAAAGGCTTTGGAGAGTAATCTTGTATGGAGTTTTTATCTCTATGTTTTCATCATTTTAGCACTTTGTGTGGCTTTTTATTTCACCAAAAAGATTGGCCCAACTGGCAAAAGCAATAGCTCAAAAAATCGAATTTATGAGAGCGGAATTGTAAATTTCTATGGCGGTATAAATTCTAGTATAAATGTCAAATACTATCTTGTGGCGATTGTCTTTGTGATATTTGATATTGAAGCTGTGTTTATGTATCCGTGGGCGGTGAGCCTTAGGGAGCTTGGCCTTTATGCTTTGGTTGAGATGTTTGTCTTTATGGCTATTTTGCTTGTGGGATTATACTATATTTATAAGAAGAAGATTTTAATATGGGAATAGAAAATTTAGTCAAAAATGATCTGATCTTAACTAGATTAGATGCGCTTTTTAACTGGGGTAGATCCAACTCGCTTTGGCCGATGATATTTGGGACGGCCTGTTGTGCGATTGAGTTTATGAGTGCTGTATCATCAAAGCATGATTTAAGCCGTTTTGGCGCTGAAGTTATGCGATTTTCGCCTCGTCAAGCGGATTTGATGATAGTAGCTGGGACAATATCATTTAAACAAGCTCCGATTTTAAAAGAGATATATGATCAAATGTGTGAGCCAAAATGGGTTGTTAGTATGGGTGCGTGTGCTAGTAGCGGTGGATTTTATGATAATTATACCACACTTCAAGGGATAGATCAGATAATACCAGTTGATGCCTATATCAGCGGCTGTCCACCAAGGCCTGAGGCGATAATCGATGCGATTTTAGCTATCCAACAAAAGATAAAAGCCGGTAGTATCAAAGATCGCCATAGAGATTTTAAGGGGCTTTTAGATGGTTAATTCGTTTATATCTAAATTTAATTCTAAAATCTCTGAATATAATGGCATTATCACGGCTATAATCGATAAAGAGCGTATTTTTGAAGCGGTTAAATTCGCTCGTGATGAGATGAAATATGAAATTTTGGCTGATATCGCCTGTGTGGATAATTTGAATTTAAACAATCCAAAAAGATTTAGTTTGTATTATATATTTAGCTCTTTAAAGGGTAGTAATTTTATTATTCAAGTTGATCTTGACGAGAATGAGAGCATAGTAAGCGTTAGTCAAATTTACAAAAGCGCTAATTGGGCTGAAAGAGAGTGCTATGATCAATATGGAGTTAAATTTGATAATCATCCAAACCTTAGACGCATATTAAATCATAAAGAATTTATCGGATATCCATTAAGAAAGGATTATCCTATTGATAAATACCAAATTCTAACTCAAAGCGATAGCTTGGTTGATGAGATGAGAGATCAGCTCTTAAATCTCGGCCTTGCTAGTGAAGAAAATGATGAATTTAAAATCAAATATACATTTTTAAATATCGGCCCATCACATCCTGCTACGCACGGGACAATACGCAATTTTATGGCACTCGATGGGGAGAAAATAGCTGCTTGTGTAACTGAAATTGGCTATTTACATAGGGGATTTGAGAAGTCTTGTGAGACTCATACCTATGCCCAAATCATCCCATATACAGATAGGCTAAATTACTGCTCTGCTATGCTAAATAATGTCGGATATGCTAAGGCGGTAGAGGATATCTTGGGTGTTACCTTGCCTGATAGAGCGATTTTTATGCGTGTGATTTTGGGTGAGTTGGCTCGCATTATAGATCATGAGGTTTGCCTTGGGGCTATGTTTGTGGATATGGGGGCGCTTACAAATTACTGGTATTTATATAATCCTAGAGAGAAAATTTATAACTTCTTATCTAGATTAACTGGTGCTAGATTTACAAATTCATTTGCTAGAATTGGCGGTATGGCACATGACTTTTATGATGGTTGGGAAGATGAGCTTTTGGGCTATTTAAAAGAGGTTGAAAAAGGCCTTGATGATACTCTAACTCTCATAGAAAAAAATAGAATATTCTTAGATAGAGTTCAAAATATCTGTAAAATAAGCGCTCAAGACGCTCTAAGCTATGGATTTACTGGGCCAAATTTAAGAGCTAGTGGCGTGGATTATGATTTAAGAAAAGATAAGCCATATTACTATTATAATAGCTTTGATTTTAATATCCCTGTTGGTAGCTGTGGCGATATATATGATAGGATGTTTGTGAGATTTTATGAGATGAAAGAGAGTGTCTCTATCATCCGCCAAGCGATAAAGAGAATTCCAAGTGGCGATATCTGTATCAAAGACAAAGATATAATTCTCCCGCCAAAAAGCGAAGTATATGGCAATATTGAGGCTTTGATAAATCATTTTAAACTAATTTTTGATGGAGTTAAGCTCCCTGTGGGGCATTTCTATGGTGCGACTGAAGGGGGTAATGGTGAGCTAGGATTTTTCATTGTTAGTGATGGGGGCAATATGCCATATCGCCTAAAGCTTAGACCGCCTTGTTTCTATGCTTTAAACGCATTTAGCGATATGGTTAGAGGTGGCTTGATCGCTGATAGTATATTGAATTTAGGTAGTATAAATATAATTGCTGGGGAGCTAGATAGATGAGTTTTGAATTCACAAAAGATGAGCTAGAAGGCTTAAATAATCTTCGCACCAAAGTAGATGATGATAGGGCGTTAGTATTACCAGCTCTTTGGATTTTACAAAGAAGACAAGGATTTATCAGCTCTGAAGATATATTGTATTTAGAAAAAACTCTTGGGATTAAGGCTATATTTTTTGCTGAAGTTATGGGCTTTTACTCTATGTTTAATGAGAGTAAAAAGGGCAAATATGAGCTTAAATTTTGTAAAACCATAACTTGTAAATTAAGAGGCAGCGATGAAGTGATAAAAGCCGCTAGCGATCTTCTTGGGATCAAGATGGGTGAAACTACTAGCGATGGGCTTTTTAGCCTTGGGGAGAGCGAGTGCTTGGGATATTGTGAAAAGGCACCATGTATGTTATCAAATTTAGAGCAAATCGGTGACTTGACTAAAGAGAGTATAACAGAGTTAATAGAAAGGCTAAGGAGAGAAAATGAAGGTCGTTAGTGCTAGATTTGATATACCTAATGCCAATAAGATAGAAGTCGCTAAGGCTCATGGGGCATATGCGAATTTAGATGAAATTCTAAAAATGCCAAGAATGGATATAGTAGATGCGATTGACAAAAGTGGATTAAGAGGCAAGGGCGGTGGCGGTGGCCATTGTGGAACTAAATGGAAAAATATGATAGCTTGGCCTAGCCAAAAACGCTATTTGGTGGTAAATGGCGATGAGAGCGAGCCTGGGACTTGTAAAGATAAGTATATTTTCAATCTTGATCCCCATCTGTTAATAGAAGGTATCATAATCTCAGCTTACGCTCTTGGTGCGTGTAGAGCCTATATCTACATTAGGGGCGAATATGAGAAAGAATTTCAAAGTATCCAAAGAGCCATTAATGAATCCAAAGATGAGAGGCGTGGCCTAGAAATTATAGTTTGTAAAGGTGCTGGAGCCTATATCTGCGGTGAGAAGAGCGCACTTTTAGAGAGTATTGAAGGCAAAAGGGGGCATCCTAGATTAAAGCCACATAATAGAGCTGAGCCGGATTTTTTGTTTGGTAGTGCGTGTGTGGTAAATAATGTCGAAACCATCGCTAGCGTGCCCTTCATAGTTAAAAATGGCTGGGAAAAATATAGAAGCGTAGGAACCCCAAAATCCCCTGGTACTCTGCTATTTGCCGTAACAGGATGTGTGAATACTCCATGCGTTAAAGAGATGCCATTTGGGACTAAAATGATTGATTTTATCAATGAATTTGGCGGTGGCGTGTGGAAAAATAGAGAGCTAAAAGCCGTTATCCCTGGCGGATCATCTGCTGCGGTATTAACCAAAGATGAAGTTATGAAGGCTACTTTGGATTATGAGAATTTATGGGAGTATAAAAGTGCTCTTGGGACTGGCGGTATGATGGTTTTTGATGATACGATCAGTATGCCTAAGGTGCTTTTGAATTTGCTTGAGTTTTACACAGAAGAGAGCTGCGGGCAATGTACTCCATGTCGTGAGGGATGTGGCTGGGGAATGCGAGTTGTGGAGCGAATTTGTAAAGGCGAAGGAAGCAAAAAAGATCTACAAATATTAAAAGATATCTGCTTTATGCTAGATGGAAAGACAATTTGTGTATTTGCTCCAGCGGTAAAAGATGTAATCATAGGCTTTATAACCAAATTTGAAGATGAGTTTTTAGCGCTTTGTAAGGATTAAAATATGGTAGAGATTATAGTTGATGGCGAAAAATTTAGCGTAAATGAAAAGGGCAATCTAATCACCGAGCTAAAAAAGCATAATATTGAAATTCCACACTTTTGCTATCATGAAGCGCTTGGCGTAAGTGGTAATTGTAGGATGTGCCTAATAGAAGTAGTAGGTCAAAAACGCCCCCAAATCGCATGTGATACTCCTATAAAAGAGGGTATGGAGATCAAGATAAATAGCGAACTTACAAGGGCTGTCCAGCGTGGAATTCTAGAGCTTGAGTTTATCAATCATCCGCTTGATTGTCCTGTGTGCGATCAAGCTGGTGAGTGTGATTTACAAGATTATTATATGAAATTTGATCTACAAGAGTCCAAAGTAAGTCTAGCCGATAAGGTAAAAAAAGGCAAAAGAGAGGATCTTGGCTCTTTGGTAATCCATGATGAAGAGAGATGTGTGCTTTGTAGAAGGTGTGTGAGATTTACTCAAATATGCACCCAAACTAATGAATTAGCCGTGGGTGGCCGTGGTGAGCATAGCCACATAATGTTAATGAATGGCAAAAAAATAGACAATCCATACGCAGGAAATATAGTAGATATCTGTCCAGTAGGAGCTATGACTTCGGCTGATTTTAGATTTAAAAAGCGAGTTTGGCACCTACAAAAGACCCCCGCAATCTGTCAAGGGTGCGAAAGGGGATGCGCTATATGGATCGATAGCAATAAAGCAAAATATCAAGATAGCAAAATTTATAGGTTTAGACCTAGAGAGAGTAGCGTAAATGGCTATTTCATCTGTGATTATGGCCGTTATAGCTATAAAGATGAGCAAGTAATTAAGCGTGATGATAGTGCGAAAATCTCCGCTTTGGCTCTAGATCTTAGGACAAATGGCGATCAATATAATATCTTAGCTTCAAGCTCATTAAGTATTGAAGAGATGAGTGCTTTAAAGATTTTGGCTAATGAGTTTAATATGGGCTTATATGGATTTAGCGATTTTAGAGATGAGAGCTTTAAAGATGAGATTGGATTAAAGCTTAGAGTACCGAATAAAACTGCTAATCGTGTGGGATTAAATAAGCTTGGCATAGATAAAAATTTAGATAAAAAATCTAAAAATTTAATAGTTTTTCATCTTGGTAGGGATTTTGAGTTTATCAATAAATTTGAATTTGATAATCTCATCAAAATCGGCTCAAATAGCGATGCTGATATAGTCTGCGCTAGTAGCTATCACAGAGATGGCCATACCCTAAATATAGATGAAAAACTGCGATTTAGCAAGGGGGCTTTTGAGCCACTTAGCCCTAAAATTTGCGATATTATCGCTGAATTGATGGGTCGTGGAGTGGAATTTGATATGAGTATATTAAAGGCGTTTGCATGAGTGAAATTTGGCTAATTATATTTAGGATTGCGTTTATTTTGATATTTATTTTGGCTTTGATACCTGTTTTGGTGCTATTAGAGCGTAAAATTTCAGCTTTTATCCAAGACCGCCCAGGCCCAAATAGAGCTAATATCGCCGGTATAAGGCTCGGCGGATTGATCCAAGCGATGGCTGATGCTTTAAAACTAGCTATAAAAGAGGATTTTACTCCAGCAGCTATTAGATCCAAAGCGTTATTTACCATCGCTCCGATGGTGCTATTTTTGATGAGTACGCTTACTATAGCTGTGATTCCATTTAGTGAATATTTTAGCATTGATGGGGTCAAATACCTTATGCAAGCAATCCCATTTGATGGCGGTATGCTATGGTATTTGGGATTTGCTAGTCTTAGTATCTATGGTATTATGCTAGCTGGTTGGAGCTCAAACAATAAATACTCTCTCTTAGGCTCTTTGCGTGCAGCTAGTGGGGCTATAAGCTATGAAATTCCACTAGGTCTAGCTGTTGTGAGTATGATTATTACATATAACTCTATTAGTTTAAATGACTTTGTAATAGCTCAACAAGGCTCATTTTTAGGCCTTCCTGCGTGGGGGATATTTCTTCAACCATTAGCGGCGATTATCTTTATCATCTGTGCTTTTGCCGAGACAAATAGAGCGCCATTTGACCTAGCTGAAGGTGAAAGCGAGATAGTAGCTGGATATCACCTTGAGTATAGTGCGATGAGCTTTGCTATGTTTTTTATGGCTGAATATATCGCAATGACTGCTATGAGTGCGCTTATAGTTACGATATTTTTTGGCGGATACTCCTTGCCTTATCTATCACAGGCTGATTTGGCTGCTAATTATGAGATTGTGCTACTTAGCATAGCTGGCGTGACTACTATCTTTGGTTTATTATTTATCTGGTGGGTTAGCAAAAATAATGTTACTAGATATAAAATAAGTAAAGACCATAGAAAAAAAGAGAATATCATATATTACACCTTGACAGCTCTGATAGTGGCTATAATCGATATTATATGCTTATATTTTTATGGAAATTTAGGTGAATTTGGTGCTGAGATTGTAGCTACTGCGGTGAATTTAGTAGTATTTGCGCTTAAAACCTTTATAGTGCTACTTGTATTTATCTGGGTTAGATGGACTCTACCTAGATTTAGATATGATCAAATTCAACGCTTAGGCTGGGAAAAACTCATGCCCTTAGCAATTTTAAATATTATTATTACAGCATTGGTGGTGGTTTATGTCAGTTAAAGTCAAAAAAATCGAACGAAAAAAAATGCCACTTTTAGAGCGAATTTATATATTTTATATCATCGCTGGGATGGCTAGAACTTTTAAGCATTTTATCAGAAATTTACTCAATACCAAAAATATTGAATTCCTAGAATATCCCGAGCAAAAACCCAATGATATAAGCCCTAGATATCGTGGTCTTCATAGATTAACCAAATATGATAATGGCGAATTAAAGTGCGTTGCGTGCGATATGTGTGCTACTGCTTGTCCGGCTAAATGTATATTTATAGAAGCTTGTGAAGTCCCTGGTAGTAAAGAAAAAGCCCCAAAAGTCTTTAATATAGATCTTTTGGAGTGTGTATTTTGCGGGCTTTGCGTGGAGGCGTGCCCTAAGGATGCTATAAGGATGGATAGCGGGATATTTACAAAGGTTGAAGGTAGTAGAGATAGCTTCATTAGCGATATAAATGAGCTTAGTAGTAGAAAAAGGGGGGAGTTTTGATGGAGAATTTTTTGTTTATTAACTTCTCATTTTTAGCTATTTTGGGAGCTTTGGGTTTGATTAGCTTTAAAGCGCCTATCCATGGGGCTTTATCTATGATTGTCTCTTTGGTGGCTATAGCTGGGTTGTATCTTTTATTATACGCTAAGACTCTATTTTTAATCCAAATAGTAGTATATGCTGGGGCGATTATGGTTTTATCGGTTTTTGTGATGATGTTTTTTAATATCAAATCAGATAGCTTATGGGCTAAATTTAGCTTTATACAGATGATTCAAGCCGCTTTGCCTTTAGTCGTTTTTGGCTTTTTGGCTTACTGGCTTGCCTTGATACCTGGTAACTTCGAGGTAGCACCTGATGGATTTGGAGAGATCGCACCACTTGGAAAGTATCTCTTTTTTAAATGGGGATTTAGCTTTGAGATGATATCACTGCTTTTAACCGCTGCTTTGGTAGGGGTTGTGGCGATTTTAAAAGGCAAAAATAATGGTTGAAAATTATATATTTGTAGCGGTTTTGCTCTTTGTGATTGGAATTTTTGGTGTTATTTTGCGTAAAAATATCTTTACTATTTTTATGTCTATTGAGCTTATGTTAAATGCGGTTGCTTTGCTTTTTGCGATATTTGCTAGGGTTAATTTAAATTTAGATGGTCAAGTGATCGTAATGCTAGTTATCGCTATAGCTGCTGCTGAGGCGAGCTTTGGTCTTGCGCTCATCACCTTGCTTCACAAATCAAAACAGAGCCTAAATATAGATAGCTTTAAAGAGTTAAAGGATAGCGATGCTAGTTAATATCGTAATTTTAGCGCCAATTATTGGTAGTTTGTTGCTTGGGGTTTTATATCTGGCTAGAAAGAGTCTTGGCTTATCTCAAAGATTTTTCGCATTTTTGGGGATGGTTGGGCCTGTAGTTAGCTTTGTAGCTATGGCTGTGCTGTTTATTAATAGCTATGGTAGTAGCTTGAATTTGGATATATTTAGCTGGCTTGATATCGCTGGATTTAGCATAAATGTGGGATTTTATCTTGATGATCTTAGCCTTGTGATGGCGATATTTGTGGCGTTTTTGGGTATGCTTATACATTTGTATTCTATAGGCTATATGGATGGTGATGAGGGCTTTGGTAAGTTTTTTTGTTATATGAATTTATTCTTAGCCTCTATGCTGATTTTAGTTTTAGCAAATAATCCGATTTTGATGTTTGTCGGCTGGGAGGGCGTGGGCGTATGCTCATACCTATTAATCGCCTTTTATTTTAGCGATAAAGATAATGTTAAAGCCGGCAATAAAGCCTTTATATTAAATAGAATTGGCGATTTTGGCTTTTTGATTGGGCTGATTGCATTGTATCTTGCTAGTAGTGGAGTTAAATTTGATTATATTGGCTTAAATGAAGTGAGCTTTAG
Organism: Campylobacter sp. P0109; assembly: GCF_002138755.1. Taxonomy (NCBI): domain Bacteria; kingdom Pseudomonadati; phylum Campylobacterota; class Epsilonproteobacteria; order Campylobacterales; family Campylobacteraceae; genus Campylobacter; species Campylobacter sp. P0109. The sequence goes on from NZ_MJKK01000006.1 coordinate 17,679, forward strand.
CCCTGGTGTAGCGATATTTATAGCATTTTGTTTCATTGCTGGAGCGCTAGCTAAATCAGCTCAAATTCCACTATACACTTGGCTACCTGATGCGATGGCTGGGCCTACTCCGATTTCAGCCTTGATCCACGCTGCGACGATGGTTACAGCCGGGGTTTATATGGTTGTTAGATTTGAGTTTTTGTTTGCTGGGCTTAGCTTGCCAATAGAAGTTTTAGCCGGTATTGGTGCGGCTGGGGCGCTCTTTGCTGGGATTATTGCTACAAAGGCTACTGATATCAAAAAAATTTTAGCCTACTCTACTATGAGTCAATTAGGATATATGTTCGCTGCGCTTAGCTACAGCTCTGGGGCTGCTATGTATCATCTATTTACTCATGGATTTTTTAAAGCGCTTCTGTTTTTGAGTGCTGGGGCTATCATCATAGCGCTTCATCATGAGCAAAATATCTTTAAAATGGGGAATTTAAAAGATAATAAATCGCTATATTATCCAATGCTTTTTGGTATGCTCGCAATTAGCGGGATATTCCCTTTTGCTGGATTTTTCTCCAAAGATGCCATTATACTTGGGGCGCTTCTTTCTGGGCATTATACTATATTTGCTATTTTATTATTTACTGCTGGGCTTACTGCGTATTATTGTTTTAGGCTATTTTTCTTGGTATTTTACTCACAAAATCCCGCACCAAAACAGCATAAGGTGCCATTTAGTATGCTTGGGGTGAATTATATCCTTTGTCTATTTGCCTTAGGCGGTGGATTTATGGCGATATTTTTAGATATTGATCATCCAACTTTAATGGTAGAGATAGTGGCTGGAGTTGTGAGCATGGCGGTATCTGCTATTGGGATTTTTATCGCTTATAAGAAATTTTACAACTACAAAAACTGCGAAGAAAAAATGGGTAAATTTGAGAGCATTGTAGCAAATAAATTCTATATAGATGAGATATATGATCTTGTTTTTGTGGCGAATTTAAAACGAATTAGCCACTTTTTGCGTGAGATTATAGATGATAAAATTTTATATCCGCTTGTCGAGTTTAGCGCCTTGATATTTAAGGCATTTAGCCAAATTTATGCTAGATGTACTCAAAGCGGTTTAGCTAGTTCATATGCATTTTATATGCTATTTTTCATCTGTGTTATTATCATATTTTCAAAGGCTATTTTATGAGTAGTATCTTGAGTTTAATTATATTTATACCATTTTTATTGGGGCTTTTTATAGCTCTATTTTGTAATAATTTTTGGGGCAAGATTATAGCCTTTGGCGGATCTATTTTGGTCGCTATTTTGGCTATTATTATGGCTCTTGGCTTTGATGGGGCTGGTGGAATGCAGTTTGTAGATATCGTCCCATTAGTTAAAAACTATGGCATTACATATATGGTTGGTGTAGATGGGATTAATATCTATCTTATTTTGATTATTACGATATTTTTACCTTTTTTGTTTTTTGTGCTTAGGTATCAAGAAAAGGGCTTTTGGGCGAATTTGCTATTTATAGAGAGTGGGTTTTTGGCTGTTTGTAGCTCACTTGATTTGATATTTTTCTATGCTGGGTGGGAGATGATGCTCTTGCCAATATTTATAATGACTGGCTTGTATGGTAAGAGCGTTAAAAGAGCTAAAGCTATGCTAGATATGATGTATTATGCGATATTTGGGTCGATGATTATGCTTGGGGCGATTATCTATCTTGGCGTGGCACACTATTTGGAATTTGGATTTTATAGCTTTGCTTTGGCTGATTTGGTGAATTTAAATTTAAGTCTAAGCGTAGAGCGAATACTATTTTTTAGCTTTATGATAGCTTTTGTGATTAAGCTTCCTTTGTTTCCATTTCATATGTGGCTTAGTGGGGCATACACACACTCGCCTAGCGTGGCTACCTTTATGCTTTCAGCCATTGCGTCTAAGGTGGCGGTGTTTGCGATTTTGAGATTTGTGTTGCCGATATTTTCGCTTAGCTTTGTTGAGTTTTCTAGTTATTTTGTGGCACTTGGGATATTTTCTATGATATATTTTGGGATAATTGCTCTTAGGTGCGATGACTTTAAGACCCTTTTGGCCTTTGCTTCGGCGTCGCATTTGGGATTAATCTTAGCTGGGGTTTTCAGCCTTGATAGTGTGGCAATGAGCGGGGCTTTATATCAGATTATAGCTCACGCATTAACTAGTGGAGCGATGTTTTTGATGGTGGGTATTATCTCTAATCAACTAGGCACTCGCAAGGTTAGTCAGCTTGGTGGTATAGCTACTAAGGCTCCGATTTTTGCTACGCTATTTGGCATTATGATGCTATCAAGCGTGGGGCTTCCTACTACTATCGGCTTTGTGGCGGAGCTTTTGATTTTAGTGGGATTATTTAAATCAAATTTAATCTATGGAGTTATCGCTACAACTTCTATTATCATCGGTGCGGTTTATATGTTTGTGGTTTATCGCAAGGCGATTTTACAAAGTGTAAATGAAGTTACAGATAAATTTAAAGAGCTTAGTAAATCTCAAGTTATAGCCTTTGGTTTGGTAGCGATTGTGATATTTGTAATGGGCCTATATCCTAAACCAATATTAGATCTATCGCAAAGCACGATCCAAAGCCACTATGAAAAATACATAAAATCAAATTTAAAGGGGCAATAATGATAGCTTTAACACCTTTTTTACTATCAATCGCCGCTATTGTAGCTAATATATTTTTAAGCGTTACAAAAATCAATAAAATATCGCTTTTAGGTATAAATTTAGCCTTTTGGGCTGTTATTTTAATCTCGTTTTTTGTTTTTAGGGTTGAGCTTCTTAGTGGGGATTTGCCGTTTTTTTGTGCTGAATTTATATCTCTTGGGCAATTTGAGTTTATATTTTGTGTGATTATAGCCTTTCTTACGATGATATTTTTGGCTACGGTATATTTTAGCGATGATGAGAGCTATTTTAAATCTGAGCTAATAGCATTAGCAAATTTAGCTGCCTTTGGCATGATGGGGATGATAATCTCAAGCGAAATTATAACTACTTTGATTTTCATCGAGATTGCCTCCATATCCATATATGCGATGATAGCATTAAATTCAAGCTCAAAAAGCATTGAAGCGGCCTTTAAATACTTCTTACTCTCATCATTTATGAGTGCGTTTTACTTGCTTGGAGCGGCCTTGATATTTGGGACTACTCAAAGTACAAAATATGAGATTCTTAGCAAACTCTTATCACCATCTTTGATTACCACAATTGGCGTGTTAATGGTGATTGCGATGATATTTTTTAAGATTGCGATTTTTGGTTTTTATCGCTGGAGTATAGATGTGTATTATGGAGCTAGCACTAGTATAACTGGATATTTGGCTGGGGCGTTTAAACTAGCTAGTTTTGGGTTGCTAATCAAATTTGCCCTGCTTTATAGCGGCGGCTGGGATGAAATTTTAGCGATTATGTTTAGTGTGATTGCGATATTTAGTATGTTTATCGGTAACTTTTTGAGCCTTAAAGAGATAGATGTTAAAAAGATTTTGATAGCTGCTGGGATAGTTCATGCTGGGTATATCTTTATAAATTTAGCTAGTTTCAATGGTGATAGCTCTTTATTTGCTGGGGTGTATTATATCGCTATTTATGCTATTACAACGGGATTTGCATTTTTACTCTTAAATGCGTTTTTTAAAGATCAAAGGGTTGAGATTGACTCTCTTGCTGGAATTTATAAGAGTTCACCGCTTGGGGCGTTGGCATTTACTCTTATCTGCCTTTCATTTATCGGATTTCCATATACGGTGGGATTTTTGGGTAAGGTTTATGTATTCTCAAGTGCCTTTGAAAGCGGTAATGCGTATTTGGCGATTTTTGGTATTATAAATACTATTATATCGGTATATTATTATCTAAGAATTATTATTAGTATATATTTTAAATCGCCAAATCAAGCTATCATAATCCCAAAATGTAGAGCTGTCTGGATAGGAATTTTAAGCATTTTAGCCACTTTATTTATTGTGCTTGAAGGAGTTGGAGCTGGGTCAATTTTAGGATATTTTAATCTTATAATGGGGTAAATTTGAAGTTGTTTTATATCAATTTTATAGTTTTTTGGTAAAATTACGCCTAACTGAATTTGGGGCGAAATATGAGTAAATTAATAATAGTTGAATCTCCAGCTAAAGCTAAAACTATAAAAAATTTCTTAGGTTCTGAGTATAAGGTTATAGCTAGTAAGGGACATATTAGAGATCTGCCTAAATCTAGCTTTGGGATTAAGATAGATGGGGATAACTTTACTCCTGAGTATAGGATTAGCAGCGATCACTCTGCTATCGTAAAAGAGATTAAAGAGCTTGCTAAGAGTGCCGATACCATCTATCTAGCAACCGATGAGGATAGAGAGGGCGAGGCTATAGCTTATCATATCGCCACAGCAATTGGCAAAAAGCCCGAAACCCTACCTAGAATAGTATTTCACGAAATCACAAAGGGCGCTATCGAAGCGGCTTTGGCAAATCCTAGAAAATTAGATATGAATAGCGTAAATGCCCAACAAGCAAGAAGGCTATTAGATAGGATTGTTGGCTATAAGCTTAGTCCGCTTTTAAATATCAAAATTCAAAGAGGTTTAAGTGCTGGGCGAGTCCAAAGCTCAGCGCTTAAAATTCTAGTCGATCGAGAGCGTGAGATTAGAGAATTTAAACCTATTGAGTATTTTAGCATTGATACTAAATTTAAAGATGATTTAGAAGTTGAGTTAATCGAATTTCAAGGCTCAAAGATAGAAAAGCTCACCATCACAAACGCTCAAAGAGCCAAATATATCTTAGATAATATAAAAGATGATAAATTCAAAGTCAAAAGCATAGAATCCAAAGAGCGTAAAACTAATCCCCAACCACCTTTTATGACCTCAACTCTACAACAAAGTGCATCAAATAGACTTGGCTTTAGCCCTAAAAAAACCATGATGTTAGCCCAAAGTTTATATGAAGGCGTCCAGACAAATAGCGGTTTTATGGGTGCTATAACCTATATGAGAACAGATAGCCTAAATATAGCCAAAGAAGCTTTAAGCGCTGCTAGGGAGCTTATAAAGAGCGAATTTGGATCAAAATATCTACCAAAAATTGCCAATATCTACACCACAAAATCCAAAGGCGCCCAAGAGGCTCACGAGGCGATCAGACCTACGAATTTGAGCTTTACACCACAAATTGCCTCACAATATTTAGATAAAGATATGCTAAAGCTATACACATTGATTTATAATAGATTTTTGGCTTCACAGATGAGCCCTAGCCTGTGTGAAATTCAAAATATCATTATAAAGGGCGAAAATTGCGGGTTTAAACTCTTAGGTAAGAAGGTTTCTTTCGATGGATTTTATAGAGTTTATGGCGATATGGATAAAGATAAAATTCTCCCACCTTTAAAAATCGATGATAATATGAGTATCCAAAGTATCAAAAGCACCAAACACGAAACCGAACCACCTAGTCGCTACTCTGAGGCTGGCCTTGTCAAAAAGCTAGAGAGCCTTGGAATTGGCAGACCTAGCACCTATGCGCCTACTATTTCGCTTCTAACTAGCCGTGATTATGTCAAAGTAGAAAAAAAGCAATTAATCCCAAATGATATAGCATTTACTATAACTTCAGTATTAGAAGATAATTTTAAAGATATTGTAGATAGCGAATTTACTTCTAAAATGGAAGAAAAGCTTGATGATATAGCCGAAAATAAAGCCGATTGGCAAGAGGTTTTATCTAATTTTTATCACCCTTTTATCAAACAGATTGATGAAGGAAAAACAAATATAAAAAGCCAAAAAGTAGCCGAGCCAATAGGTGAGAAATGCCCTGATTGCGGTGGGGAGTTAGTTAAAAGAAAGGGTAGATTTGGCGAGTTTATAGCCTGTTTAAATTTCCCAAAATGTAAATATACCAAAAACCTAGCTAACTCTAATAAATTTGAGAAGAAAGAGCCATCTAAAATCGGCATTCAATGCCCTGATTGCGGTGGAGAATTGGTCGAGAGAATTGGTAAAAAAGGTAAATTCTATGGCTGCGCCAACTATCCAAAATGTAATTTTATAAGTAAATATAGACCAATTATAGACAAATGCCCAAAATGTAATACACAAATGGTCTTAAAAGAGCTTAAAAAAGGGAATTTCAAAGAGTGCCCACAATGTAAATTTAAAGAAGAGGTAAGCAATAATGAATAAAGTAGTAATGCTATGTGCGATATGTAATGTTAGTAGTGGCAACTGCCCTGAAGATTGTGCGTATTGTACTCAAAGTGCTCATGTAAAAGCTGATATAAATAGATATAAACAAAAAAGCATAGAGCAAATTTTAAAAGAGGCCAAAATGGCTAAGGCAAATAAAGCTCTTGGCTTTTGCTTAGTTACTAGCGGTAGGGGGCTTGATGATAAAAAGCTTGAGTTTATCTGCCAAACTGCCAAAACACTACAAAAAGAGGTGCCCGAACTGCTGCTGATAGCATGTAATGGAAGTGCGAGTTATGAGAGCTTAAAAGAGCTTAAAAATGCTGGAATTTTCAGCTATAATCACAATCTTGAAACAAGCCGTGAATACTTTCCTAAAATTTGTTCTACTCATAGCTGGGATGAGAGATTTGAGACGAATTTAAATGCCAAAAGAGCTGGGCTTGAGCTTTGCTGTGGCGGGATTTATGGTCTTGGAGAGAGTAATGAAGATAGAATAAGCTTTAGAAACTCACTAAAAGAGCTAAATCCATTTACTAGTCCGATAAATTTCTTTATCCCAAATCCCGCTTTAAAAATCAAAGAGCCAAAGCTTAGTGCCGATGAAGCCTTAGAGATATTAAGAGATAGCGCTAAGGCTCTACCTAACACTAGAATAATGGTAGCTGGCGGTAGAGAGGTAATCCTTGGCGATAGACAATATGAGATATTAGAAAATGGAGCTAGTGCTATTGTCGTGGGGGATTATCTCACTACTAGTGGCGAGGCTGCTAGTAAGGATATAGAAGAGCTTAAAAAACGAGGCTTTGAGTTTGCAACACAGTGCCATTAGTGAGCTTTCTATTTTACTTGTTTTGGCGTTTATAATCTTTATATCGCCATATTTTTCTAAAATTTCTAAAATCCCAATCGCCCCTATAGAGATTATGATGGGGATAATCTTTGGGTTTTTTGGATTTATACCGCATAGTGAGCCATTTAAGATAGTAGCTGAAGTTGGGTTTTTTTATCTAATGTTTTTGGCTGGGACTGAGATAGATCTGAAATCTTTTTTTAAAATAGAAAAAAGCATTATAAAGCTAGTTCTTTCTTATCTAACTATTTTGTATATTGTAGCTGGGGTTTTTAGTGCGTTTATATCGCCGGCGTTTTTGGTTATTGTGGTGGTGCCACTTATGTCGGTTGGAATTTTATCTACCCTATTTAAAGAGTATGGTAAAAACGAGCCTTGGCTAAATACTGCTATGATCGCTGGTGGTATAGGCGAGGTGCTTAGTATCGCTCTTTTAACCCTTATGTCAGCTTATATTGAATTTGGTAATTCTATTGAGTTATTTAGTAGTATATACTATCTTATACTATTTATTGTGCTTTGTGTGCTTGGATTTAAGGGGCTTGAAGTGCTATTTTGGTGGTATCCAAATCTCAAAATTCTACTAATGCCTCACGATGATAAGAGTGAAAAGGATATCCGCCTATCTATGGCACTATTTTTTAGTACTGTAGCGGTGATGATATATCTGAATTTAGAGATTGTTCTTGGAGCTTTTATCGCTGGGAGCTTTATCGCTACATTTTTTAATCACAAAAAAGATCTTCCACATAAGCTAGGTAGCTTTGGGTTTGGATTCTTGGTGCCAATATTTTTTGTCTATATTGGTACAACCGTGGAGCTTGAATATCTTTTGGTTCCTGGAGTGCTTGATAATGCTATGAAATTGATGATATTTATGATTATTGTGCGAGTGATATCTTCAATGATATTTGTAAAGCGTTTTGGATTATATGATAGTATTCTTTTTGGCTTATCACTCTCAATGCCACTTACGCTTTTAGTAGCGGTGGCTACGGTAGCTTATAATGCTGGAAATATAGCAAAAGAGCTATATTTTGCTTTTATTATCGCTAGTATTTTTGAGGTGATTTTGTCTATGATATTAATAAAATTTACAAATTATCTTAAATTTCGCCTTAAATAATTAAGTTAGATATTTAAGGGCAATTTAATTTAAATAAAATTTAGGTAAGATATAAAAAAATTTTAATAAAAGGATAAAAATGAGCAACACAGTAACATTAACTGACAATAGAAATGGAAAAAGTTATGAATTTCCTATTCTTGATGGTACTTTAGGGCCTAGCGTTATAGATATATCTAATCTATACAAAGATACTGGTATGTTTACATTTGATAGGGGCTATACTAGCACCGCAATGTGTCGTTCAGCTATCACATATATCGATGGTGAGGCTGGGACTTTGATGCATAGAGGCTATGATATAGCGTGGCTTGCTGAAAATAAAAGATATTTAGATTTGGTATATCTATTATTTAATAGCAAACTCCCAAGCCAAGAGGAGCTAGACGCATTTCGCCAAGAGCTAAAAGAGAGAAGCTATCTAAATGAAAAGATGATAAAACTATTTGATTGTTTCCCTGATAAGGCTCATCCGATGGCGGTTTTACAAGCAAGTGTAGCTACTATGAGTGCTTACTATAAAAGAGATATGAACTTTGATGATATGAAAGATTATATGGAATTAGCTAAAAGAATGGTAGCTAAAATCCCTACTATGATAGCATTTTATTATCGTCATGTTCGTGGCTTCCCAACTGTATATCCAGATCTTGATCGTGGATTTACAGAGAATTTCTTATATATGTTAAGAGCATTCCCACACAATAGAGTAGATCTAAAACCAATCGAAGTTAAAGCCTTTGATACGATCTTAATGCTTCATGCTGACCACGAGCAAAATGCCTCCACTACGACTGTTAGGACAGTTGGCTCTACTCACGCTCATCCATACTCATGCATAAGCGCTGGTATTGGCGCACTTTGGGGTCATGCTCATGGCGGTGCTAATGAGGGCGTTATAAGACAGCTTGAGATGATCGGAACTCCAGATAGAGTTGATGAATTCATCAAAAAAGCAAAAGACAAAAACGATTCATTCCGCCTAATGGGCTTTGGGCATAGAGTTTATAAAAACTTTGACCCAAGAGCCAAAGTCTTAAAAGGATTAAGAGATAAACTAATCGATGAAATCGGTATAGATAGCAATCTAATTAAAGTCGCTACTAGAATCGAAGAGATAGCTCTAAATGATGAGTATTTCGTATCTAGAAATCTATATCCAAATGTGGATTTCCATAGTGGCGTAATCTTAAAAGCTTTAGGAATTCCAAATGAGATGTTTGCGGCTATATTTGTAATGGGTAGAGTTCCAGGATGGCTTAGCCAATGGATGGAGCTAAAATCTCAAGACAATATCAAAATTGTTCGCCCAAGACAGCTATATGTTGGACCAGCATCTCAACCTGAGTAAGCTTCACGACATTGCCATCTCTGCAGCTTTGGCTGCAGGAGAGGCTATTTTAGCTGTTTATGATAAATTTGAGCTATCTTTAAAAAGTGATAGCTCACCCTTAACTACTGCTGATTTAGTAGCAAATCAAGCGATATTTACCCACTTGCAATCGACACAAATTCCTATATGTTCTGAAGAGAGTATTTTGCCTTTTCATATGCGAAATGAAGATGCGCTTTTTTGGCTTGTTGATCCGCTTGATGGAACAAAGGAATTTATTGCTAGAAATGGAGAGTTCTGCGTTTGTATAGCTTTAATTTGGCATTCTAGGCCTATTTTAGGAGTTATATATATTCCACTTAGCAAAGAGATTTATAGTAGCTTTGCAGGTGCGCCAGTATTTAGAAATTTTGAGAAAATAGGGGAATATAAGGAAAATTTACAAAGTCTAAATCTAGTAAATAATACTTTAAATTTAGATAGTTCAAATATTTTAATTAGCGGTCGTTCAGCTGATATGACGCAGATTGAAAATTTTGCTAAAGAGTTTAATTTAAATTTAGCTACGCTTGGTTCAGCGATTAAATTTAGCAAACTAGCAAGCCAAGAAGTTGGAGTTTTTATAAGATTTTATGGTTCGCATATTTGGGATACGGCTGCGGGTGATTTTTTATTGCATCAAAGTGGCGGGATTATGCTCTCACTTAGTACGCTTCAACCGTTAAATTATGCTAAAAAAATTACATTAAATGATAGCTTCATTGCATTGAGTCGTAGTCAAAAGTCAAATTTAAAACGATATCTAGAATATATAAAATTACAAATTATTTGATCTAATTTATGGAATAATTTATCGTTATAATGAATAGTTTTTAATAAAAATAACATTACCCATATAATTTTATTTTAAATTCTTTTTAACACAATATTTAATAACATCTTATGCTTTTTGTTTAGGATAAAGGCCCTAAAGGGCTAATTTAAGATGGAGTAATCAAAAAATTTCCATATTTAAATATATTAGGTTTAAGGAGTATTGATGGAAATTTTAAAAGAGACGATTGAGCTTATAGAGATTTTAGATTATGTTACAATAGTTTTTGCATTTTTCGAGAGATTACTATAAGGCTTAAAACAAATGATAAATTCAACTGGGCTTAGGCATAGCCTTATATAATAGCAGATATTCTTTTATTAGCTTGTAGTATTAAATATTTGTATTGTATTTTGATTAGGATATGTATTATTTTAAAAATGAAACATAACAAATATCCTAATAAAAGTTGTCTAAATTTAAATTTGTTTAAAGTATATATCGATATAATCAAACCTTAAATTTATAATTTTATTTTTAACTAACGAGCCAATAACACTAAATAAGCTCAAACTAAAGAGAACGCTATGAACGAGATGTTAAAAAAGCTGCAAAACTCTAGCATAACTCTATCTGCTGCAGCTAAAGAGCTAGCTATAAGCGAAGATGAGATTTGTGAGCTTGTAAGTGAACAATTTGGCTATGAGATAGCTGATATAAGTGTGGTAGATTACACTTTGGCTGATAGTTTGCCATTAGATATAATGGTTAAATTTGAGATTTTACCTATTAAATTTGAGGCTAATATCATTAGTGTTGCTATGAAAAATCCATTTAATACAAGTGCACTTTTAAGGCTTCGCAATATCTATAAAGATAAAATCATAAAACCTCTAATCATCCAACCAGCTAAGCTAGATAGAATACTTGCTAAACTTCCGCTTCATTATGGTTTAAATGCCATAATTTCACAGGTAAAAGTGCAAATCAATTCCAAAGGATCTAATGATGATAGCGCAGTTTTACGGCTTATTGATAGGGTGCTAAATAGTGCTATAGATCTAAACTCTAGCGATATTCACATTGAGCCAACTAGTTTTGGTTGTGTGATTAGAGTGCGTATTGATGGGGTTTTATGTGAGTTATTTGAATTTGATAGTGATATATACGCTGGGTTAATTGGTAGGTTAAAGCTGCTTGCAAATTTAGATATTGCTGAACATAAAAAAGCACAAGATGGTAGATTTTCATATGATATAAATGGCAGAAGTATTGATTTTAGAATTTCAGTTTTGCCTATTATTGATGGGCAAAGTGTAGTGCTTAGGATTCTTGATAGTCATAAGATGATTGTAAATTTGCAAAATTTAGGATTAAATGAGTTGAATTTTAGCACTTTAAAGCGTGCGATTTATAAAAACTATGGAATGATTTTAGTTACTGGCCCAACAGGAAGCGGTAAAACTACTACTATTTACTCAGCACTTAATGAGCTAAAAGGGCCAACTAAAAAGATTATTACCATAGAAGAGCCAGTAGAGTATCAAATGAGCTATCTTCAGCAAGTTGCTGTTGGGCATAGAAGCGCAATTAGTTTTGAAGAGGCGTTGCGTTCAGCGCTTCGACAAGATCCAGATATTATAATGATAGGTGAGATTAGGGATTATCAAAGTTTGCGTACAGCTGTGGGCGCAGCTCTTACTGGCCATTTGGTACTTAGTACATTACATACTAATAATGCTATTAGTGCTATAGATAGAATGATGGATATGGGGTTGGAGCGTTATCTTATTAGTGGTGCTATTATAGCGATTATGGCACAGCGTTTGGCTAGAAAGCTTTGCTTGTATTGCAAAGAGATGGTTGAGGATGGACGATATAAGGCTCATGGTTGCCCTAACTGTGTAGGAACTGGATATAGTGGTAGAGTTGTCATTAGTGAGGTTTTAGAAATTAGTGCGAATTTAGCTTCGCTTATGGCTCGTGGCGAGTCTAGTGGGATTATTCTAGCAGAGGCTAAGCGTGAAGGTTTTATCCCTATGGAAGTAAGCGCTATGGAGCTAGTAGATAGTGGAGTTACTAGTCTTGAAGAGATATTAAGCCTGATTTAATTAGTTAAGACAATGAAACGATATAATGCTAAAATTATTACCAATAATGCTACAATAACTCGTACTATTACTGCATCAAATTTAGAAAATGCTAAAGAGATTTTATCTTCAAGCGGCGAGATTATTGCTATTAGTGAGGAGAGTAAAGTTGGGTTTGTAGTAAAATTTAGGCGGATTGATAGCGGAGTTTTAGCTATTTATATTAGGCAGATTGGAACCTTAATGGAGGCTGGAGTAAGTGTTCTTGAGGCTTTTTCTAGCGTGGCGCAAGGGTGTCATAACCCTATACTTAGGAAAATTTTAGATGATATTAGCTCAGATTTACACTCTGGCCTGAGTCTTGAGCAAGCTCTTAGCGGGTTTAAAAGTGAACTAGGAGCAGTTAGCGTAGCGATGTTTGCTCTGGGACAAAATAGCGGACGGTTGCCTGAGGCACTTTTTATGCTTAGTGATATGCTCAATGAGATGGCAGAAAATAAGGCAAAATTTAAAAGAGCGCTTCGTTATCCTATGATAGTTTTACTCTCTTTGATAATAGCGTTTAATCTATTAATTGTGATGGTAGTACCATCATTTGCTGGAGTATTTGCATCTATAGGCGGAGAGCTTCCGCTGGCTACTAGAATACTTTTAGGGCTTGAGAGTTTTATTGCTAGTTATGGATTTTTGGCATTATTTGGGATAATTTTTATTGGATTTTTGATTTGGTATTTTTATAGATTTAACTCTAAATTTAGGATAAAATTTGATAATTTTTTGCTTAAAATTCCATTGCTTAAGGGGTTGATTTTATATGGTTCATTGACTAAATTTAGTCTGATTTTATCACGATTGATAAGTGCTGGAATGTCAATTGATAAGGCTATAAATATCGCAAATGGTGTTGTAGAAAATAGTTATATAAGCAGTAAAATCGCTTTTGTAGCAATGGATATCCATAGCGGGCAGACGCTTAGCAAGGCTTTTGAAGGTGCTCATTTATATGATAAAATAGCTATCCAGATTATAAAGGCTGGACAAACAAGTGGAGTAATTGATGAGATGTTTGCTCATGTATCAAAGTTTTATAAGCAAAAATATGACACGCTTATCGATGGGTTAAATGGGAGTTTAGAGCCAGTTTTACTAATAGCAATAGCTGGGGCAGTACTACTTTTGGGGCTTGGAATTTTTATGCCACTTTGGGAACTCTCTAGTGGTTCTGGGTTGTATTGATTTATTTAACTTATACTTTATGTATTAGCCTTGAATATTTTATTTAAGGCTAATACATTTTAAATCATAATGAGTAAAACTATTTTATTTAATTAGATGATAAAAGATAGACTTTTGCATTAAAATCCATAATCTTTTACGAAAATAGGCTATTTACGCTTTCATCATGATATACTCTGCGGATTACCTCGCCAAATAGTGGCGCTGTGGTTAAAACCTTAATATATGGGCTTTGCTCTTTGAGTGGGATGGTATCAGTCGTGACTAGCTCATCTAAGACTCCGCTATTTATCCTATCATACGCAGGCCCGCTTAAAACCGGATGAGTACAAAAGGCCATTACGCTTGTGGCGCCATTTTTCTTAAATACTTCAGCGGCTTTGACTATTGTGCCTGCTGTATCGATCATATCATCGATTAGGATTACATCCTTGCCATTTACATCGCCTATGATATTCATAACTTCGCTTTCATTGGCCTTTTCACGGCGTTTATCTACTATTACCATATCTAGATTTAAGCTTTTAGCTAGGCTTCTAGCACGAGCTACGCCGCCTACATCAGGACTTGCCACAATAGGATTTTTAAGATTTTTACTCTTTACATAGTCTAAAAATACAATAGTTCCATAAAGATTATCTACTGGAATATCAAAAAATCCTTGAATTTGCCCAGCGTGAAGATCCATAGTAACTACTCTATCTATGCCGGCGGTTTGCATCATATTTGCTACTAATTTAGCTGTAATTGGTACTCTTGGGGCAGCTTTTCTATCTTGTCTAGCATAGCCAAAGTATGGCACCACTGCTGTTATAGAGCTTGCACTTGAGCGTTTTAGAGCATCAGTTAGGATTAGTAGCTCCATTAGGTTTATATTGGCTGGAGCACAGGTTGGCTGAATGATAAAGACATCTTTACCCCGCACACTTTCGCCTATTTGTACGCTAATCTCTCCATCGCTAAATCTCTTTATACTAGCTTCGCTAAGCGGAATTCCAAGATATTTAGCCACCATTTTTGAAAACTCTACATTTGCTGTCCCAGAAAAAATCTTATATCCACGCATTTTTGCCCTTTTTGGAAGTATAGGGTTAATTTTAGCCTAAATTTGCTTAAAAATTAGATGGATTTTGTAGGCTAAATTTGAGTTTATGAGCGATATGTAAGTAAATTTATTATAAAATCTTATAAAAATTTAGGGCTAGTATGGGAAATTTTATCTGTTTGCACTGTAAGGGCGAGTTTGATCAAAGTGTTGCTATAAAAGATGATAGCGGACATGAGTTTTGCTGTAATGGATGTATGAATGTATATGGATTTTTAAATTCTCATAATCTATCTGAATTCTACGATAAATTAGGCAATCAAAAACATTTTAAAGCACCAAATTTAACTAAAATTGATACTGAGACATTTTATAAAAATTATGTCAAAAATAGCGATGGATTTTGTGAAATTTATCTGATTATAGAAGGAATTCATTGCTCGGCTTGTGTATGGTTAAATGAAAAAGTATTAATCTCAAGCGATGGAATTATAGAAGTATCGCTAAATTCAGCCAGTCAAAAAGCGCATATAAAATGGGATGATAGCATTATCACATTAGATCAAATTTTGCATAAAATCAGCTCTATTGGCTATACTCCAATCCCATATGATCCACAAAAAGCCGATGCAAGAGCAAGTCAAAAGCGTAGAGAGTTTTATGCTAAGATGCTTGTAGGGATATTTTGTACGATGAATATTATGTGGGTGGCTGTAGCCTTATATGGCGGATACTTTAGTGGAATGAGTAAGGATATAAAAGATATCTTACATTTTGCAGAGTTTATTTTGGCCTCGCCGGTACTTTTTTATACTGGTAGTGAGTTTTTTAAAGGGGCATATTATGCTATTAAAAATCGCCAAGCCAATATGGATTTAAGTATTGCTGCTGGAGCAAGTATAGCCTATTTTTACTCAGTTTATGCGATGCTTAGTAGAAATGGCGAGGTATATTTTGACTCTGTAGCGATGATTATTACTTTTGTATTTGTTGGTAAATTTCTTGAGGTTATTAGCAAGAAAAAATCAATAGATACTCTTGATCTGCTTGGCTCTCTTTTGGTAAATCAAATTTATGTAAAATCTAATGATAAATTTGAGTTAAAAGATGTCAATGATGTAAAATTAGGAGATATCATCAAAGTGCGTAGCGGTGAGCGTGTAATGATTGATGGTAGTGTAGTTAGTGGGGCTGGTAGCTTTGATTTAAGTAGCATTACTGGAGAGAGCTTGCCAGTGTTGATTGGTCCTGGTAAGAAGATTATAAGCGGGGCTATGTGCATAGATGGAAGTATAGAGTATGAAGCAACTGAGCTTTTTAAAAGTTCAGTTCTTAGTAAGATTATAGATCTTTTAAATAAAGCAAGCTTTAAAAAACCAAAAATAGAGCTTTTAGCTAATCAAATTTCGGCCAAATTCTCTTTAGTGATTTTGCTTTTAGGACTTGGGACATTTGGGGTATGGCTATTTAATTCTGGAGAGATTAGTGTAGCAATTATAGTAGCTATTAGTGTGATTATCATCGCTTGTCCGTGTGCTTTAAGTCTTGCTACTCCAGTAGCTACTTTAATAGCTTTAGGTAGCGCAATGCGTGGTGGAATAATCTTTAAAGAGGCTAAGGTAATTGAGAGTTTAGCAAAGTGTGATTGTGTAGTTTTTGATAAGACTGGTACTTTATCAAAATCAAAACTAAGTGTAATTAAAGCAATAAAACTAAAAGAGTATAATTCATCTTTATTATACTCTTTAGCTCTTGCTTCTACTCATCCAGTAAGTGTGGCTATTAGGGATTTTAGTATTAATAAACAGCTAAATTTGAGCGATATAACAAGCTATAGCGGTCTAGGAATGAGTGCAAAATATGGCGATTTAACTATTTATGGTGGTAGTTCGCGATTTATGAGTAAGTTAGGATTTGGGGAGTTTGAGGATAATGGGCTTAATTATTATTTTGCTATAGATGGCGAGGTTGTGGCTAAATTTGAACTTGAAGATGAATTAAGGGATGAATCTGCAGATGTGATTAGGTCTTTACAAAATAGTGGATATAAAGTTGTGATGCTAACTGGAGATAATGAAATTACTGCTAGCAAGATAGCTAAAAGATTAGGAATTAGCGAGTTTTATGCTAGTAAAGATCCATTGCAAAAATCGCAAATAATTAAGGAATTAAACGCAAAAACTCCAGTAGTTATGGTAGGAGATGGGGTTAATGATGTGGTTGCGCTAAGTATGGCTAGTGTGGGTATTTGTATGGGTAGTGGAGCGCAAATTAGCGTTGAAAGAAGCGATGTAGTACTGCTAGATGATAATTTAAGCTCACTTGTAAAAGCACTTAATCTTTCAAGATTGACATTTAAAACTATTAAGCAAAATTTAGGCTTTACTTTAATATATAATGCCCTTACTATTCCACTAGCTATGGCTGGGTTTATTATCCCGCTATTTGCGGCAATATCGATGTCGCTTAGTTCCATTATAGTGGTATTAAACTCTACAAAAATCAAATTAAAAGGATAAAAATGAGTGGTGTAATAGCTATAATGCTAGGGATCTCTACTTTGCTTGGTGCTGCTGCGCTTTTTGGGCTTTTGTGGGGAGTAAAAACTAGACAATTTGATGATTATTCAAAATTTTTAGATGGTACTAAATTTGATAGTGAAGATGCATTAAATGATGCTATAAATTTAGAAAATCGTAAAAAGGATCTAATGAAAAAGCGTGATAAAGATAGGGGTTATAAGCCGCCAGATTAATTTTTGAGTTTAAGCAAAGCGGCAATATAAGATAATGCTATTTTTATATGTACGATGAAAGCATAGTTATAATTTTTATATTACTACACTTTCATACTTAGTGATAATTTTATTTCCCTTTAGGATAAAGCGATGCGTGATATAGGCAAAATCCTACTAGCGCTACACCGCTTACAATATGTACAGCTTTGGCGGTTTTATTTTTCATAAATAGTGCCGTACTAGCGGTTAAAAGCAGGCTACTACTCATACCAATCTTTGCTATTTCTCTTTTAGTATCTAGGCTAATTTTTGGTTTTTTAAGCTCTTTTACTGCGTTCATTTCTTTTCCTATTTTTGATTTTTTTATATGCTCTTAGATTAGTTTGCACGCTCAATACTAGGCTACCAATCACTCCTATAGCAATTAAAATTGGCATTATCCATCCCTCTTGATACGAATTCGCCTAAGTGCGTTAAGCAATAAAGCTATTGTTGTACCGTTATGCGCTATGGCGGTTTGTATAGGTGAGAGTTTGCCTAAACTTGCTAGTATCAATATGAGTGAATTTACCCCCACTGTGACTTTAAAGCTATTATTAACCTTTGATAGACAAGATATAGCCAGCTCTCTAGCATCTGCTACAGCCTCAATATCATCTCTTAGCAATACTACATCTGCGCTAGCTTTGGCTATGTCAGCACCTTTGTGCATTCCAATACCTATATCGGCTCGCACTAGTGCTGGAGCATCATTTATTCCATCACCTACAAAAGCAACTTTTTGACCATGTTTGGCTGCTTTTAGTATAATCTCATCTAGAATTTTAGCTTTGTCAGTCGGTAGCAGCTCTGCATAATAATTTGTTATACCAAGCTCTTTAGCAATGGCTTTTGCCTTACTTTTACTATCTCCAGTAAGCATTATAAATTCTTTTACACCGCTTTTTTTAAGTCTTTTTAGAGCCTCTTTGGAATTTGGTCTAATAGTATCTTTAAGCAGTATAACTCCTAATAGTTTACCATCAAATCCGATAAATAAAGGCGTATCTCCATTTTTTAATATTTCATCTATCTCTTTAGAGTGCTCTTGAAAGCTTATACACTCATCATCTTCTAAGAAATGTCTTGAGCCAATTACTACACTTTTTTTACCTACTTCACTTTTTACACCATGAGCTACTATAAATGTTACCTCATCATGATGAAAATGGTCAAAATTATTCTCTTTAGCTGCTCTTACTACGGCTTGTGCTACTGGATGAAAGTAGTGTTCTTCAATGCTTGCTGCTAAATTTAATACTTGATTAGCATCCCATTCTTGATGAAATGAGTGCACTTTTAATACTTCTAGATCGCCATTTGTTAGCGTTCCAGTTTTATCAAAGACAAAGATTTCACTTAGCTGAAGACTCTCTAAACTTTTAGCACCCTTTACGATAATTCCCTCTTTAGCAGCACTTGATATAGCTGATTTAAATGCTACTGGAGTAGTGAGTTTTAAAGCACAAGAATAATCAGCTTGAAGCACGCTAGCAGCACGCACTAGTTCGCCAGTCATAGCATAGCTTAGTCCAGCAAGACTAAGAGTAATTGGCACTAAAGAGTCAGCCATTTTTGAAGCAGTTAATTCTTGGTTTGAACGCTCGTCTAATGTAGATTGGATATATGATTTTATGCGATTAGTAGCAGTGTGATCGCCTACAGCTTCAGCCCATATTTTAATCTTACCTTCTTGAACTATTGTACCACTTAGCACTCTATCGCCTCTACTTTTACTAGCTGGAGTAGCTTCTCCTGTCATTGAAATTTGATTTATTAAAGCTTCTCCATCGATGATGTGACCATCTATATATATAGTATCGCCAGCACCTACTACTACAATATCGCCAATTTGTATATTATCACTTGGAATTTGACGCAGTGTTACTTTGCTATCAGTTATACTCTCAACCCACGCCATACCGCCTTTTTGCTTAGCTAGTTCTTTGATAAGATCATCGCTTTTATACATTGTAAGCTCTTCTATATATTCACCCAAAGTCAGCATAAAATTGGTTGAATTTGCTGCCTTATAGTCTTTTAAATATAGTGAAATTGCTACGGCTGCAGCTTCAAGGCTACGAGATGTGATGCCTTCGCTAAATGTCTCTTTTAATCCGCTTTTTAGCAATGGAAAGGAGGCTAAAAGGCTAAAACTAAGACTAAGCCCTGGACTTCTAAGAAATGGAGCTATAGCTAAAGCACTAGCAGCACGTACCACTTCAGATGAGCTTGGGATTTCGCTTCTTAGTGCGATGTAGCTATCTTTTTTGCTCTTGCTTTGGCTTTTGATTTCATTAGATTTTAAAATATCTGAAATTTGATTTTGAATTTGATCTAATGAGCCTTCATAGCTTATAATTATACTTTTGATTATCCCATTTATGCGTACATCTATCACATTTGGCAAAGAGTCTATAGCAACTCTAAGCAAGAGCGGATCTACACTACCTTCATAGCCAAATCTAGCTCTAGATTTGGTTTTGTGCAGAAGTTTTATAGGCATATCTTACTCGCTAGCTTCAGCTTTTGCATCTTCGTAACGCTCTTTTAGCTCTTCTAAGCCGCATTCAAATAGTGTTGAAATTTTAGCAAATCCCTTAAAAATTGCTCTTTGAGCATTTTCATTTGTTAAAATATATGTAGCAGCTGCGCCAATTAATGCTCCTTTTAAGAAATCGCCACTATTTCCAGCGCCAAAAATACCATCTAAAAATCCATTTTGAGTATTTTGATTACTTTGTGTATTTTGAAAATTTAAATTTGACTGATTTGAGCTTGAATTTACATTTTTAATATAAGGATTATTATTTATCATTATTTAACCTTTTTTGTTGATTTTTTAATATTTTACACTCTTTTGGTTTAAATGCATTTTGGACGCCATAGACAAAGGCTCCGCCAATTGCAATATATGTAGCAGCTTCTACTATTTTAGTTGAGGTGCTTTTATTTGGATTGCCAATGGTGTTTGATGCGGCAATAGCACATGCTCCAATTGCAGCCCCTTCAAGTGTTGATTTTATTGTAGTTTTAATAGCTTCATCTTGAGTGATTTGACCATCTTTTAATTTAGCATATTGGTATGCACCGCTTGCCATAAGTGCCAAAATTGCTCCACTAACTGCATGTCCGCTCACTGAACGAGGTGCACCTGTGTTTATCATTGATTAATCCTTGGATTGCTATTTTCTAAATTTAGATTGGTAGCTGATTTTAGGTTTGACTCATCTTGAGAGTTTGGAGTCGCTTGAGTTTCTATTTTTGCTTTTGGTTTGCGGCCTGGTTTTTTTCTTTCTGGTTTGGCTTGAACTTTTTCTTTAATGTTTGTTATAGTAGCTTTGCTAGCAGTTATGCCATCTTGGAATTTTTTGTCTAAATTTAAGTTTCCAAGCGATTTTGCTATCTCATCTCTTTTGCTAAATGCAAATGCAATTCCAGCACCTAATGCGATTCCAGCGATAAATGGTAATGCCATTATTTACTCCTTATTTTTATTTAGTAGTTCATTTGCGATAATCACGCTAAAAGCGCCAATAATCGCACCTCCAACTAAGCTGTAATTTAATTTACCTAAAAATCCCTCTAATTCATCCTGGCCTAGTGAGCCATCTTTTAATTTATTCACCATTATAGCAGTCTCATTTATTAGTGTTTTACCTTGATTTAATTGTTCTAAAAGATTGTTATTTTGATTTAAATTTAGAGCATTTTGCAAGGATGGGATGTGATTATTATAGCTAGCTGCTTGAAGTCTGTAAAATGTATCTATTATTTGTGCATCGTTCTCGTTTGTTACTAGAGTATTGTAGAGTTCTACATTTGCTTGTTCGTTTTGTAGTGCTATAGCAGCTGCTTCTTCAAAGCTTTTAGGGGTTGCAAAACTATAAGGATTTGCCGGTATTTGCGCACCAAGCTCATTTAGATGGAAAATAATAGCATTTATATGATTTGCCTCAGCCTCTAAAAGATTAGTAAATGGTGCTCCAAATTCACTAGCGCTAAAGTAGAAGCTATAAGCTTTATACTCATCATCTAACGCTTTTAAAAGATTATCTATGCTCATTTTATATCCTTTAGATTTTTATTTATTATCATAGCAATTTTATCTAGATTGCGCCCATTTATAGCATCTTCCCATAGACTTGGCTCAAGCATATCTTTATCATAATGCAAGGTTAAAGAGCCAATTAATTTATTAAATTTAATCTCTTTGATTAGTGGAATTTGATTTAGTTTATCTATTAATTCTTTAGCTTCTATTTTGCTTTGTTGGGCTAGGTTTTTAAGCTTTAGACTAGCTCGTAGCCTAATTCTACCAGGTGTGTGATGAATAATGCTAAAATAATCACTTAAAAGCTCTAAATCATTAGGTTTTATCTGTAGATTATTAAGTGAAATCTGATCATTTTTATCCATAAATTTACTCGATTTTCTCTTATTTTGTACAGGTAAAATTATATATTAATGATGATAAATCTTAACTTAAATTTATAGATATTGATATTGATTTTCATATCATTAAATCAATAAATTTAGTATATTTTAATAATAAAATTTGATAAATTCGCAATTTTCTTAACCATATTTGTAAAATCATTATCATATATATTTTGATAATATGATTATATTAGTTTAATATTTATATTTTGTTTATTTTTTTATTATCGTTAAACTACTTTAAATAAAATAGTATATGAAAATTTGTAAATTTGTATCAGTGATGAGCGCTGCTAGAGTTAAATTTGGATTGATTGTATAAATTGCATCATTCTTTATATTCTTGAGTATATTCAGCCTCTATTTTTTTAGATCTTCTCCAGGAACCAATACTTTTCCATTCTCCCATTTTGCAGTATCTACAAAACGGTATAGGTTGGGCTAAAAAGCGTAAGATTTCACTATAGTTCTCTACTTTATAAATATCTAAATAGTTATTTTCATCCATTGGAAAATCGCTATTAAATTTTTTATTAAAATGTTCAATACTTACAGCAACTGTACAAGTACACAATTTACCTTTATGGAACCTTATGCAACAATTAGCTTGATGACAGTTAATAAAACTACGAAATGGATCTTGTTTGCCGTTTCTATCTAATAAGAGTTGATAAGATGTTTTTTCTATATTTGCATTATTATAAAATATTAAAGGAATTCCATATTCTTTACATTTATTTTCTATAAAATTCCAATTAATTTTTATTGGATATTTCGTAGGGTGGATTTGAATTTTTTCATCTTTACAGGTTTGCCAAAATTCATCATCTCTAGATTCTAGCAAGATTCCATTTGTCACAAGCCAAATTTGACTTTTTGGAAAGTATTTTCTAGTAATTTTAAAGAATTCATTATGGCTTGGATGTAATAAAGGTTCACCTCCCATAAGGTGAAATCTATTTATACCCCCCCCCC
>NZ_MJKK01000006.1:40787-85250 GCF_002138755.1 Campylobacter sp. P0109
TTAGATTTTGATTTTCTTTTTCTAAAATCATATTTTTATCTTTTAGCGCACTATAAGTTTGAGATAGAATATTATTTTGCTCATTTAGTTTTTTAAAATTATTAATCAAGTTATGGTTAATTTTATCTATCTGATTTTGTAAAAAATCAATGCTAGATCTTAGTTTTCTATGCTGAGCATTATTCCTTAAAAGCGACATAATCCATAATTTTTTATTGTGAAAATAACCCATATTTGCTACCTAATAGATAAATTTTCTTATTATAAAATATATTAACTTTATAATTTATAAAAACTTGATTGTTTGTTTTAATAAACTTGGGTCGTTAAACTTCATATAATCCAAATTTGATATAATTAATCAAATTTTAAAGGATCATAGATGAAAATTTTAAGCCTTGCTAGTAAGCTATCTTTACAATCTCCTAAGCTTGTTGATAAGTTTAAAAATGATGAAATTATGGTGATTAGTCCGCTTGATGATAGTATAAATGCGAATTTTATCAAGTGCGAAATCGGTGCTATAAGCTACGCTTTGGCTCTTATAGGCTTGGAGTTTGGCTTTGGCGGGGAGTTTTGGGATGAGCTAGATTGTGGTGAGTTAAGTGGTGAGTCAAATATAGGCGAAGAGGAGTTGCCGTCTATTTGCGAATTTATCAAAAATTGTGATATTTGCGTTATTAGTGATGAGATTTTTGAGAGTAATGAGAGTAGTGTAAAGGCGATTTTGTCGCTGTTTAAAGGCAAATTTGGCTTTAAAATAGTAAATTTAAATGGCGATGAGGTAGAATTAAATGGCGAATTAATAGAGCTTGAAGCGATCCCAAATTATGATAGTGCTGTGGTATTTACCCATCCGCATTGCGATGAGTTTAGGGCGGGGAATTACTTTGGGATTGCTGCTAAGTTAAAAGATGGCGATGAGATCAATATACATTTAAGACAAAAAGATATAAAAGCTAAACTTTCAATAGATGAATCTATCAAAGGAACCATAGGATTTTTAGGCTTTGAAGGGGCGAAATATGGTTTTGAAGTTTTGAAATTTAGCCCTTTGGTTGGCTAAATTTCTATATATTCTACTATTTCACCAGCTTTTAAACCATCTTTATCGCTTGGGCAGATTAACAATACACCGCCATTTATGAGATTTCCTACGATGGCTGAGCTACCGGATTTTTTGGTTGCGGTGGAGATTTTGATAGTGCCGTTTTCGTTGGTTATACTAGCGGCACTGAACTCTTCAAATAGTGATTTTTTGGTATAGTCATCTTTTAAAATCGCTTTAAATCTATTTTTTTTGTTTAGCCTAAAGATATGCTCTATAAATTCTCTAAAAAACAGCACACAAGTCACCATCGCCGAATAGGCAAATCCAGGCAAGGCAAATATAAATTTATCATTGATTTTCGCTACTTTGATATGCCTACCAGGCTTGATGCTAGCACCATCTATGATGATTTTCGACTCTCTTGTGATATCACGCATAAAGTCAAAATCCCCCACGCTAACGCCACCTGTGGTGATGATGAAATCCGCTGAGATTAGGGCGTTTTGGAGTGCGGTTTGGATCGCTTGTTTATCATCTTTGATGATTGGCATGATGATCGGCTCGCATCCCATATCTTTGAGTAAAGATGAGATAGATATGCTATTTGAGCTATAAATTTGAGCTTTATGCTCTTTTATTTGGCCTATATCCAAAACTTCACTACCAGTGCTTAATATCGCAACTCTAGGTCGGGCTAAGACATTGATATAGCTATATCCTAATTCAGCCAAAAGAGCTAGCTCACAATATCCAAGTTTGGTGCGAGAGCTTAGTAGTAGCTCTGATTCTTTATAACTCTCACCAACTTCTCTAATGGCAAATCCTTGCGATACAGGCCTAGTAATCTCTATATACTCACCGCTTAATTTGACATTTTCTATAGGCACGATAGCATCAGCTCCACCGCATACTAAGGCGCCAGTAAGAGTCTTGACACACTCATTTTCAGATATGGTAATATCATCGCTATTTCCGGCGGGGGCTATGTTTATTACTTTAATTTTGTTATTTTGATTTGTAAATTTAATGGCATAGCCGTCCATACTTGAAGTTGGATAGGCTGGATATGGACTTTTGGTTATTATATCATCTGCTAAAATTCTCCCAAGTGCTCTATCAAGCGAAACTCTCTCTATAAAGTCCCATTTTGGGGCGAGATTTAGTAAATTTTGTAGATTTTCATTATAGCTCTTCATTGCTTACTCCTAAAATAGAGATAATCTCATCACGGCTTATTATATGAGAGTTGAATTTTACTACACTATATCCATTTTGTTTGTAGCGATCTACTATACCATTAACGCTATCTAATATTGATATATCGGCGTTTTTAAGGCGTATGATTTGAAATATTCTTGGGTCGCTTAATTGAAATAAGATTAAAAGCCAAATAGCTGAGGCCACAGCTAAAACAGCAGCTAAAGCCATGATATTATAGCTATGTAATAGATATCCGCCCACTGCCCCACCAAGAAAGCTACCTAAATAGCCAAATGAGTTGAATATACCAAGTGCCGAGCCTCTTTGGTTTGATTTGGCGAATTTACTAGCACAGCTTTGCATGATTGGCTCATGGATATTAAATCCTATGAAAAATATAACTACAAATATGATGAAGCTCACAGCTGAATTTGCTACACCAAAGCCTATAAATGAGATGATAAATAGCACTACACCGATCAATAAAAGCTTCTTGCTATGCCCTTTGCCATCACCTAAAAATCCTGCCATTCCCATAGCCAAAAATCCAAAAATCATAGAGATCAAATATACAATCCATAAGTTATCTCCGCTATATTCTAAGGATTTTACTAAAACTATCGGGATAGCCACAAAGGCACAGCTCATAAGCATTTTTTGCATTAGATTTGTTAAATTCATTATGGCTAGATCTTTTTGTTTAAGTAGTTTAGTGAGTGGAATTTTAGGGTCGTGATGATGAATTTTTGGCTCTTTTGGCACAGCGCTAAAGAGTAAAAATATACAAAAAATAGTTACGATAATAGATAGATAAAATAGACTAGAAAGCCCAAATTCACGGCTTAATAACGGACTAAGAATCATAGAAATAGCAAAAGCAATCCCAATCATCCCACCCATCATAGCCATAGCTTTGGAGCGTTTATCTTCGCTAACTAGATCGCTTATCATAGCAGTTGCTACAGCACCCACAGCACCGCAACCTTGGAGCAATCTACCAAATAGCATTGTATAAATATCAGTTGAAATAGCACAAATTAATGAGCCGATTATAAATATAATTAGCCCTACAAATATCATAAATTTACGCCCAAATCTATCACTTAAGCTACCAAAAGGGAGTTGAAAAATCATCTGAGTAATAGCATAAGCACCGATAGTAAGCCCGGCTAAAAACTCATTAGCCCCATCAAGCTCAAGCGCATAAAGACTAAGAACAGGTAAAATAATAAAAAGCCCAAAAAACCTAGAAGCTGCGATAAATCCAAGCGGCAAAACTGATCTTATCATATCAAAAAATCCTTAAATTTAAAAAAGAGTAATTTTATCATAATTAAGATTAAACTCTTTTAAATTTAAATTTTCAAACTTTACATCAAATTTACATTTTTTACATTTTGACTTTACAACTATTATTTATAATTTTGCAACTTAAAATTCAAGGAGTTAAAATGGTTAAAAAATATCTCGTTGCACTATTTGTGCTATTTGGTCTTAATAGCTATTTATTAGCTGAAAATATCTATCCTATATCTCGTGAGATGGGCTCTGGTACAAGGGGCGCATTTGTGGATATATTTGATGTTAAAGAGCAAGTTGGTAAGAAAAAAATCGACGCAACTTCTAAAAAAGCTGAAGTTACAAACTCAACAGGCGTTATGATAACCACAGTTGCAAACTCAAAAAATGCTATTGGCTATATCTCGCTTGGCTCTTTAAATGATTCAGTAAAAGCTGTTAAAATAGATGGTGTAGCACCAAGTGTAGAAAATATCAATAACAAATCTTACACAGTTTTTCGCCCATTTAATCTAGCTATAAGTAGCGATAATGAGTTAGTAAATGACTTTTTAGGTTACACTAGCTCAAATCAAGCTAAAAGCATAATCCAAAAAGCTGGCTATATCGCACTATATGATAATGAATTTAGCTCAAAAAAACCTAGCGGTAAAATTGTAGTTGCTGGGTCTAGCTCAATTACTCCATTAATGGAAAAATTAAAAGAGAGCTATAAATCACTAAATCCAAACGCAACTATAGAGATCCAACAAAGCGACTCTACAACAGGGATTAACTCAGCTATAGAAAAAATAGCCGATATCGCAATGGTATCAAGAGAATTTAAAGATAGTGAGTTAAAAAATGGCTTAAAAACTCAAGTTTTAGCCCTAGATGGACTAGCTGTAATAGTAAATAAATCAAATCCAATCGACTCGCTAAGCAAAGATAGTGTTAAAAAGATCTTTACAGGCGATATTACCACTTGGGAAAAAGTAAAATAATGCTTAAAGAGAGATTTTTTCGAGGGCTTTTTGCCCTTAGCGCCGGCTTTTCTATCTTTGCTGTTGGCGCTATAGCTCTATTTTTGTTTTTTAACGCTTTTACAACTATATCACAAATAGGCTTTTTGGAGTTTATTTTTGGTATGGATTGGTATCCAGATGAGGAGATATTTGGTATATTTCCTATGATTGTAGGAAGTATATATGTAACGGCTTTGGCTATAGTTTTGGGCGTGCCTATTGGGGTTTTGAGTGCTGTGTATTTGGCATATTTTTGCCCAAAAGGGTTAAAAAAGATTATCATGCCAGCCGTTGAGCTATTAGGCGCTATTCCATCTGTTGTTTATGGATTTTTCGGGCTTGTGATAGTGGTGCCTTTGGTATCTAATATCTTTGATGGTGTATCTGGAAAGAGTATTTTGGCAGCTTCTTTGATCTTGGCAATTATGGTTTTACCTACAATTATCTTAGTATCAAAAGCAGCGATTGAGGCTTTACCAAAGAGTTATTATGAAGGAGCTTTGGCCCTTGGGGCATCGCCTGAGAGAGCTGTCTTTTTCGCTATAGTCCCAGCAGCCAAAAGCGGTATTTTGGCCTCTGTGATTTTAGGCGTTGGTAGAGCTATTGGCGAGGCGATGACCGTTATCATGGTAGCAGGTAACCAAGTCCAAATCCCGCACTCACTAAGTGATGGAGTAAGAACTCTAACTACAAATATCGTGCTTGAGATGGGCTATGCAGCAGATTTACATAAAGATGTATTGATAGCTAATGCGGTTGTGCTTTTTGTCTTTATTTTGATTATAAATATTAGCTTTAGCGCTTTAAAAGGGGGTAAAAAGTGAGTAGGGATTATCTATCTATATTTTTATCATTTTTACTTAAATTTTCTATTTTTAGCGTTTTATTTGTATTTTTGGGGATTACGCTTTTTATCTTCATCAAAGGGATTATCTATATCTCGCCAAGTCTCTTTGAGTGGGAGTATAATAGCACAAATGTCTCTTTAATGCCAGCACTTATAAATACTATAAATATGGTTATTTGCTCTTTGGCTATTGCTATGCCGCTTGGGATTTTTGGGGCGATTTATCTAAATGAATATAGCAAAAAAGATAGCAAAATTTTAAATCTCATTAGGGTTACTTCTGATACTTTGGTGGGAATTCCAAGTATTGTGTATGGGTTATTTGGTTATCTTGCTTTTGTTATATATTTTGGATTTAAAACTAGCTTTATAGCGGGGGTTTTGACTCTTAGTATTATGATTTTGCCTTTGATTTTAAGAAGTAGCGAAGAGGCTCTAAAATCTGTCCCAATGGGTTATAAAGAGGCATCTTTGGCTCTTGGGGCTAGCAAACTTCGCACTATATTTGCTATCATCTTGCCTAGCGCCACAGCTGGGATATTGGCCGGTGTTATCCTAAGCATTGGTAGGATAGTTGGTGAGAGTGCGGCGCTACTTTATACCTCTGGAAGTGTAGCGCAAATCGCTGGGGCATTGGATTCTGGGCGGACTCTAAGCGTTCATATGTATGCTATATCTAGCGAAGGCCTTCACATAAATGAAGCTTATAGCACGGCGATGGTGCTTATTGTTATTGTATTTTTTATGAATTTTATCTCAAATTTTGTAGCTAAAAAGATTTTAAAGGATAGTTGATGAAAAAGTGCTTTGATATTAATAAACTAAATTTACATTATGGGACATTTCACGCATTAAAAAATATCAATATGGAGATTACCAAAGGCGAAGTTACGGCCTTTATTGGCCCTAGTGGTTGTGGTAAATCTACATTTATCAAAACCCTTAATCGTATGAATGATTTAGTAGAAGGTTGTAAGATTGAAGGGGAGATATTGTTTCATGATAGGGATATTTATAGCAAAGATTATGATATAAATTTGCTTAGAAAGCGTGTAGGAATGGTATTTCAAAAGCCAAATCCATTTGCTATGAGCATATATGATAATATCACCTTTGGCCCTAAGACTCATGGCGTAAAAGATAAAGATACCCTAGATAGCATAGTAGAAAAGAGCTTAAAAGACGCTGCTTTATGGGATGATTTAAAAGATAGATTATATAGCTCGGCTTTAGGGCTTAGTGGCGGCCAACAACAAAGATTATGTATCGCTAGAACCTTAGCTGTAGATCCAGAAGTTATCTTGATGGATGAGCCAACTAGCGCACTTGATCCTATATCTACGGCCAAAATAGAGGAGTTAGTCTTAAAGCTCAAAAAAGATTATACAATCATAATAGTAACTCACAATATGCAACAAGCTCATAGAATTTCGGATAAAACGGCGTTTTTCTTGATGGGCGAAGTGATCGAATACGATGATACAAAAAATGTATTTAACAAACCAAAAAACAAAAAAACTCAAGATTATGTTATGGGGAAATTTGGGTAAGTTTGCTATAATTTGGTAAATTTAAAGGAATTTAAGTGATCTATGTCTTAGAAGATGAAGGGGCGATTTTAGATCTTATTTGCTATGCTTTAAAATCCCAAAATATCCCAGTAAAAGGCTTTAGCCTAGCTAAAGATTTTTATAAAGCTTTAAAAGATCAAATCCCTCAAATTTTGGTTTTGGATGTTATGCTTCCAGATGGTGATGGATTTGAGATTTTAAAAGATCTTAAAAATAGTGCTAAATATAAAGATATTTGCGTTTTGATGCTTACAGCTCTTGATAGTGAGATAAATAAGGTAAAAGGCCTTGATCTAGGTGCAGATGACTATATCGCAAAACCTTTTGGAGTGATGGAGCTTTTGGCTCGTATTAGGGTGATTTCTAGACGCAAAGCCAAAGAAGAGCCAAATAGCGATATAAGCTTTGATGGATTGGAGTTTTCATATAAAAATCATATTGTTAAGGTTGATGGCAGGCCTTTGGAATTAACCTTAAAAGAATTTGAATTACTTGGGTTTTTATTACAAAATCCAAATCAAGTTTTTAGCCGTGATATGCTTTTGGAGATGATATGGGGCTATAGCTATGATAAAGAGAGTAGAACGATAGATATGCATATTAAAACACTAAGAAAAAAGCTTGGCAATATGTCAGATATGATTAGGACAATTCACGGAGTTGGCTATAAGTTAGTAAGAGAGTAGGATGCAAAAAAGGGTATTTTATTTCATTATTTTTTCTACATTAGCACTAGCTTTATTTATCAATATATTTTTGATATTTTCTATAGAATCTGTGCTTAAAAATGAGCTTTTTGATAGATTGAAAAATTATGCTTATAGCATTAAAAGTGAGGTTTTATCATCTATCCAAAATGGCTCTATACAAAGCTTAAAAGACCTAGATGAGACTTATAGAATTAGCATAATTGACCAAAATGGAGTTGTGATATATGATAATTTTGCCAATAATCTAAATTTGGATAATCACAGCAATAGAGCCGAGTTTAAAGAGGCGATAGAAGATGGAGAATCCACAAATATACGCTATTCCAATACACTTTTAAAGCGAAATTTATATTATGGGCTTAAAATCTCTAATGAAAAAGGGGAATTTGTTTTAAGAATTTCAAAAGAACAAGATTATCTATATGCGATATTTATGAGCTTTATCCCTTATATTGTTGCTGAGATTATAGCGGTGCTGATATTTTCATTTTTATTAGCTAAATACCTTACGCATATAATTTTACGCCCAATTTACAATATAGATTTAAAGAATTTAGATGAGAATTTACCATATCCAGAGCTTAGAGTTTTGATAGAAACTCTCAAAAAACAAAACAAAATTATCAAAAGCCAATTTAAGCATCTAAAACAAAAAAGACAAGAGCTACAATCCCTAACCAAAGGTATGAAAGATGGTCTTATCATCATCAATCGCTCCGGCGAGATACTAAGCATAAATCCAAGTGCTCAGCGATATTTTTCAAATTTGGCTAAAAATACAAATATATCTCAAATTCAAAATGATCTATTTTTAAAGCTTTTATTACAAAATTTAAGAGATTTCAAAGATGGCAAGATATCTTGCGAGATAAGAGAGCAGATAGTATTTATGCAAGAGACTTTGGTGGAGTGTGAGATTGTCTTTTCGCCGATTTTTTCGCAAAAAGGCAAATTTAAAGGGCTAATTATCGTTATTTGCGATATTACAGAGTTTAAGCGAAACCAAAATTTAAGCAAAGAATTTAGCGCTAATGTAACTCACGAGCTTAAAACTCCGCTAACTTCTATAATGGGAAATGCCGAGATGATTAGAAATAATCTTGTAAAAAGTGATGATATTCCGCATTTTATAGATACAATTTATAATGAATCTAAAAGATTATTACACCTAATAGAAGATATTTTGAAATTATCATTTTTAGATGAATCTAGCACTAAGAATATCCCATTTGCCAAAGTAGAGCTTAAAAATCTACTCTTAAAAGTCTATTCTAACTTAAAAAGCGTAGCTAAAAAATATGATATTGAGTTTAAATTTGAGCTTGAAGAGGCCTATATAC
Organism: Campylobacter sp. P0109; assembly: GCF_002138755.1. Taxonomy (NCBI): domain Bacteria; kingdom Pseudomonadati; phylum Campylobacterota; class Epsilonproteobacteria; order Campylobacterales; family Campylobacteraceae; genus Campylobacter; species Campylobacter sp. P0109. The sequence goes on from NZ_MJKK01000006.1 coordinate 49,810, forward strand.
ACGGCTCAAAGGAGCTATTAGAACACGCTATTTTCAATCTATGCGATAACGCTATTAAATACAATCACCCAGGCGGATATGTCAAAATCAAGATAAAAAATTTAAAAGATTGTGTAGAGCTTAGCATAAAAGATAGTGGCATAGGAATTGAGCCAAGCTCACAAGAGCGGATATTTGAGAGATTTTATTGCGTGGATAAAAGTTATAGCAAAAAAGTAGGTGGCACAGGATTAGGACTATCAATAGTTAAATCAGTTTTAAATATGCACCACGCCAAAGTAAAGCTAAAAAGCCAAAAAGATATGGGAAGCGAGTTTATTATCACATTTGCTAAGGATATAAAATAGATAAAAATTAAGTAAATATAAGCAATAAAACGATTAGATTAGTTAAAAAATAATATTAATAAAGTAAACTGTGCTAATTAAAGCAATGCAAAAGATTATTGCATAGTTTATAACTATGTAAAATAATAAGAACTCTTATGTTTAGCTTATCCTTTAACTTTTGATTTAGCCTAAGAGGTAATTTCTATATAAGTTCTTTTATTGTAGAATCTATTTTTTATTTTATTATATGTTTATTTTGGAGCGTAATATGTTTAGATATATTTTTGTTTCTTTAGTTTTAGTATCTACTTTATATAGTTATTGTAGAGAGCCAATGAAACCTATATGTATTGGTTCATCGACATCTTTTAAAACATTTAAAAATTCTTGTAGAGATGATGTAGAAGATTATATTAAAGATTTAGAGAGATATACAAAGTGTGTAGTAAGCGAATCTCGTAATAAGATTCAAGAGGCAATAGATAGCTATGAATGTTATTCATCTGGTGAGAATTTTTGTTATTGATATATACTTTGATTTTTAGATTTATGAATCATTAGTATATTAGCTTAATTAAAATAGTGAGCCAATTAATAATTAAAGAGCATAAAATATTAAAACTATAGATATGATAAATTCCAAGAATATGAGTACAACAGAAGAATAGTGTTTTGTATTGAACGAAAAGCTAAAGAAAATATTGCATACAAAATCTAAATTAAATACTTTAGTCAAATGAAGCATAGCTTATTGCTAAAAGGAGTTTATAAATTTTATCTAGATAGGATTTATAAACTCTAAAAATTAATATTATCAAATAGCAAAGTGTATTTTGTTTAGTCATTGTATAGAATTAATTAAAGCTATATATTAGTTAATTGATATTTATTAAAACTGATAATTGATTAATATATGGATATTCAAGAAATAAGTGGATCCGGATGCTGGAGCAATTAGAAAATGGCTCTAATATCTATTATACCGCTATTAGCTAAAGGTCTTAAGGTTTGCGTGTGTATACTTTTATGTATACTTTGATAAAATCACCCCTTTTATTTTGCTTTAGATTTTATCTTTTTTGGCTGATTAGATTGGGGTTGTATTAGCTTGTGTTTTGGCTATCCACCTTATGCGTGGAGAGCTTTGACTTTGTAAAGGGCGTACATCTGATGTACACGCTTTAATAAGCTGTCTAGATTTAATCTGGATAGCTTTATCCCTTGATTTTTAGTTAAAAGTTAATAGCCTATGATTATAGGTTATTAAGATTATTTAAAAATCAATATGGTTAAAAATAGCTTTGATATTAAAAGCTAATTTGAATAGCGATATTATATCTAAAAATGCTTAAATAGTAAATTAGCTGGGTGGGGTAACTGCCGGTTAGGTCATATAGGATTTAGATATGATTGCTAACTTGATTTAGTGTTGTTTAGGCAAGAAAAAAGCCCCGATTATATAGCCTATATTCTCTAAACTCTCTATTTATGGGAGCTGTAAAGTAAATGAAATTGGTAGAGAATTTATAATTTAGTTTTATCTCCATTAGAGAGCCAAAAAGCCAAATACCGCCCCCGCTCGTGCGTATAGTGCTTTAAGCCCATTTTGTAAAGTTACAAAAACCCCGAAATAGTGCGGGGACTTATTTCAATTCCTTTCACACTATTAAAAAAATATTGATGATTAATTAATTTTTTATTTAAGAATAATTAATTATTAGCATAGGCGGGATTTTGGTAACAATTATCACTTAAATTGACTTTTAGGGCTTGGAGTTTAAAGGGCGTGGCAAAATACTGCACCCTTTAAAGCTGGGTGAATTAGGTTCATATAGCTTTACTGGCTACTATAGGTTTTAGTCACTTATTTTTAGTCATTTATTAAAAATCTTAGCTCAAAGCGGTTGAGCGGATAGGATAGGGCGTTTTTTGTTGTTTTGCTATAAATTATAATTTTTTGTAAGTTGCTATTGATATTAGGTGCATTATGCTTTTTATCGGTTTGTATGTAAATGCTCTCTTGGTAGGTTTTAAAATCGGCTGGTATATGCTCTAAATATGCGGCTTTGTTTATTGCATATTCTTTTGTTATTGGCTCGTTATCGTGATAATCTAATGCTATATCAAAGCTAAGTAAATTTAGCGTTTTACGCTCCTTTAGATTATCGCAATATTTGAATATATATTTTAAAATTCTTATGATGGGGTTGGTTAGCTTTATTGGGATTTTTGATTGTGGGTTGTATTGTGCTAATCCGTGTAGCTCTATAAAGATAAAATTATTTAATGTTCTTTTGGCTTGTCTTGCCTTTTTAAAGCTAATGCTAGAGTAATAGGTGATTAGTGTTACCTTGTCGGTTATTTTGCATTTAAAAGCTATTTTTGGAGCTTGTGGGGTATAAAGGTCAAATAGATTAAACTTTTTATCGTTAATTTGCGTTTCGTGCATTTGTATATTTAAATCTTTTAGCCATTTGCTAAACTTGCTATAAAAACTTTTGGTAGCTATAAATCTTAAGCTATCACAATTAAGAGAGCTAGGCTGGGCAAATTGCGTGATATTGCTTTGGGCTTTTTGTGCTTCTTTCTCGCCTATGCTTTGATAAATCGCTTCTATAAGGCTAAACGCCATTAAAATCCTTTTATATGTGATTTACAAAAGGATTACACGCCTAAAGAGATATTAGGATATCTCCTTAGGTCTAAAATCGATTTATTTATATTTGATTATCTTGCGTATTTAGCTTATAGATGGCGGATTAAATACAAACATCCGGCACAAATAAAGCATAAAACGCTTATTAGGGACTGAATGATAATTGCCCCTAATATTTTATCCATTTTTAGGCTCCTTTGCTCTGATTTTGAGCTTGGCAAGGATTGCTCTATTCTTTGTAGTAAAATAGCTAAGCAATAAACGAGCATATGCTACTCCGGATTTATTGATATAATATTTTTTATATCTAATATCCGTTTTAGGGTCTCTTACCCACTCATCAAGCAATTTTAAGCCATAATCTCGCTTTAAATCGCCCAAAATATCTTTAACGCTATTGGTAGCGTATTTACTATTTTCGTGGTTGGTAATCTTTTTACCATCCAACAAGGCATTTAAAAGCATTTTAATGCTCCTATTACTTCCCCTAACTCTTGGGGCGATTATAGCTTTAGCGGGGCTCATATCTCACCCCCGTTATTTTTGCTTAGATAAGATAAAACTTCATCCAAAGCCCATAAGCGTTTGCTCCTGCTTACTATTAATCTTGGTTGTGGTATTATCCCGTCTTTTAAATAACGCCATAATGTAGCGTCTCCTTTGATGTGTAGTAGGGTTTTTAATTGCTTAGTATCTAATAAAACGATACCGCCATTATTTTGGAATTTATCCAAATTACTCATTTAGTTCTCCTAAAATATAATTTTTAAAGGAGAATATCCATCCGTAATTAATGATTTTAATGTGTTAGTATAAGAGAATAAGGGCTTAATCAACTTGACAATTGTATAAGCGGGGTTTAAGCTCCAATAGGTTATAATTCCATCAATAAAAAAAACTTTTGGCGAAGTGTTTTATTGATTGGAGTTATAACCAAATCTTAGCTAACATAACATTAAAAAGTTAATTATCTTAGGATTGCTCCTTTTTTATGTTGTAATTATAAAGTTACAAACCTTAAAGATAAATAAATTGCTATCTCTTGGCTATAACTCTTTAATTACAATTCTAATTCTATAATATTTTTTTTAGCTTGTCAATAGTTACTCTTTTTTAGATTATTAATATAATTTCCATACCACTCCATTAATTGGGCTTTCTCTTGTAGTCTTTCGGATTTATTGTAAGTGCTTCTAACCTTGTTTTTATCTTCGTGGGCAAGGCATAGCTCTATTACTTCACTTGTTAGCCCGTGGTCTTGTGTGTGTTCGTTACAAATAGTAGAGAATTGGCTTCTAAATCCGTGAAATGTGGCTTCATCTCCAAATCCTAGGATTTTTATAGCTTTGTTTAGCGTGTTTTCGCTCATTATTTTTGAATTAATGCTAAATAGATATTGGCCTAGCCGGTAGGTCTCTAGCTCTTTTAAAATTGCCTTTGCTTGTGAGCTGATAGGCATTATAAAGGGCTTTTTCATTTTCATTAACTCGGCTGGGATATTGATGATATTTTGCTTAAAATCTATATAATCCCACTTGAGTGCTCTTATAGTCCCGCTTCTTAAAGCCGTGTAGGCTCCTAGCTGTAAGGCGTATTTTGTTAAAATGTTGCCTTTATAGCTATCAATAGCGGTTAAAAACTCTCTTAGCTTTGTAGGGTCTTTTATAAATCTATGGTTTGTTACTTCGTGTTTATCTTTGCAAATATTATTAAATTTAAATCCCGCTAGTGGGCTGGTATAATCTTGGATAATTCCTTGGATAGCGATATAATTTAAAATATCTTTTAAAAGTATAAATATTCTTTGTTTAGTCTCGTGTCCATCTTTTCCCGCTCCTTTTAGCTTTACTTCTAAAATGCACTTTATTAGCTTATCTCGCTTTAAATCTTTTATTTTGATATTGCCTATCTTTGGTAATATATGGTTATTTAGTCGCCCTTGTATATCTTTATAATTGGTTAGCTTTTGTTTGGCTCTATCTTGTAGCCATTTATCCGCTATATCTTGAAAGGTTAGCTCGTTTTCGTTTGTGTATTCTCTTGGGTCTATCCCTTTAGCTAGTAGAGCTTTAAACTCGTTAGCCTTTTGTCTTGCTTCTGCTAGCGATATAGATGGGTATTGCCCTATGGTGATGCTTTTAATCTTGCTTCCGTTTATTTTATATCTAAATATAAAAGCCTTGCTAGTTTCTCGTAATAATATAAAAAGATTTGTAGCACTTCCATCTTTTACATATTGTTCTTTTTTACCATCTGTAAGAGTTAAAAATTTTAATTGGCTATCAGTTGTAAAACTCATTTATATTCCTTGGCTTAGAGCTCGTTTTTTCGTGTGTATACTTTTGTATATACTTTAGATTGAAAATAACTGAAAAGAAATAATATCAAAATAAAGCTTAAATTACTTGAGAGCTCGTATTTTTGGGGGTTTTTAAGACTTTTTAGAGTTTAAGGAAAGTGATAAAAAAGGGTAATGGCTCCGGATGCTGGATTCGAACCAGCGACCAATCGGTTAACAGCCGACTACTCTACCGCTGAGCTAATCCGGAATATCGTATAAATGAGTTGGAATTATAGCTAATAATTAGCTATTTGTCAATTAAATTTAGCTTAAATTAGAAATTTTTTTAAATTCTATAAAATTTCATCCCAGCTAAATCGCATTCTATAACCTTGCCTTCATTTATCAGCGTTTCTAAATTTATCTTTGCATTTGTAGTAAAGTTGTTTTCTATATCATATAAACTTTGAGGGCGAAGTTTTAAAAGCTTTTCAAGTTCATCTTTACTATAATCAAATTTAGATTTTAAAGGGGTTCTAGAGGCTATACTAACTGGTGCAGCATCTATAAAAGTTGCTAAATAGTGTAATGTTTCACTACTAACGCCTCTAACATTATGAGCTGGTGGGCGATCTATAGTGCTGATATCTATTCTATTAGGTAAAATCTTTTTAAAAGCTCTATTTAAAGCCATAAACTCATCATCGCTATCATTATATCCAGCTACAACCAAAACCTCCATAATAAGCTCGCCTTTAAATTTAGATCTAAATTGCGACATAAGCCCTACTAACTTATCTACATCTATATTATCAATACTTCTATCAATTTTGCGAAATGTCTTTTGATTTGCACTATCAAGGCTAAACTTAACAATATCAAGGTTTAAAAGAGCCTCAATAGCATTAGGATTTAAAACAGCACTACCATTGCTAAGAATTAGTGATTTTTGCGTGGTTTTAAGAGTATTTATCTGAGTAATTAAATTTAATAAATCACTATATAGACTTGGCTCTCCATTAGCTGTAAGCGTGATAACATCGATATCTTTAAACTCATTAAGAGCATTTTTAAGCTCATTTATTATAACTTTGGAATTTGGTTCATTTTTTATAGCTCTGATGGTTTTAGCTTTTTTTAACTCACAATATAAGCAATCAAAATTACAGCTTTTTTGATCTGGACTAAGGTCAATCCCAAGAGAGCTGCCAAAGCGGCGGCTACTCACTGGACCAAATATAAATTTATATCCCATTATTTTGCATATTTTGCAGATTTTTCTTGGACAGATTTGATAAAATATTTAGCATGTTCAACTGGAATATCTGGTAAAATACCATGACCAAGATTAAATATATGTCTTTTGCCGCCCATTATAGATAGAATTTCATCTACGCCTTCATCAATCGCATCTTTGTTATACAATCTTGTAGGCTCCATATTGCCTTGTAAAATATATTTAGCACCTAAAGATTTTTTAGCATTAGCAAGCGGGGTGCTCCAATCCACACCAAATACATCAAAATTACCACTAATATCATCTAAAAATCCGCTAATTCCTTTAGGAAATACTATTATAGGAGTATCTGGGAAGTTTGCTTTTAGATAATCAACAATCTCATTAATATAGCTAAATCCAAATTCCATATAAGCACTTTTTTCTAATGCTCCAGCCCAACTATCAAAAATCTGAACAGCATTTACTCCAGATTTTATCTGCTCAGCTAGATATAATTTAAGAGCATTTGTTACCTTGCGAAGAATAGCATGAAGGAATTGAGGATTATCATATACCATCTTTTTACAGATATTATATGTTTTTGTGCTGCCTCCTTCTATCATATATGTAGCAATCGTCCATGGAGCACCACAAAATCCTATTAAAGCTTTATCTTTAGCTAGCTTATTTCTAGTTAATTTAATTGTATCATAGACATAGCTTAGATTTTTAATTGCTTTATCGCTACTTAGTCTATCTAAGTCCTCCATTGTAGCAATTGGCTTAGGAAATACCGGGCCTTCGCCTTTTACAAATTTAAGCTCCATACCCATCTCCATAGGTACTACCAATATATCACTAAATAAAATTGCTGCATCTACGCCTAAAATATCAACTGGTTGAAGTGTAACCTCGCTAGCTTTTTCATAATCCTTACAAAGTGATAAAAAATCCCCAGCCTCAGCTCTAACTCTCATATACTCAGGCAGATATCTACCAGCTTGACGCATCATCCAAACTGGAGTATAAGGAGTTTTTTTGCCTAAACATGCATCTATAAAAATCATAAATATCCTTTAATCCTAATGATGTGAGCTCTTATGCAAGAAATATAAGCCTAAACAAAGAGCTAAAATAGATAACGCTAGATAGACCATCTCAAGAGGTGTAGTAAATTTAGCATGCAAAACACGCTGAAAGAAATTAACCACTAAAACCATCACAATGACTTTACCTATCTTATCTTTTAGCTGGTCTAAACTATGCACTTCAAGCACTCTAGCCTGTCTAGAACTCTTAGTTGTATCAATCTCACTAATAAAAAGCTCATAAATCCCAAAACTAAAGATAAAAAAGACCAATGCCATCAAATACAGATCTATAGCCCCAATAATAAGAGCTACGCCATCGCTATGCAGATCTACACTATGGTCGCCTAGAATTAGGTAATTCCATGCATAAACTATTACCTTAACAATATCATAACTAGCAACAATAAACATCACAAAAGCTCCTAGCAATCCAAAGATCACTGGAAGCAAGGTTACCATTCTAGACTTCCACAAAAGCCCTTCAAATAGCTTTTCTATCTTGTTTTTAATATTATCCATTCTGCTCTTGCATCTCTATCCATTTTTGTGCGATTCTAACCGCATTTGTCGCTGCACCAACTCTAATCTGATCAGCCACACACCATAAATGTAATATGCTATCATCATAATTATCTTTTCTGATTCTGCCTACATATGTCTCATTTGTATCACTTGCGTGAATTGGCATTGGATAAAGATTATCTTTTGGACTATCTTGAACTACAACGCTTGGAGCATTTTTTAGAATTTGAGTTGCTTTTTGTGCATCAATTGGAGTTTTAAATTTAATAGTTATGCTCTCGCTATGACTTCTAAGAACTGGCACACGCACACAAGTTGCACTCACTTGTATATCTTTGTGAAGGATTTTTTGGGTCTCTTTAACCATTTTCATCTCTTCTTTTGTGTAATCATTATCTAAGAACACATCAATATGTGGAATTACATTTAGTGCTATTTGGTGTTTAAATGCACTTGGCTCACACTCATCAAGCTTAAATTCAAAGAATTTTTGCATCTGCATAACCAACTCTTCCATTCCTTTTTTACCCGCACCACTTGTAGCTTGATATGTGCTTACATCTACTCTTTGGATACCAAAAGCATCATCAAGAGGCTTTAACACTTGGACCATCTGGATTGTAGAGCAGTTTGGATTTGCTATTATGCCTTTATTTTGCCATTGAGCAATGTCTCCTGGATTGCACTCAGGCACTACTAATGGTACTTCTGGATCCATTCTAAAATGGCTAGTATTATCTATAACTATTGCTCCACTTGCTGCTGCAAATGGTACAAAATGAGCCGATATGCTACCGCCAGCACTAAAAAATGCAATATCTACTTCATGCTCGTCAAATACAGTATCAGTAAGCTCTACAATTGGATAATTTTTGCCTTTAAATTCAATCTCTTTCCCAACACTCTTTGCACTTGCAAGTGGCAACACATCACCAACTGGAAAATCCATCTCTTCTAAAACACGAAAAATCTCTTCGCCTACAGCTCCGGTAGCTCCAACTACTGCTATACTATACTTTCTCATACTACGCCTTAGATTTAAATTTAGGTCGCTATTTTATCTAAATTTAGCTTAATATAAGTCAAATTCGAATTTAAATTACTTTTTAGCGTAAATAAACAGATCCTCTTTACTAATACTACCACCTTCACTTAGTATAGCAGCACGCTCAACAATACTAATAAGCTCCCTAATATTACCTGGATAATCATAATTTAAAAGCTCATCAATAGCCTCTTGACTAAACTCTTTTTGACCTAATTCATACTCAACACAAACTCGCTTAAGTGTAGCATTTGCGATATCTACAATCTCATCTTTGCGTTCTCTAAGTGGTGGGATTTTAAGCGGAACAGTATTTAAACGATAAAATAGATCCTCTCTAAACTCACCATTTGCAACTTTTTGTTCTAAATTCGCATTGGTTGCGCTTACGATTCTTACATCTATTTTAATTGGTTTGCTAGCTCCTACACGAACGATCTCACGCTCTTGAATCGCACGCAAAAGCTTAGGTTGTAAATTTAGTGGCATCTCTCCAATCTCATCTAAAAATAGAGTTCCACCATTTGCTAGTTCAAAAAGCCCTTTTTTAGTTGCTGTAGCATCGGTAAAAGCACCCTTTTCATATCCATATAGTTCACTTTCAAGTAAATTTTCAGGTATTGCAGCCATATTAATAGCCATTAATGCTGAATTTTTTCGCTTTGAATTTTCATGGATATATCTGCTAAAAAGCTCTTTACCTACGCCACTCTCTCCCATTATCATCACGCTTACATCGGTTTGGGCTGCCTTTTTGGCAATATTTAGAGTTTTGTCTAAATTTGCAGAAGCGGCTAAAAAATTACTACTTTTTATCTCTGTGGTGGTATCTGGTGTTTTAGTTTTAGTTTTTTGAGTTATTGCGCTAGTTCGTTTAATTGCTGTAGCTAAAGTATCAATATCAAATGGCTTGGTCAAAAAATCCTTCACCCCAAGGCGAACACTCTCAATAGCCCTATTTAGTGTAGCATTTCCTGTCATAATAATTACATCGTATTTGCCACCAAGTTCTTTTATAAACTCTAGTCCATCCATTCCAGGCATGTTTATATCAGTTACTATGACATTAGTATCATTACTTAATTTTTTAAGTGCTTCAGTAGCACTTTTATAAGATTTTACATTAAACTCATTATAATCACCTAAAGCGATCTCAAGGGATTTACGCATATTTATATCATCTTCTACAATTACAACATTCATGATTTACCTTATAATTTTGCTTATTGTAGCACCTTGGGGCTTAAATTCCACTATAAAGCGGATAGGGATGATAGTTAATTCTGTGGTAAAAAGAGCTGAGTTTGGATATGTAGTTGAGTTATCTAGAATTCTTACTTCTTCTGAAACAAAGCAGTCAAATAGTTCATTTTTGTGTAAATTTAAATACTCATAAGCAGTTAAATTTGTCGGTTTTGAGATTGGGATAGAACATATAATTTGACTACTTTTATATCCTTTAACCATCGATCTAGATATAGTGATCTCATCGCTACTAAGTATCCCATTGACGGTAATTAATCTAGCCCAAAAGATAAACTCATCACCGCCAAATAGGTTATTTAGTGCAAATATTAATAAGCAAAAAGTTCTAGCCACTTTTCTCTATCTATTTTTAGCTCCATTTCAACTCTATATAGACCATCTTTAAAGTCTTGGTTGATTACTGAAGCATTTTTGATAAGGCCTAAAACTCTGCCTTCAATAACTGAACTTTGCAACATTGCATCTTTTACTGTATCTTTAGCATTAATTTTAACACCATAAAGTTTAGCTGCTAGCTGTCTATGACCATCTGTAATTGCTGAACGTTTAGCTAATGCACGAGCCTGAGCCGGACTCACAGTATCAAGCGGCGGAATTCCCTCGCCAATAGCACTAAATGCTACCTCATTATCAGCATTCATAGCTGGGATCATTTTTTCATTTTGAATGATCTCTCTAATATCCTCTTTATCGACTTTTTGGACAATTACTTCAGCTGGTTGTTGATTAGAACCAGATGCATTTGCACAACCTGCTAATGCTAAACCTGCAACCAGTGTGTATAAAACTCTTTTCATACCTTACAACCTTTTAAATTTGAATTTAAATTTCATAAAGCAAATATTATTCCACTTCTTCAATTTTAGCCATTTGTTCAGCTATAAAATCATCATCGATGATATCCATATCTTGATCATCGCTCTCTTCTTTAGGGCATCTTGCAATGCTGACAACTTCATCACTACCGACATTGACAACGATTACGCCGCTTGTGTTGCGACCAGCTTTTCTGATTGTTTGCATATCTACTCTAATCATCTTACCGCTGCTTGTAAGAGCCATTAAATCCATGCTTTCATCCACCATAACTACACCGACTAGGTCTTTGGTTTTTGATGTTAGTTTCATACAAATAACACCTTTACCGCCACGACTTTGAAGTCTATACTCATCAGCAGTTGTACGTTTGCCTATACCTTTTTGGCTAACGCTTAGAATTTCTTGCGTATCGTTCTCTATAACGACAGCACCTACTACTTCATCGCCTTTTTCTTTAAATCTGATAGCAGTTACTCCGCGGGCTACACGGCCAATTTGTCTAACTTTGCTTAGTGGAAATTTAATACACATACCTTTTTTAGTTACGACAAATAACATCTTTTCATCACTAGATTCTGGAAGCTCATCAATACTTTCAAGAATATGTTCTATCTCGCTCTCTTCAAGTTCGGATATTGCTTCTATTTCGCTATCAATAACCTCTTCAAGAGCATCAAATCCACTCTCTTCAAGCTCATTTTCTACTATTATATCTGGGTCATCTAATACTTTTTCATCATAGTCACTTGTGGCTATAACTACTGTTACTAATTCATCGTTTTCATCTAAATTTATAGCTTTAACACCGATACTTCTGATGTTTTGATATTCGCTTAAATTTGTTCTTTTTACAAGACCATTTTTAGTAAAGAATGCTAAAGATTTATTTTTAGAAAAATCAGTAGTCGGAATAATTGCTTTAATCTTTTCATCTGGTTGAAGATTGATTAAATTTACTACAGCTTTTCCTTTAGCGGTGCGACTGCCTTCTGGGATTTTATATACTTTTAGCCAATATAGTTGCCCACGATCAGTTACAAACATCAGCGTATCATGACTCATACAAGTAAAGAAACTCTCTATAAAATCATCATCATATGTAGTTACTGCGACTTTGCCTTTACCGCCACGTTTTTGTTTTTCATAACTTTTACTTGGTACACGCTTGATATAGCCCCTATGAGTGATGGTTACTACCATATTTTCATTAGGGATTAGGTCTTCTACGTCAATATCGTCATAATCATCGATAATTTCAGTAATTCTTGGACATTTAAATTTAGATTTGATCTCTAAAAGCTCATCTTTTATAATGGCTTCAATTAGCTCCTCGCTTTTTAAGATCGCATCAAGCTTATTAATTAATTCTAAGATCTCTTTTAGCTCAGCCTCTAGTTTTTCACGCTCTAATCCAGTGAGTTTGCTTAATCTCATATCCAAAATTGCGTTACTTTGTAGCTCGCTTAGACCGAATTTAGCCATCAATCCATCTCTAGCGATATTTGTATCAGCACTGGTCTTAATCAAAGCTATCACATCATCTATATTGTCTAAAGCGATTTTTAGCCCTTCTAAAATGTGCGCTCTAGCTCTAGCTTTTTGTAAATCAAATATAGTTCTTCTGATTATTACCGTTTTTCTATGATTTAAAAATAGTTTTAATAGCTCAATTAATGAAAAAATCTTTGGTTCTTTGTTGTTTATAGCAAGCATAATCACACCAAAGGTTACTTCCATTTGGGTGGATTTAAATAGATTATTTAGCACTATTTCACTCATCGCATCACGCTTAAGCTCGATAACAAGGCGAATTCCATCTCTATCGCTCTCATCACGAACTTCGCTAATGCCTTCTATTTGCTTCTCTTTGACTAATTCAGCAATATCAGAGTGTAGTTTGCTTTTATTTACTTGATATGGTAGTTCATCTACTACTATTACATCTTTATTTTGCTTTTTTTCTATATGAGTTTTGGCTCGCAGCTTAATCCTACCTCTACCGGTGCGATAAGCTTCTATTATCCCTTTTTTACCAAAGATTATACCACCAGTTGGAAAATCTGGCCCTTTGATATGAGCCATTATATCTTCTAGTGTGGCATCCTTGTCATCAAGTAATACCAAAAGCCCATCTACAAGCTCATCAAGGCTATGTGGCGGAATATTTGTTGCCATACCTACTGCAATACCACTTGAGCCATTTAAGAGTAAATTTGGCACTCTAGCTGGAAGTACATCTGGCTCAACCATGCTATCATCATAGTTTGGAATAAAATCAACAGTATCTTTATCTAAATCTTTTAATAACTCTTCAGCTAAAACAGTCATTCTAGCCTCGGTATAACGCATCGCAGCTGCGTTATCACCATCTACTGAGCCAAAGTTTCCTTGGCCATCTACAGCTGGAATTCTCATAGAGAAGCTCTGAGCCATTCTAACTAACGCATCATATACAGCTGTATCGCCATGTGGATGGTATTTACCTATTACATCACCTACTATACGAGCAGACTTTTTATACGGGCTGCGACTACCTACGCCTAAGTCATTCATAGCATATAGGATTCTTCTATGTACTGGCTTTAGACCATCTCTAGCATCAGGCAAAGCTCTACCAATAATAACGCTCATCGAATAGTCTAGATAGCTAGCTTTTATCGAGTCCTCTACATCTATGGTTGTTACATCTTGATTTGAGTTAAAAATATTATCTTCCATCTTTTTCCTTGAAAAATCTGCTCAATATTTTATCCAAATTTAATAAATATTAGCTAAAAAGTATGGAATTATTTTATTTAAATCACACTTTATAAAGTAGATAATAAGAGTGGTGAAGTCAATACTATGCTTGATTGTTTTTGTCAATTTTTAGTATATAGACCATTATCAGAGCAGTTAAAACGTATTCTACTATGATTAAAATAGAGAGATTTGATCCCTTATAGCTAGTGGTAAAGTTAAGGATTTGACAAGGATAATTATTTAAATTGCAAAATAACTGATCTAAGCTAATCCCAAAGTGACTATAGTTAAAAAGATAATGAAACACTAGGGTTTAATTTGCGCCATAATGCTAAGAAATATAATCAATATATATATTTATATAATAATTATTATATCAAAGAGATAAAATGACTATTGCAATTATCAACGAAAAAGGCGGTGGGTGTAGGAAAAACTACTGTTGATTATATTACTAGAGTTGTAAATAGTAGCTCAAATAGCATAAATGCTAAGTATATAATTTACTAACTATTCTACTATATCTTTTAGTCTAATATTTGTAATTTTCTTATGTCTTTATCTTGTAAATTTGTATTTGATGCTCTGCTCATTTTATATCCTTGATTAGTGTAAAATACTCCTAAGAGTAACAATACTCCTTAAAATACTAAAAATTATTTTACATTAATCGTATCAAAATTACAATATTGAGATTTAAATAGATTTATACAAAATAAGATGAATTATATAAAAAGTATTATTGGTTGCGAGAGAGGATTACCAGCGTCGTGTAGATGAAGAACTCTTAAATGAGTATATGAAAGATATCAATAATATTAAGTACTCAAATAAAAAGAGATACGCTAAAGTTATATAGGCTCATAAAGCTATCTAAACGGCTCATAAACAGCTAAAGACCCTTTAGGCTATACCCCTACCTAATGGTTGATGAGCTATCATCTAAGCCATTTTTTGTAGATGATGATACGCTTTATAAGGCGTTGTATAAGAGTGAATTATATTATTCTTATTGGGATAATAACAGTAGTAAAGAACTGGAGCAATGGTATATCGAAGGATATAATACAGCTATGGAGCAAGGTTATGAAATATCCAAAGCTGAACTATCTAAAGAGAACCTAAAGGGAGCTGAACCGTGGTATATAGCTTATATCAACGGTTTTAAAGATGCTATATATGATATGAAACATTGTATTGATTTTTAAGATAGTGAAAGGAATATAATGAGAGCAGCAGAAGTATTAAAAGTAATAAAAACTAGGCAAAAAATTAAGTTGGCTTTTAGCCCCTTTTGGATACTTTTCTCAATAGTATTTATGTTTGTATTATTTTTATTTGAAGTCTTTAAGATAGCTAAAGATTTTTATAATGAAGTAGGTGGGGTTAAAGGTTTTTGTGAAATGGCTACTAAGTATAAGTATAAACGCAGTTGTAAAGAATGCGGAGAAAGAATATATCCCATTAGTGAAGCAGAAGTTAAGGAAGTATTAGAAAAACAAGGTAATATAGAGCTATGCTTATGCTCTAAATGTAACAAAAAATAATACTAAAGGATAAGCAAGATGGCAATTATAAAAGCTCAAGGTGGAATAATAGAAGCTCACCACGCTGACCCTATATGGGTTAGGAAACATTTTAAGCACGATATAGAATTACTTAGAACAGGTGAAGTGCCAAAGAAATCTGATGAAGAAATAGCAAAAGCTAATGAATTGCTATTAAGAATATGGGCTGTGTGGGGTATAGCCTTACTTGCTTGTATAGCCTATGGATATAACCCTTGGTTTATAGCAGTTATTGTAATTGGGTTTATATTCTGTATAGGGGCTACTGGGGTAATATCAGGGCACAACTCAGGACGCTCATTGTGGCTAACGGCTAGGAATAATGGGTTTAGATATGATAGTGATAGTGATGTTACCTACATAGCTCAGTTACAATTAATGGGTATGAGCTTAATACCAAAGGAGCTAAAGGAGAAGGCTGAAGCTGAGTGTAGGATACTAAAGGGGCATACTATGTATAGGTATCCTATAACCTATGAGAAAATACATTTAAGTAGGCGTTGCCATAACTGGTTAAATGCTAAGATATGTTTTAAACTTGTTGATAGAGTTAGAACTATAGAAGTAACTACGAAAGATAGAAAAGTAGTTATAGAGATAGCAAAGCTAAAGAAATATGAAAAATATATACAAGGTATGGGGGGCTTTACGAATAATTTTGAGATGGACGGTAGGTCTTTTAATAAGCTATTTAGCTCTAAGGCTGTGTATAATGATGTAGGGGTTGTTTTAGATAGTGGTTATAGAAGCTCTAAAGCGGTTGGGATAAAACCACAGGCTTTTAGGGTGCTAGCTGTAATAATTTACCCTAAAATTAGTGATAATGATTATGGTGATTTTACAGTATATAAAGAGATAGAAGACTGGGAAATAGTAGAGTTAGTTGATGAAAGGTTTAATCCTGATGCATATAGAGCATTAGAAGATGATAAAGCATTAGATAAAGCAATTAAAGCAAAGTTAATATAAAGGAGAACAGAATGCAAAACACATATTTAGATAGGGTTAGTGAAGCTCTAACGCTTTTAAATAGATTAGATAATTTTAAACCACCTACTAATGGTGATGGTAAGAATGTAAAGAGCTACTCTATAAAGCTTTTTATATTGTTATTTACAATAGCGAAACACGAAGGAGAAACACAGGCTTTCTATTCGGAGTTATTAAACTGGACTACGGCTAATACTAGCATACATACAGGATATCTCTATGATAATGGTTTTATAAGTAAAGCCTATGATGATAGAGATACGAGAAACTTAGCTAGAAAGTTATTTATAACGCCAAAAGGAAGGGAGTTTATAGAAAACTTATTAAGAAAGGAGAGAAGTTAAGCAAAATTATAAGAGGGTCTTATAATATAAGCAAAGGCGGTAAGGTATGTTTAAATTAAAAGATGGTCGCTACAAAAGCGACTTTTATATAAATGGTAAAAGATACCAAAGAACTTGGAACACCACTGATATAGAAGTGGCAGAGAAATGCGAAAAGGATTTAAGGGTTAGCCTACAAGCAGCCTTATTATCCCCTACGCAATTAGGCTTTAATAATCTAGAGTGGTTATTAGAACCACCTAAAGAAACCAAATCCTTCTTACTTAGTGAAGCTAGGGATTATATGGTAGAGAGTGTGTGGCAATACTTGGAGGACAATAAAAATCCACCATCAAGGATTAACACTCTAATAAAAATGGTTGGTGATTTAGACTTATCTCTTATTACCACAGAGCTACTGATGAACTTAAAAAGAACTATGTTAATCAGTGGTGTAAATGGTAAGCGGTACAAAGAGAGAACCTTTAATCACCTGTTAAGCACTCTTAGGACAACCTTTGAGACGCTAGAGCGAACTGGGGTTTATGAGTTTAAGAATAAACCTAATTTTAAAAAGCTAGCAGCTAGTATAAGAGAGACTAAGATAGTATGCTATAGCGATGTTGAGATAAATGATATTGCTGAATACTTTAAGAGTATCAGTGATAAGACAGGTAGCCTAGTAGATAGAGAGATGTATGAGTATTTTGTAATTAACTCTAATCTAGGACTAAGACCAGCTGAATACTATGAACTTAGGGTAGGTGATATAGACTTAGAAAACAAGACTATTACCATCAGTAGAGCTTTAAAAACACACTCTACTACATTAAAAGTAGGGACTACTAAGAACGCTAATAGTAGAACCTTACCCTTAGGTGGCATAACCTTAAAACTTTTAAGTGATATATGCGATAGGGTTAATTTAGCTTTATCTTTAGAAAGGTCAAAAGCTATGGAGTTATACCTGAAGGAACCTGAAGGATATCTGAAGGGAGTTTATTACTCAATAGCTAGAGGTCGTTACAAAGGATTAGATAGAGAAAATTATAAGAATTGTAAGATAAATAATTTGACACACAGCATATGTGTATCAAGGTGGAAAGATATGAATAAGGCTTTAGGTTTTGATAAGCGAATAAACGCTAAAGAGTATAACCAATATGCCTTAAGACATACTGTAGCAAGTCGTTTGGTTAGCCTAAAGAAGTTTTCAGCTTATAGGTTAATGCAGTATTTGGGACATAAAAATATACAGAGTAGTTTGAAGTATGTCCATCTAAATATCGATGATATAAGAGATGGAATTGGTGTAGGTGTATGTTAAAGATGATTGGTTGCGAGAGAGGGACTTGAACCCCCGACCCTCGGGTTATGAGCCCGATGAGCTACCACTGCTCCATCTCGCGTCATAAGAGGTGGATGGGGTAAGAGGATTCGAACCTCTGAATGACAGGACCAAAACCTGTTGCCTTACCGCTTGGCGATACCCCAATCTAAAAATGAGTTGTAATTATACAATATTTTTTGATATTTGTCAAGCATTTTGGCAAAAATTACTCAAAATTATCAAATTTATAATAAATAAATTTACTTAATATCGCAAAAGTTTGTATAAATATAGTTTTAATTTATTATAAAGTTAGTTTAAGTAGGCCATAAAATAGGATCTGTTAAGTTTTTAGAATTTATAGTTATATCCTAAATATAAGCCATAGTTTATCTCTTTTACATTATCAGCGTTAAATTCTTCAGAATCAAATTCTGCCATTTTCCCATAATTTGTCCTATCAGCTTTAAAGCCAATTTCCAATTCATTATTTTTATCAAATGAATAAATTCCACCTATTTTTGCACCAATTAGCCAACCATTTTTGCTATCTTTATCACTATATCCTGTAATATCGTTGATTTTTACTTTTAATCTAGAGTATCCACCATATGGACCAACTGCTAATTTGAAATTATCTGTTATAGATGGGGTATAGTCAGCTCCAAGGATGAATTTATGAGTTAGCCATTTTACAGTATAATCTGGATCATAACTCATATCTTTACTAGCTTGAAAATCATATATGTAAGAGCTATAAACCCTATATCTATCAAAGTCGTAACCAGCTTTTAGCCTAATACCTGCTTGAGCCTTTTTATATTTTATTATTCCAGTATCTCCTGCGTTATTATATTTTACTTTTAAATTTCATTGAAAAGAGTAGTCGCTCTCAATTCCTGTAAATAGACCATCAGCAAGTGCAAATGAATAAACCATAGAGGCAACAAGAGATATTTTTAAAGCGAAATTTTTTATTAAATCTCCTTTATAAATTTAGCATTAAAATATAGTTATATCACATCAATCTAAATAGAAATAAAAATTTATTACGAAATTTAAAATATACACCCTTAAACATGGCAAAACAAAATTCAAAAAATATAGACAATACAAAAAGTTAGAAATATGTAAGACTTACTAAGATTTAGAGTGAAAATCACCCTAAATCTTTTAAGTATATTAATGTAGTTTAGACCAAATTTTGCGTTTCCATGCCCAAGCAAATACACTAAGAATAGCAAAATAAATCATGATATAGATACCTGTTGTCTCTCTTTCTTCTTTTTTGCTATCACCGGCTTCTCTCATATACTCAATAACTTGCTTTTGAGCTTTTTCATTTAAGCCTACACGCGGCATAGATGTGCCTGGAAGCATTTTTTGAGTATCATTGATGAAATTATTTAGATATAGTTCGCTTCTAGATCTAATATACATAGATAGATCAGGAGGCGTCATACCTAGATAATTTGCTATGCTTTGTTTGTTGCCATTAGCAAATACATTTACATATTTCATATCATGGCATCTAGCACAAGACTCTATAAATACATCTCTATCGCTCATCTCTTTTGGTGCTATGCTTTTGAAATATGCTACTAAGTCTGCTATTTCTTGATTTAAATCACCGCCAGCACCATAGAAAGCTGTCATAGGAAATGGGTTTGTATCATTAAATTTATGAGTAACTTTTAACGCCATAGCTGGATCTTTAATAAGAGCAGCTAGGAATTTACCATCATAAAGATATCCGATATTGCTAAGATCTGGAGGAGCAACACCATAAGCCTCGCTAGCACTTTTATCATCCATTGCCGGTTCAAAACCAGCTGATTTAATGCTGTGGCATGCTGTACATCCAGCAGCTGCTACTAAATTTGCACCTGAAGCTGCATCGCCTTTTGTAAGGTCTATACTTTCGATACCTGCCCAAAATGCACTATATTTTTCTAGTTCAGCTTTTGCATTTTCTAGAGTTTTTGTAGCACCATCAATAATACTTTTATCACCGCTAGTTTGAGCGGCTTTTAAAGCAGCTTCTGCTTTTTCTACATTTGTTTTTGCTAGAGTTGTATCCTCTTTGGCAAAGTCAAAATTAGCTGGTTCAACATGTGGGTGTAAAATTGAATGTGCGTAAGGCTCAACACCCCAATAAATAGCGCCTGTAACAAGGACGACAATTAAAAACGCTTTTAATTCTTTCATTTATTTGCCTTTCTTTCCTTGATTGTGATGATAGGAAGTACTACAAGTAGCAACACAAGGAAGCCAACTGAAGAGAAGAATCCTATCCAAGCATTAAATCCCGTTGGAGGAAGTTTGCCATACACTGTTAGGATAATTAAATCGATAATAAGTAACCAGAACCATATAAAGAAACCTTTTCTTTTATGAGCTGGAGCTACTACATCGCTTCTATCATATAGAGGCATAAAGAATAGCGAAATACCAGCAAATGCCATAGCTAAAGCACCAATATCAGCTGCTTTTAAAGGTCCAATATCAAAGAAGAAACCGCGTAAAATTTCATATTGCCATAAGAAATACCACTCAGGATAGATATGAGTTGGAGTTTTAGCAGCATTTGCAGGATCGAAGTTGATTGGATCCATAGCAAAATTGAAATGGAAACTTACTAAATAGAAGAAGAAAATCATAAATAAAGATACATAGAAGAAATCTTTACTTAAAAATCCTGGCCAAAATGGAATAACTTTTGAATTTACAGTATCGCCTTTTAGATATTTTTCAGCTTCTAATTCAAAATCAATCTCTTCACCTTCAAGGTTATTAACATGAGGGATACGTAAAGTATAGAAGTGAACACCTATAACCATTATAATAACAATTGGTAATAAGCAAACATGAAGCATAAAAAATCTTGTAAGTGTAGGATCGCTAACTGCGTAATCCCCCCTAATCCATTCAACTAACGCACCGCCAATAAATGGAATTCCGCCAAATAGTTGAGTGATAACTTGCGCAGCCCAGTAGCTCATCTGCCCCCATGGTAGCATATATCCACTAAATGCTTCAGCAGAGAAAATCAAGAAAAGCAACATACCGCTAATCCATATCATCTCACGGCCTTTTTTATATGAACCATAGTAAATTCCAACAAATGCGTGAATATAGATAATTAAAAAAATCACAGATGCCGCAACTGCGTGAATATGTCGCCATAACCAACCATACTCAACCTCTTTCATAATAGTGTAATTCACACTATCAAAGGCTAAATTTGCATCTGGTTTATAGTACATTAGCAATAATAAACCGCTTATAAAAAGTAGGGTAAAAAGTACAGTTAAAACTACACCCATTGCCCAAAGAAAATTGATATTTTTAGGTATCCAGTATTGCCCTGCTAGGACATTCCATAATTTTGTAAGAGCTATACGCTGATCGAACCAATCTCTTACACTTGTAGCTTTTGTAATATGTGCCATAAATTCTCCCTTACGCTGTAGCGACTAATTTTTTGTACTCAGGGCCTTCTTCGCCTAGCACAAGCTTAGTCCCATCAATTTTAAATGGTGGAATATCTAGTGGGCGTGGTGGCGGACCAAATACATTCATACCATCAGAATTAAACTCTCCACCATGACAGGCACACTTAAACATCTTATCACTAGCACTCCAGCTAGGTATGCATCCAAGGTGCGTACAAAGACCGATTGTAACTATATAATTCTCATTACCTACCACTACATCTCTTGAAGGGTTAGCCTTCATATTCTCATCTTTTTTAATGATAAAAATAGGCTTTTTACGCCACTCTACTTGGCGAAATTCGCCAGGCTGCATAGGGCTTAGATCTACTGTGGTAAAACCTGCTGCTTTAACGCTAGGAAGCGGATCCCAAGACTTTTTCATCCCTACTAAAGCAAAAGCACCACCCACAGCTGCGACAGCGCCAAATGCCATTCCGATGAAATCTCGTCTTTCTTGCTTTTGAACAGACATTTCTTTCCTTTCTATTGATTTAATTATTAGCATTGAAATTAAGCTAACTTTTATAATATAAAAGTGAAACTAAAGCTACAATTCTACCATTTTAAAGTTAAAATTTTATTTAATTAGAATTGTTTTTATAAACAAAAGCAGCCAAGCTCATTGGCTTAGCTAAGTGTAGATTTGTGCCTTTTAATAGCGATATGAAGGATATCTATCGCCGCTGGAGTGATTCCGCTGAGATTTGATGCGGCCGCTAAAGTCGGTGGAGCAAATTTAATTAACTTCTCGACCACTTCATTACTCAAGCCACTAATTGTCTTAAAATCCAAATCATTTGGAATTTTGATATTTAAAAGCCCTTTCATCTTCTCAACTTCTATATGCTGTTGTGCGATATAGTGATAATACTTCGCTTCTGTGAGAATTTGGTTTATTGAATTTTTGCTTAAATTCTCAAAAAACGGCTCAAGCTTTCTAAGCTTATTTTCATCAAAGCTCTTTCTAGCGACCAATTTTTGTAGCGCTATCTTCTCACTTATTGGCTCTTCACCGATGGCGGCTAAAAACTCCAAAGTTTCTTTATTGGGCGTTATCTCTTTTGTAAGCAAAATTTCCATAGCTTTTTGTAATTCATCTCTTAAAGTCTCAACCTCATCATAAGCCTCTTTTGCAAGCAAACCTATCTCAAATCCATATTTACTAAGCCTTAAATTCGCATTATCCTCTCTTAAAAGCAATCTAAATTCCGCCCTGCTAGTAAACATTCTATAAGGCTCTTTTGTCCCTTTTGTGACTAGATCATCGATCAAAACCCCTATATAACTCTCATCTCTGCGTAAAATCAAAGGCTCTTTATTTTGTAAATTCAACGCAGCATTTATACCAGCCATCAACCCTTGAGCGGCGGCCTCTTCATATCCTGTGGTGCCATTTATCTGCCCTGCTAGATATAGCCCACTAATCTTTTTAGTTTCTAAGGTATGTTTAAGCTCGGTTGGATTAACATAATCATACTCTATAGCATATCCATGGCGCACGATAATCGCATTTTCAAAACCATTAATAGACCTTAGCATTGCTACTTGTGCATCATAAGGAAGTGAAGTTGAAAAGCCATTTATATAGTATTCAGTTGCTTCTAAGGTTTGAGGCTCTATAAATAGATGATGGCGATCTCTATCTCCAAAGCGGTTTATCTTATCTTCGATACTTGGACAATACCTTGGCCCTACTCCTTCTATCTGACCTGTAAATAGTGGCGCTCTATCGAAATTTGATCTGATGATATCGTGGGTGTCTGTATTTGTGTATGCTATGTAGCAAGGAAGTTGATTTGGAGTCCAGTTTTTAGTTCTAAAACTAAATGGCACTGGCTCTGCGTCTCCATCTTGAATTTCTAAAACACTAAAATCAATTGAGCTTGCTAGTACTCTTGGGCATGTTCCAGTTTTTAATCTTCCCATTTCTAAATTCAGGCTTTTTAGCGAGCTTGATAGCTCTTTTGAGCTTAACTCACCGACACGACCGGCTTGGAGTTTATTTGTGCCAACATGGATTAAGCCATTGAGAAATGTCCCCGTTGTTATGATGAGTTTTTGCGTGTGATAGGTGTTGTCTAAATGGGTTTTTACCCCTATTATTTTGTTATTTTGCGTTAAAATTTCAGTAGCGATCTCTTGGGTAATCTGTAAATTTGGCGTGTTTAAAAGCAAATTTCGCATATAAATTCGATATCTATCCATATCTATTTGAGCCCTACTACCACGCACTGCTGGACCTTTACTCTCATTTAAGAGGCGAAATTGTATCCCGCACTCATCAGTAGTAAGCCCCATTTGACCACCTAAAGCGTCAATCTCTTTGACTAAATGCCCCTTGGCTAATCCGCCAATTGCTGGATTACAGCTAGCTGCGCCGATTTGCTCGGCTAAAATTGTGATTAATAGAGTTTTGGCTCCCATTTTAGCTGCTGCGAGCGAGGCCTCGATCCCAGCATGTCCGCCACCAACTACGATAACATCATATTCCATAATTTGCCTTGTGATTTTTATGGGCGATTTTATCTAATTTATAGTAAAAGATTTATAAATTTAGATTATAATTTCTCAATTCGAATTTGAGGTGATTATGTTTAATGGACTGATTCGTGAGATTGGTGTTGTGCGTAGTTTTGATGGTAAAAATCTAAGTATCAAGGCTACTCATAAGCCAAATTTAGGTGATAGCATAGCGGTAAATGGGGCTTGTTTGAGCGTAACAAAGATTGATAAAGATGGATTTGTAGTAGAATTAAGCAGCGAAAGCGCTAATATATTGGCTTTGGAAAATTACAAAAACAGAGTCCATATAGAACCAGCTATGAAAATTGGTGATAGGATAGATGGGCATTTGATTCAAGGGCATATAGATGCTATTGGGGTTATTAGAGATATTAAGAGACTATCAAGTGGGGTGGATTTTATCATAGAATTACCAAATGAAATTTTACATCTAATAGCCAAAAAAGGCGCCATCGCAGTTGAGGGCGTGAGCCTAACAATCAATGATATTAACTCAAATTTAATGCGTCTAACCCTAATCCCTATAAGTATGAAAGATACGCTATTTGGTGAGTTTCAAATAGGTAGAAGAGTCCATATAGAAAGCGATATTTTAGCTCGTTATATTGATAGAATTTTAAACTCAAAAAACCAAACTCTCACTTGGCAACAGGCTGATTTTTATGCTAGTATCTATTGATAATGATAAGATTATTGCTGGTTTTACAACCAAATTTGATGGTGTGAGCAAGGGCGTTTATGAGAGCTTAAACTTAGCCTATCATGTGGGTGATGATAGGCTAAAAGTAGAGCAAAATAGAGAGATTTTAGCCCACAAAATCAAAACCAAAAAATTAATTTTCATGGAGCAAATTCACTCTGATATAGTCCAAAATTTAAGCGATATTAGCCAAATTTTAGAGCCTTGCGATGCGATTTTTACTAATTTAACCCAAGTTGGGCTATGTGTTATGGTGGCTGATTGTTCGCCTGTGCTTTTATATGATAAAAAGCTAAATTTAGTCTCAGCTATCCATGCTGGAAGAGCTGGAGCCATCTCAAAAATCATAACCAAAACAATAGCTAAAATGGGCTCAAATCCTGAAAATATCAAAGCAATAATTGGCCCAAATATCAAAAAAGATTGCTACGAAATTGGGGATTTAAATTTGGGAGAATTTAATAAATTTAAAGATGGTTTTAAATTTGATTTAGATGGGGCTTTGCGATTTGAGCTTGATGGTATCGGTGTCAAAGATTATGAATTTAGCGATATTTGTAGCCACTGCGATGATAGATTTTACTCATATCGCAAGAGCGGTTTAACTGGTAGATTTGCTGGTTTTATAATGTTAAAAGGATAGATTATGTATGAAAAATTCACCGATATCGAGCTTTTAAAAATCTCACAAAATGCTAGGAATTATGGATTGGAATTTGGAGAGAATTTGACACTTTTGGAGCTATTTTTTCGTCCAAAAAAATTTGAAATAGAAAGTAGCGACCTAGAAAAAATCGCAGAAATTTTCTCTTCACTTCAAAGTATTAAAGAGAAATTTCAACTTAGCAAATAAAGCAAAAAATAAGTTAAATTTAGCTACAATTCACACTTCATTTCACATATGCTAATCCTTGTTTAGTTGCAGTTAATGTCGCTGTTAAGGAGCATAGAGGAATAAACTAATCAAATTTTTTAAGGAGAAACTCATGGTTACTATGAGAGATTTACTAGAGTGTGGTGTACATTTTGGTCACCAAACAAGACGCTGGAATCCAAAGATGAAAAAATTCATTTTTGGCGAGAGAAAAGGCATTTATATAATAGATTTACAAAAAACTATTAGATATTTCAGATATACTTATAATATAGTAAGAGACGCCGCAGCTGAAGGCAAAACAATACTATTTGTCGGTACTAAAAAACAAGCCGGCGTAGCTATCAAAGAGTACGCAGAAAAATGCGGTATGCCATATGTAAACCACAGATGGCTTGGCGGTATGATGACGAATTTTGGGACTATTAGACAATCAATTAGAAAACTTGAAGTTATAGAAGCTATGGAAGAAGACGGCTCTATAAATTTACTTACCAAAAAAGAAGCTTTGATGCTAAGACGCAAAAAAGAGAAGTTAATAGCAACTCTAGGCGGTATCAGAAATATAAAAACACTCCCTGATATGATATTTGTAATTGACACAGTAAAAGAGAGAATCGCAGTAGCAGAAGCTAACAAACTTAAAATACCAGTAGTGGCTCCTATAGATACAAACTGCGATCCAGATATCATTGACTACCCAATTCCGGGCAATGATGACGCTATCAGAAGCGTTCAGCTATTCTGCCAAGAGATGGCTGAAGCGATCAATGAGGGTAAAGCTTTAAGAGATCAAGATGGCGAAATCAGCGAAGAGATAGAAGCTCCAACTCAAGAAGAAAAAGATGAAATATTGGAAGAAGCTATGGCTGAAGGCGAGGAAGAGTAATGGAAATTAGCGCAAATATGGTAAAAGAGCTCCGTGAAAGCACTGGAGCTGGAATGATGGATTGCAAAAAGGCCCTTCAAGAAGCTAATGGAGATATGCAAAAAGCAGTTGATATACTAAGAGAAAAAGGTCTTGGCAAAGCTGCGAAAAAAGCTGATCGCTTAGCTAGCGAAGGTCTTGTAAGCGTAGTTGTAAGTAGCGATAATAAAACAGCTACCATAACAGAAATTAACTCTGAAACTGATTTTGTGGCTAAAAATGCTACATTTGTTGATTTGGTTAAAAATACAACTCTACATGTCCAAACTAACGCAATCACCACAATTGATGAGCTTAAAGAGTCAAGCATTGGCGGGGTTAAATTTGAAGAGTTTTTCCAAAGCCAAATCGCTACTATTGGTGAAAATTTAGTTGTAAGAAGATTTGAAACCATTAAAGCTAGCAAAAATGGAATTGTAGCTGGATATATCCACTCAAATAGCCGTGTTGGTGTTTTGATCGGTGCTGCTTGCGACTCTGAAGCGACAGCTAGCAAAATTGGCGATTTTTTAAGAAATCTTTGTATGCACGCAGCGGCTATGAAGCCTCAAGTTATAAGCTATAAAGAGTTTAGCCCAGATTTTGTAGAAAAAGAGTATCTAGCTCTTAAAGGTGAGCTTGAAAAAGAGAATGAAGAGCTAGTCCGCCTTAAAAAACCACTTCACAAAATACCTGAATTTGCTAGTAGAGCACAATTAAGTGATGAAGTGATAGCCAAAGCAACTGAAAAATTAAAAGAAGAGCTAAGAAAACAAGGCAAACCTGAAGCTATATGGGATAAAATCCTTCCAGGTCAAATAGAGAGATACATAGCTGACAATACTCAACTTGACCAACGACTTACTCTTTTAGGGCAATTCTATGTAATGGATGACAAAAAAACTGTTGAACAAGTAATAGCTGAAGAGGCTAAAAAACTTGGTGGCGAAATAGAAATTGTAAGCTATGTAAGATTCGAAGTTGGCGAAGGCTTAGAGAAAAAGACTGAGGATTTTGCTGCTGAAGTAGCTGCTCAAATGGCTTAATAATGTTAAAGGCGTTAAATTTATCTCATAAATTTGACTATTTGCTCTTTAACGATATAAATTTAGATATCAGACCCGCTACTACTACTGCTATTATGGGTGTTAGTGGTAGCGGAAAATCCACAATTTTACACATTTTATCTACACTTTTATCGCCTACTGATGGCGAAGTTATATATAATGATAAATCACTTTATAAGCTAAGTAGTGATGAACTTTTAAAAATTCGCCGATATGATTTTGGGATTATTTTTCAAGCACATTATCTTTTTAAAGGATTTAATGGCTTTGAAAATATCGAACTCGCCACTATATTAAGCGGTCAAAAAATTAATTTAAACCTCCTTAAAGCATTAAAAATCGACAATGTAATAAATCAAAAAATTGGCGAACTTAGCGGTGGCCAACAGCAAAGAGTTAGTATCGCTAGAGTATTAGCTAAAAATCCTAAAATTATTTTTGCTGATGAGCCGACTGGAAACCTAGATCAAACCACCGCTAAAGAGGTCATGAGCGTAATCTTTGACTATGTCAAAACCAATAACGCCGCTTTGGTCTTAGTAACGCACGATAAGGATATAGCCCAATTATGCGATATAAAATACCAACTATCTAATCAGCATTTAACCCAATGCTAATCCACTCCAAATCTATAATTCCGATACAATCTTTGGTAAAGTCGCAAATTCTAAGCCAATGCTTTTGGAAAAATATTGAAAATTTAAAAATCCATAGCTACATTTTGATATAATTATAACTTTTCAAAAGGCAAATTTAAGCGAGTTATAATGTTTGATATAGAAAAAGCGAAGCAAAATAGCAGTTTTAGGGAGCTAAAGCACTCTAAGATAAACTCAAAATTTCTAAGTTTAGATGGTAAAAATCTCTTGAATTTAGGTAGTAACGACTATCTTGGAATAGCTAGTAATAGGGCATTAAGAGATGAATTTTTACAAATTTGTTTGGGTAGTGAGTGGTATTTTGGCTCTGGGGCTAGTAGATTGGTATATACTTCAAGTGATGAATTTGATCGTTTGGAGAGTTGGTTTGAGGCTAAATTTCATAAAAGTGCGGTGATTTTCAACTCTGGGTATTGTGCGAATTTAAGCTGTATTAGCGCCTTAAATAGTGATGACACGCTCTTTATAGCTGATAAATTAATTCATGCTAGTATGATAGATGCATTGAAGTTATCAAATGCGAAATTCAAACGCTACGCCCATAATGACAATGAAGCATTAGAGAGTTTGGTTAAGCAAAATTGTGATAAATTTAAGTATATTATCATATTAAGCGAGGCGATTTTTAGCATGGATGGCGATAGGGCAGATATAGAGTTTATGCTATCTTTGAAAAAGCGATATGATGGCGTGATGCTCTATATCGACCTGGCGCATTCATTTTTTGCTTTAGATGAGCTTGGGATTGGTGCTAGATTGAGTTGTGATATTGATTTTATGCTTATTACTCTTGGCAAGGCGCTAGGTAGCAGCGGGGCTGTGATTTTAAGCTCAAATAAGTTTAAAGATATATTCATAAATAGTGCTAGAAGCCTTATATATTCGACCGCCTTACCACCTATAAATGTAGCTTGGAGTAACTTTGTGCTAAGCAAAGACTACACAAAAGAGCGTGAAAATCTAGCGAATTTAATCAATTTTTTGGGGCTAAATTCCACTCATATTTCGCCCTTTATAGTAGGAGATAATGCTAAGACTTTAAAGCTTTCAAATAGCTTAAAAAGTCTTGGATATTTCATACCAGCCATTAGGCCACCTACGGTGCCAGAGGGCAAGGCTAGACTTAGAATTAGCTTAAGGGCGGATTTAGAAATTGATGATTTGGTGAGCTTAAAAAGGATTTTAGATGAAAATGGATCTCGTTAAAGATAGCAAAAAGCTTATTGTGTTATTTTTAGGTTATGGATTTGATAAAAGTAGCATTAGCCACTTAGAACTTGGGGATTATGGGCTTTTGGTGGTTAGTGATTATAGTGATTTGGGCTTTGATAAGGAAATGTTAATAGATAAAGATATATATTTAATAGCGTGGTCAATGGGCGTTTGGGCTGCGAATTTGGTGCTGAAAAACACCCCATTAAAGGTCGCAATTGCTATAAATGGCACCCCTTTTGGAATAGATGAAAAATATGGGATTAAAAAAGATATCTTTTATAAAAGTATAAGTGAGTTTGATTTTGAGGGCTTTAAAAGGCTCTGTTTTTTAGGTATTAATGAGCAAAAATTGAGAGATTTTACATTTAATCCAAATGCCAAAATAGAGCTTATAAATCTTTATAAAAACGCTATTTTGCCCTGTGAGAACGCTATTTCGTGGGATAGGGCTTATGTGAGTAAGCGTGATTTGGTCTTTGATAATAGGGCGGTTTTAGAATATTTTAAGGATAAAGCTAGGATTATAAACGCTCCGCATTTTGCATTTTTTAATTTTAAAAGCTTTGGAGAGATAGTTGAAATTTAAAAATGCGAAATTTTATGACCTTTATGCTAAACCGCAGATTTATGCGGCAAATGCTTTGATACAAACTCTTAAAGATTATAGGCAAAATTTCAAAGATATCTATGAAATTGGCGCTGGAAGCGGAGTTTTGACAAGGTTGATTATAGATAATTTGAGCTATGAAAATTTGATTTTAAATGACCTTTATGAGAGTGAATTTATGAGTAAATTCCGCACTCAAATAGGAGATATTTCAAATTTACAAATTCAAAATAGACAAGATCTAATCATCTCAAGCTCTGTTTTTCAATGGATTAATACCCTTGAAAATTTGGCTGATAGGCTCAAATTTAGCTTAAAAAGTGATGGAATTTTGGCTTTTAGTATATTTATTGATGGGACTTTAAGGGAGCTTTCTAGCTTTACAAATCAAGGATTGGAGTATAAAAATTTAGCCCAGTTAAAAGCGATTTTTAGCCAAAAATTTAAAATTCTCACAATAAAAGAGCAAGAAATAAAGCTAAAATTTAGCAATTTAAAAGAACTTTTAACTCACCTTAAACATACTGGAGTTAATAATATTAAGGGCGAATTTAAGCTTACAAAAAGCTCTTATAAAGCTTTAAATTCGCACTTTAATGATGATTTTAGGCTAAGCTATAAATTCGCAATTTTAATCTTAAAAAACTAAAATCCCCCAAGAATCTCATCAATGCTTTTTACGCACCTTTTTATCGCTTCATCCATCTCATCTTTTTGGATATTTAGCGGTGGATTGAAGTATATCACATCGCCAAGTGGCCTTAATATAAGACCATTTTTTAGAGCTTTTTTGTAAATTTGATATCCGATTCTTAGATCTTTATGAAAGGCTTTTTTGCTATCTTTTTGCTCTACTAACTCTATTGCGTTTATGAGTCCGATGGAGCGAATTTGACCTACATTTTTATGCGAGTTTAAAGCAGAGTTTATCTCATTATTTAGATAAATTGCGTTTTGTTGAGCTAAATTTAAGATATTTTGACTCTCAAATATATCCAAAACCGCATTCGCTGCAGCACACCCAAGTGGATTTCCGCTATAAGTATGAGAGTGCATAAAGGCCTTGCCTTGCGAGTATGGAGCGTAAAAGGCGTTGTAAATTTCATTAGTCGTAGCCACGATGGACATAGGCATATATCCGCCAGTTAGACCCTTTGAGAGTGTTATGATATCAGGGCTGATACCAGCATGCTCACAAGCAAACATTCGCCCAGTCCGCCCAAATCCAGTAGCTATCTCATCAGCTATTAGTAATACCCCATATTCATCGCAAATTTGGCGTAGCTTTTTAAGATACAAAGGCGGATATATCATCATCCCAGCTGCAGCTTGAAGTATAGGCTCAACTATTAAGGCCACACTCTCTTTGCCATATTTCTCAAACACAGGCACCGCATAATGCTCAAAATATTCTCTAGCTATCTCATCGCTATCACCTTCAAATTCGCTTCTATACATATCAGGGGCTTTTATGCGGATGGCTTTTAAGAGCATCGGCTCATAAATTTTAGCATACAAATCAAGCGCCCCAACGCTCAAAGCACCGATAGTTTCGCCGTGATAAGCATTGCTAAGGCAGATAAATTTATTCTTATGTGTGTTGCCTACTTGGTGCTGATATTGAAATGCCATTTTAAGCGCACTCTCCACAGCCGAGCTACCATTATCTGAAAAGTTGAATTTATCTAGCTTAGGTGGGAGAATTCGCCTTAATCTACTAGCTAATTTCACAGCGCCTTCGTGAGTGAAATTGGCAAATATCACATGCTCTATATTGTTAAGCTGATTTGTGATAGCTTGATTGATATACTCATTTGAGTGGCCTAGTAGATTACACCACCAAGAGCTGATAATATCTATATACTCTTTATCATTTTCATCATAGATTTTTACCCCCTTACCACGCTTTATCACAATCGGTGGTAGCTCCTTATAATCATACATTTGCGAACACGGATGCCAGATTAGCTCCAAATCCATCTTTGCTATATCCAAAAGCATATTTTATCCTTAATTAAATATATTTAAAATATCATTTTTATTGATTTCTAAGCTTAGCTCATCTCTTTTAACGCAAGAGAGAATTTCTAAGCTAAAAAGCTCTTTTATCATCTTTTTATTATCAACGCAAATAGGGCAATTCTCATCAAAATTATTTAATATTACCCCCTTTATATCAATCCCATTTTGCCTTAGATAAAAGCTAGTTAATCCCACTTGATTTATCGCTCCTAGCGCTGCGTCTGAGACTATTATAACGCTTGAGTTTATAGCTTTTACTATATCAAGTAGCATTAATTTTACTCCATCATATCTAAAAGGGCAGATCGCCCCGCCAGCACCCTCAATCACCAAAAAATCACAAATCCCATCTAGGATTTTAAATTTAGCTAGAATTTTATCTAAATTTACTTGCTTTTTCTCATTTATAGCTGATAAATGCGGAGAATAAGGCTTAATAAAGTTATACTCACTCATTTGAGAGTAGCTAAGCTCAATCTTAGAAAACTCACGCACAAACTTCACATCAAGCGGGATTATATCTCCATCATCGCATAACAAATTCCCACTCGAAACAGGCTTGAAATATCCTATATTTAATCCAAATTCACGCATTTTTTTGACTATTAAGGCGCTTATATAGCTCTTGCCCACATCAGTCCCAGTACCTAAAATAAATATTTTTTTACTCATCTTACTTCCTTTGGATATTCTAAATTTGTATTTTAAAATTTTAAGGCTAAATTTTACATATTTTTAACCAAAATATCATAAAAATTTTACAAGCTGATTTTATAATTTCGTCATAATTTATCATATGGAGTTTTTTATGGAAAGAAGAAATTTTCTGAAAGTTTCTAGCGCTGTTTTGGCTTATGCGGGGTTTTTTTCGCCTTCTAGCGTGTTAGCCAATGAGAAAAAACCTTTAATAGGATTTAAACAAATCGCCCCTAGTACAAGCGATAGCGTCATAGTCCCTGAAGGTTATGAGACTAAAAAGTTAATTAGTTGGGGTGATCCGCTCTTTAGCAAGGCAACACCTTTTGATGAGAGCAAAACTATAAATAAAGCAGCCATAGCAAATGCGAATTTGGTATTTGGCGATAATACCGATGGTATGGCGTGGTTTGATCTTGATGAAGATAGAGCGATTTTAGCTGTTAATAATGAGTATATGAATCCAGAACTAATGTTTAATCACCATGGCAAAAATATGAGCTTAGATGATGTTAAATATGAGCAAAATTCCGTTGGAGTAAGTATATTTGAGATAGCTAAAAATAGCGATGGAGATTATAGTGTTGTGCTAGACTCGCCATACAATCGTAGAATCACAGCCAATACCAAAATGGAGATTCAAGGGCCAGCTAGAGCTCATAATCTTATGAAAACAAAAGCCGATAAGAGCGGTAGCGAAGTCTATGGAACTATGAATAACTGCGCTAGTGGCAAAACGCCATGGGGAACATATCTTACTTGTGAAGAGAATTTCGATGATTTCTTTGGGTCTAGTGATGAGAATTACGCATTTAATCCAGCGCAAAAACGCTATGGCCTTAGCGTAAAAGGCGAGAATTATGAGTGGAAACTAGATGAGAGATTTGATATTGCTAAAAACGAAAATGAGCCAAATCGCTTTGGTTGGGTAGTAGAGATAGACCCATATAATCCAAACTCAACCCCAATCAAACGCACCGCCCTAGGTAGATTTAAACACGAAAATGCTGAAGTAGTAATAGCCAAAAATGGCGAAGTCGTGGTATATATGGGCGATGATGAGGTTAATGAGTTTATGTATAAATTTGTCAGCAAAGCCAAATACAATCCAAACAAACCAAATAAAGATATCTTAAATGAAGGCACACTATATGTAGCCAAACTAAAAGATACCGGCGATTTCAAAGGCGTAGGCGAGTGGGTGGCCTTAGAATATGGCAAAAATGGCTTAGATGAGAAAAATGGCTTTCATAATCAAGGCGATATCTTGATAAATGTTAGATTAGCAGCTAGCATAGTTGGTGCTACACCTATGGATAGACCAGAGTGGATAGCAGCAGACCCAGATGGAAAATACCTATATATAACTCTAACCAACAATACCAAAAAACAGAAGTAAGCGAGTCAAATCCAAGAGCCAATAATATCTATGGCCACATTCTAAGATGGTACCCAAAAGGTGGTAATCACGCTGATAGTGGCTTTAAATGGGATATATTTTTACTTGCGGGAAATCCTTTGAAATATCCAAATGATTTAAGAAAAGGAACTAGCAATATCAATGTAGAAAATATGTTTAATAGCCCAGATGGATTGAAATTTGATAAATTTGGCAGACTTTGGATACAAACCGATGGAAAATACTCAAATAAAGGCGATTATGAAGGGATGGGAAACAATCAAATGCTATGCGCCAATCCTATCACCGGCGAGGTTAGAAGATTTTTGACTGGGCCAGTTGCTTGTGAGATTACGGGCATTGCCTTTAATGAAGATTATACAACTATGTTTGTAGGAATCCAACACCCAGGCGAAAATCTAGCAAATAGCCACTATCCAAATGGCGGCAACTCAACTCCACGAAGCACAATAGTCCAAATCCGTAAAAAAGATGGCGGCGTAATTGGCTCATAAAATATTTTTGACTTCGCAGACTAGCAAAGCTAGTCTTTGCGAAAATTTTGTACAAGCCTCTTAAGGTTACTGCGATAGACGCAGATTTACGCCATTTTATTAAAACTCTTTAAGCTTTAATAAAAATGATTTTAGAACTTAAGATTTTTTGGTTTTATAAATTGGAAATATTAAATAAATTCAAAATAACAAAAAATATTTTCTCAAATAAAAAATATAATTAAGTAATCAAATTTGGCTATCTAAACCAAATTTGATTTAAGTAGATTTAATGCTTTGCCAAATAGTTTGTATCATATAAATTATTGATAAAATCATCATTATTCATCATATTTATATGGAAATCTTTAGTTGTTTTAATCCCTTGTATGATTAGCTCATCAAGTGCGACTTTCATCTTAGCAATAGCTCTATTTCTATCTATATCATGGACGATTAATTTGCCTATCATACTATCATAATACGGCGGAACGCTATAACCTTCATAGACATGGCTATCCATTCTGACATTTCTACCGCCTGGGGCGACATATTTTGTGATTTTACCTGGATTTGGAGTGAAGCTTTTTGGGTCTTCGG
>NZ_MJKK01000007.1:0-81594 GCF_002138755.1 Campylobacter sp. P0109
CCTAATATTTAATCTTATTTTAAGCATATCTCTTATATAATTCCAGCTCACGAATTGAGAAACACCTTAACCTTCTGAAAAGCTTGGTTAAATCATCTCTTTATCGTTTTTGTTTTTTTAATTTTTATAATGTTAAACTATCTTTTATAGTCAATCTTTGAAATCTAAACAAGTGATCGATTGAGCCAGAATCTTATTATATTATAATAGATTCAATATTTATATAACAGATATAAAGTTTTTAGATTAAAACTTCATAATAAATAGTTACTTTACTATTTTGTAAAGTATTTTTATGGAGAGTTTGATCCTGGCTCAGAGTGAACGCTGGCGGCGTGCCTAATACATGCAAGTCGAACGGACAAGTAAGAGCTTGCTCTTATAAGTTAGTGGCGCACGGGTGAGTAATGTATAGTTAATCTGCCCTATGCTGGAGGACAACAGTTAGAAATGACTGCTAATACTCCATACTCCTTCTTAACACAAGTTAAGTTGGGAAAGTTTTTTCGGCATAGGATGAGACTATATTGTATCAGCTAGTTGGTGAGGTAATGGCTCACCAAGGCTATGACGCATAACTGGTCTGAGAGGATGATCAGTCACACTGGAACTGAGACACGGTCCAGACTCCTACGGGAGGCAGCAGTAGGGAATATTGCTCAATGGGGGAAACCCTGAAGCAGCAACGCCGCGTGGAGGATGACACTTTTCGGAGCGTAAACTCCTTTTCTTAGGGAAGAAATTTGACGGTACCTAAGGAATAAGCACCGGCTAACTCCGTGCCAGCAGCCGCGGTAATACGGAGGGTGCAAGCGTTACTCGGAATCACTGGGCGTAAAGGACGCGTAGGCGGATTATCAAGTCTTTTGTGAAATCTAATGGCTTAACCATTAAACTGCTTGAGAAACTGATAATCTAGAGTGAGGGAGAGGCAGATGGAATTGGTGGTGTAGGGGTAAAATCCGTAGAGATCACCAGGAATACCCATTGCGAAGGCGATCTGCTAGAACTCAACTGACGCTAATGCGTGAAAGCGTGGGGAGCAAACAGGATTAGATACCCTGGTAGTCCACGCCCTAAACGATGTATACTAGTTGTTGCTCTGCTAGTCAGGGCAGTAATGCACCTAACGGATTAAGTATACCGCCTGGGGAGTACGGTCGCAAGATTAAAACTCAAAGGAATAGACGGGGACCCGCACAAGCGGTGGAGCATGTGGTTTAATTCGAAGATACGCGAAGAACCTTACCTGGGCTTGATATCCTAAGAACCTCTTAGAGATAAGAGGGTGCTAGCTTGCTAGAACTTAGTGACAGGTGCTGCACGGCTGTCGTCAGCTCGTGTCGTGAGATGTTCGGTTAAGTCCGGCAACGAGCGCAACCCACGTATTTAGTTGCTAACAGTTTGGCTGAGCACTCTAAATATACTGCCTTCGTAAGGAGGAGGAAGGTGTGGACGACGTCAAGTCATCATGGCCCTTATGCCCAGGGCGACACACGTGCTACAATGGCATATACAATGAGACGCAATATCGTGAGATGGAGCAAATCTATAAAATATGTCCCAGTTCGGATTGTTCTCTGCAACTCGAGAGCATGAAGCCGGAATCGCTAGTAATCGTAGATCAGCCATGCTACGGTGAATACGTTCCCGGGTCTTGTACTCACCGCCCGTCACACCATGGGAGTTGATTTCACTCGAAGTCGGAATGCTAAACTAGCTACCGCCCACAGTGGAATCAGCGACTGGGGTGAAGTCGTAACAAGGTAACCGTAGGAGAACCTGCGGTTGGATCACCTCCTTTCTAGAGTACAAAGTGATAATCTCACAATTATCGCTTAAGAGGAGTCTCAATCACACTTGTTTAGGTTTGAGAGATTGACAAAGGGGAATTAGCTCAGCTGGGAGAGCGCCTGCTTTGCACGCAGGAGGTCAGCGGTTCGATCCCGCTATTCTCCACCATAGTTTAAATTTAAAAGATGGCAATAATATAAATTTATTAATCAAAGTCTAATCAGAGAGTTTATTTTAAGCTTTCTGATTAGACTTTAGTCTAAAGTTACTTAAATTACCATTGTTAAAAGTCACAATCAAGTTTTAATATTTAAAACAATTTTACAGGACTTGTTAGAGCTTTGAATTTAGTTTAATTTCAAATATTCTATATCAAACACTGTTATCCCAATAATATAAAAGATATAGTTTATAAATATTAACTTCACAAGCTATTAAGCTTTAAAACTTACTTAATAGTAGTTAATACTTTCCGTCTTATTAAATTTAAATTCAAATATTATAAATCTAATAGCCGTATCTTTAATAAAATAAAAGAGTAGTAAAAATCTTCTTTATTTTATAGATTAGCTATCTATTTTTATCTTTAACAAGGAAGTGATGCGAATTAGAATATCAATAATCTAATTAAAAAAGGTAAGCTACTAAGAGCAAATGGTGGATGCCTTGGCTAGTAGAGGCGATGAAAGACGTGCCAGGCTGCGATAAGTCTCGGGGAGCCGTCAAGGGGCTTTGATC
This sequence comes from Campylobacter sp. P0109, assembly GCF_002138755.1. Lineage (NCBI taxonomy): Bacteria > Pseudomonadati > Campylobacterota > Epsilonproteobacteria > Campylobacterales > Campylobacteraceae > Campylobacter > Campylobacter sp. P0109. The sequence continues at coordinate 2,533 of NZ_MJKK01000007.1, forward strand.
CGGGAATTTCTGAATGGGGCAACCCAGTATATAGTGATATATACTACCGCAATGCGGAGCGAACGTTGGGAATTGAAACATCTTAGTACCAACAGGAAAAGAAATCAAACGAGATTACGCTAGTAGCGGCGAGCGAAAGCGTAAGAGGGCAAACCACTAGCTTGCTAGTGGGGTTGTAGGACTGCAATATAGACTTAAACAATCTAATAGAATAAGTTGGAAAGCTTAAGCATAGAGGGTGATACTCCCGTATATGAAAGTGCGTTTATACTTAGCAGTATCCTGAGTAGGGCGGGACACGTGTAATCCTGTCTGAAGCTGGGTAGACCACTATCCAACCCTAAATACTACTACTAGACCGATAGTGCACAAGTACCGTGAGGGAAAGGTGAAAAGAACTGAGGTGATCAGAGTGAAATAGAACCTGAAACCATTTGCTTACAATCATTCAGAGCCCTATGATTTATCAGGGTGATGGACTGCCTTTTGCATAATGAGCCTGCGAGTTGTGGTGTCTGGCGAGGTTAAGGAAACCCGGAGCCGTAGCGAAAGCGAGTCTTAATAGGGCGTATAGTCAGATGCTGCAGACCCGAAACGATGTGATCTATCCATGAGCAGGTTGAAACTGGTGTAAGAGCCAGTGGAGGACCGAACAGACGGCCGTTGAAAAGGCTCCTGATGACTTGTGGATAGGGGTGAAAGGCCAATCAAACATCGTGATAGCTGGTTCTCTCCGAAATATATTTAGGTATAGCGTTGTGTAGTAACTTTGTGAGGTAGAGCACTGAATGGGCTAGGGCATACACCAATGTACCAAACCCTATCAAACTCCGAATGCGCAAAGTGTAATCACAGCAGTCAGGCGGCGAGTGATAAAATCCGTCGTCGAGAGGGGAACAACCCAGACTAACAGCTAAGGTCCCTAAATCTCATTTAAGTGGAAAACGATGTGGAGTTACTGAAACAACCAGGAGGTTGGCTTAGAAGCAGCCATCCTTTAAAGAAAGCGTAATAGCTCACTGGTCTAGTGATTCTGCGCGGAAAATATAACGGGGCTAAAATGAGTACCGAAGCTTTAGACTTGCACTTAATTCTAATTATAAATTTGGCTATGAGCTTTTAAGTTATATTTCTCATAATTTAATTGCACTCATATAAATTAAATTATGAGAAAATAGTTTAGCTAAAATAATTAGAAGTAATTAGAATTAAGTGCAAGTGGTAGGAGAGCGTTCTATTCAGCGTTGAAGGTATACCGGTAAGGAGTGCTGGAGCGGATAGAAGTGAGCATGCAGGCATGAGTAGCGATAAAAGGGGTGAGAATCCCCTTCGCCGTAAACCCAAGGTTTCCTACGCGATGCTCGTCATCGTAGGGTTAGTCGGGTCCTAAGCAAAGTCCGAAAGGGGTATGCGATGGAAAATTGGTTAATATTCCAATACCAATTATTATGTGCGATGGAAGGACGCTTAAAGTTAGTGGAGCTAGCGGATGGAAGTGCTAGTCTAAGGGTGTAGGTTGAGTTATAGGCAAATCCGTAACTCTCTATCCGAGACCTCAAAGGCTCTTGACGCTCTTCGGAGTAGATGGAGAATCCATGATACTATCGAGCCAAGAAAAGTTTCTAAGTTTAGTAATAATTGCCCGTACCGTAAACCGACACAGGTGGGTGGGATGAGTATTCTAAGGCGCGTGGAAGAACTCTCTTTAAGGAACTCTGCAAAATAGCACCGTATCTTCGGTATAAGGTGTGCCTAACTTTGTATTAAGATTTACTCCCAAAGCATTGAAGGTTACAACAAAGAGTCCCTCCCGACTGTTTACCATAAACACAGCACTCTGCTAACTCGTAAGAGGATGTATAGGGTGTGACGCCTGCCCGGTGCTCGAAGGTTAATTGATGGGGTTAGCATTAGCGAAGCTCTTGATCGAAGCCCGAGTAAACGGCGGCCGTAACTATAACGGTCCTAAGGTAGCGAAATTCCTTGTCGGTTAAATACCGACCTGCATGAATGGCGTAACGAGATGGGAGCTGTCTCAAAGAGGGATCCAGTGAAATTGTAGTGGAGGTGAAAATTCCTCCTACCCGCGGCAAGACGGAAAGACCCCGTGGACCTTTACTACAGCTTGACACTGCTATTTGGATAAAGATGCGCAGGATAGGTGGGAGGCTTTGATCCATAGACTCTGGTTTATGGTGAGCCATTGTTGAGATACCACTCTTCTTTATTTGGGTAGCTAACTAGCCTAAGTTATCCTTAGGTAGGACAATGTCTGGTGGGTAGTTTGACTGGGGCGGTCGCCTCCCAAAGTGTAACGGAGGCTTACAAAGGTTGGCTCAGAACGGTTGGAAATCGTTCGTAGAGTATAAAGGCATAAGCCAGCTTAACTGCGAGACGTACATGTCAAGCAGAGACGAAAGTCGGTCTTAGTGATCCGGTGGTTCTGTGTGGAAGGGCCATCGCTCAAAGGATAAAAGGTACCCCGGGGATAACAGGCTGATCTCCCCCAAGAGCTCACATCGACGGGGAGGTTTGGCACCTCGATGTCGGCTCATCGCATCCTGGGGCTGGAGCAGGTCCCAAGGGTATGGCTGTTCGCCATTTAAAGCGGTACGCGAGCTGGGTTCAGAACGTCGTGAGACAGTTCGGTCCCTATCTGCCGTGGGCGTAAGAAGATTGAGGAGAGTTGACCCTAGTACGAGAGGACCGGGTTGAACCAGCCACTGGTGTATCTGTTGTTCTGCCAAGAGCATCGCAGAGTAGCTAAGCTGGGATGTGATAAGAGCTGAAAGCATCTAAGCTCGAAGCCAACTCCAAGATGAATCTTCTTTTAAGAGCTCTAGTAGACTACTAGTTTGATAGGCTGGGTGTGTAATGGATGAGAGTCCTTTAGCTGACCAGTACTAATAGCTCGTTTGCTTATCTTATAAGCATCACTTCCTTGTTAAGGATAAAATATAATCCTTTTAGGTTTTTAAAATATTTTTAGATATTAGACTTAGTGATTTTTAGCTTTAATACTCTAAGCAGTGTTAAATAAGATATTATCTTTATTGACATGATATTTTATTTAACACTGCTCGTGGCTATACATGATTAGGAAACGCCTTGCTCCATCTCGAACCAAGAAGCTAAGCTTTTCATGGCCGATGATACTCTCCCTTACTGGGATGCTGGAAAAGTAGGTTGCTGCGAGCTTTGTTTTTATTCTTTATATCTTATATTTATTAATCTATAGTTTTAGTATTTATTTGTTTTTACCTTAATGGATGAAATGGTATAAATCGCTTTTTACTTTATATCTTTTAACTAATTTATTAATTTTTGGATATTTTATTATTATAAGTTGTTAAGCTTAGATGTTTTAGTGTTTTTATGGCTTATATTATTAATCCTTTAGGTATTCTTGTTATTGATTTGGATGGAACTTTATTAGATACTAATTATACTAATCTTATATTATATAAATATGTTTTAAGCAATAAGTTTGGAATGTCTCGCTTAATAGAGTTACTATAAAAACTTTAAACAACTGTTTGGAAAGTCCATTATCTGCAGTAGAATTACTTAAAATAAAAGAGTATAAAGAACAAATTTATTCTAAATATTTAATTTAACAAAAGTAAATTATTTACTATATTATCTAATATTAGAATTGCATAAAACAAATAGAATTATTTTATTGACTAATACTAATAAAAATAGAGCTGATGAGCTTAAAAAATTTTTATGATTTACAAAATTATTTTTCTTATATCTATTATAACTCTAGCAGAAATAAGTATTATAATTTGAGCAATAATTTAAATTTAGTTCCTAATAATCTTATTGTTTATGATGATGAAACAATGGAAATTTAAAATGCAAGAATGCGTGAAGTAAAACTATATTATCAAATTTTTATATAGGATAAAATATGCAAAAATATAATATATTTGATTTTACAATTAGTAGAAATGATTTTTATCTAAGCTATAAAAGCCTTTTATAGCTTAGATTATATTGGTAATTTACGTGTTGATTGTGACAATTTAAAAAAGAATCCTGCTAGATTTATTTATACTATTAAAGATGATTTTTGCAAACCAAAAATCAAGGTAAACTTGATAATACTTCAAATATATGTTTTAGATATATCTATACTTTTTTATCAAATATTGATTTGCTTAAATGGTCTTTTAAGTATTCATATTATGTTTGTTTGGTTTCTGAACTATATGCTAATAATGAAAAAATGCGCTTTAGAGATAGCTAGGTTTGCGTGAATAATTTAAAAGATCCTATAATAAAAGATAGTATTGATTTTTTCTTAGAGTTAAAGATGATGAGTGTTTGTATATATATTGCTTCTAAATTTGTAAATAAATAGAGTCGTGATTGCAAGCGGATTAGCATTTAGATGCGATGGTATTGCTCATAGGGCTGCTTTTTAATTTAATATGCTAACAGTTACGATTTTACTAAGCAGGATAAAAGAGATTATCCCTAAATAAAATACTGATTTGGCAAACCAAATATCTATTAATGGCGGATTGATTATTAGTAGATATTATAAAGATGCTTTAAATTTTAAAGAACAAATGAGTGGATGCGTGTAAAGGGATTTAAAATTTACTATGTGGTGATTATAAATATTATTCTTTTATATTATTTATATCGCTGAGTTTTATTTAGGATTGCTAAAATATTAAAATAAAAGCATATTAAATATATTAAGAATTGAATTTGCAAGACATATTTTTACACTAGATATTAAAATGTTTATTAATAATTATAAAAATATTGATATGTGGTAATTATCCAAATTTATCTTTATCTTTTGTTTTTTAATATTAGATATAATTTTCTAAATTAAATTTCAAAATCAAATCTAAAGGAAAAATATGCCAATTATAAATATTAAGCTTTCAGACCCAATGCCAAGTCGTCAAAAACTAGATGAAATCGCAACTAAAATTACTGATATAATGGTAAATGATCTAGGCAAAAATCCTCAAAGAGTTGTTATAAATTTTGATGAGATTAGAAGTGATGCAACATATTTTGGTGGTAAATCTGTTCAAGCTATGAAAGAGGGTAAATAATGGCTGAAAAAATAAAAGAAGCTACAGTATTTAATCAAGAAGATATTGATCGTAAAGTAATTTTAGCAGCTGGTGACATGGCTCCAGAATTTAGTCTAGAAAATAGCGATGGAGTAAGTATTAGTTTAAGAGATTTTAGAGGTAAAAATGTAGTATTATACTTCTACCCTAAAGATAATACTCCAGGATGCACAACTGAGGCGTGTGAATTTAGCGCAAATTATGATGAATTTGTAGCTAATGATACTGTGATTGTAGGAGTTAGCCCAGATAGTACTAAGAGCCATAGTGGATTTATCGCAAAGCAAAATTTAAAACATATACTACTAAGTGATATTAATAAAGATGTAGCAAGAGCGTATGGTGTGTGGCAGGTTCGTAAAAATTATGGCAAAGAGTATCTAGGCATAGTAAGAACTACATTTATCATAGATAAAGAGGGCAAAATAGCAAAAGTTTATAAAAGTGTAAAAGCAGCTGGTCATGCTGCTAAAGTCTTAGCTGATTTAATAAAGTAGCTAATTTGTTAGTTCATATATGTTGCAGCGTCGATAGTCACTATTTTATCGCTGAGTTGAAGAAATTATACCCTAATGAGCGAATTATTGGCTACTTTTATGATCCAAATATTCATCCATATAGTGAATTTTTGCTAAGATTTAAAGATGTCAAGCGTAGTTGTAAGCAGCTTGGCATAAAGGTTATTTGCGGCGAGTATGAGTATGAAGAGTGGCTAAGAGGCACTAAGGGTTTAGAAAATGAGCCAGAAAAAGGTAAACGTTGTGAATATTGCTTTGAATTTCGTGTAGGAAATAGCGCAAAAGCTGCCATAGAATTAGGGTGTAAAAAGCTTACTACAACATTGTTAATGAGTCCTAAAAAAGATTTTACACAGTTAGAAAATGCACTAAATAACGCTATAAAAGGGACAAATTTAGAATCTGTTGCTGTGGATTTAAGAAAAAATGGTGGCACCCAAAGACAGTTTGAACTAGCTAAAAGGGATAAGCTCTATCATCAAAACTACTGCGGTTGTATATATGGATTAATTAAACAACGTCAAAATGAAGAGGTGATAGACGAGCTTTGTGAACCACTTGGCGCTCAAATTCAGCCAGGTTCTATCAGTTATCGTTTAAAATTATATAAAAAGGTAAGAAAACTAGAACAAAAAGGGGTAGAATTTGATCTAATTAGACAAAAGATTTTAAACTATAGATTACATTTTGGAAGGGTAAAAATTGATACTAATGTTGTACCTAGTTATTTTATCTTTTACTCACATTTTAAGCTTAAGAGTTCTAAGTTTAATATTGAGGTTTTAAGCGAGCAAGTTAATGTAAATAAAGATGATATTAAACTAATAAGCTTAGCTAAGTTTAACTCCATTGGCGGTTTTAAATATAAAAATATAATGGAATTATTAATTAATCCCCCAAAGATAAAAAAAGAGTTAAAATTGCGTAAAATGCTAACAGGTTTAGAATTTAATCTTAGTCCAATCATTGTGCTAGATGAGATAAAAACTGGTAGATATATAATTGAAGCAAATAGCCAAATTTACCACTCTAGCATAGAGTTAGCAGTAAAAATTTAAAAAAATATATCTGAATTTAGCGAAAATTTTTAATATTATTAATAAAATTCAACTAATATTTTGCTAAATTTAGATACAATTTAGCACTTTTTATTCCGAGGTATTTAATGATAGATGTAGTTGAAATCCAAAAAATATTACCACACAGATATCCATTTTTGCTTATTGATAGAGTGTCTAAGCTAGAACCTAGCAAATTTATTAAAGGTTATAAAAATATAACAATTGCTGAGCAAGTTTTCCAAGGTCACTTTCCAGGTCATCCTATATATCCAGGCGTTATGATAATCGAAGGAATGGCGCAAGCTGGCGGTATTTTGGCTTTTAAAAGCATGGGTGAGGCTGAACAAGCTAACGCAGAAGATAAGGTAGTTTATTTTATGAGTATCGATGGGGCAAAATTTAGATCTCCGGTTCGCCCAGGCGATAAACTAGAGTACCATTTAGAGGTCTTAAAACATAAGGGAAATATTTGGGTTTTAGTTGGTAAGGCTTATGTAGATGATAAACTAGTAGCTGAAGCTGAGCTAAAGGCAATGATCGTAGATAAATAATAAGTAGAAAATATGCAAATTCATAGTACAGCAGTAGTTGAAGATGGTGCAATTTTAGGCGATGGATGCGTGATTGAACCATATGCTTTTGTTAGTTCAAAAGCAATTTTAGGTGATAATGTAACTATTAAACAAGGTGCTAGAATCATTGGTGATACCCATATTGGTAGTGGTAGTAAAATTTATAGTTATGCTATAGTAGGTGATATACCTCAAGATATTAGCCACTCTTTAGAGGATACAGGTGGGGTGAGAATTGGTACTAATGCTACAATTAGGGAGTTTGCTACAATAAATTCAGGCACCAAAAAAGGTGATGGATATACCATAATCGGCAATAATAATTTTATAATGGCTTATACGCACATAGCTCATGATTGTTGTCTTGGTGATGGAATTATTTTGGCTAATGGCGTAACTCTTGCTGGGCATGTGATAGTTGATGATTATGCTGTAATTGGTGGGCTTACCCCAGTTCATCAGTTCGTTCATATTGGTGAGAGTTGTATGATAGCTGGCGCCTCAGCACTTAGTCAAGATGTTGTACCGTTTTGCTTAGCTGAGGGTAATAGAGCCTATATTAGAAGTTTAAATTTAGTCGGAATTCGTAGAAGATTTGATAAAGATACGGTTGAGGATATTAATAGGGCTTATAAATTTCTATTTAGAAGTGGTGGAGGATTAAAAGATAGAGCCTTGGAACTTTTAGGACAAAATCCTACTATAGAAGCTAAAAAAATGTGCGAATTTATCATAAATACAAAACGAGGAATACCGCTTGATAAAGGGAGAGATTAATGGCTAGAAAGTGTAGTTTTTGCGGTGAGAGCGAAGCAAATGATAGAAAACTTTTAGCTAATGAGAGTGATAGCTCATTTATATGCGAATTTTGCGTAGATGCAGCATATAATGCAGTTCATGGTGATGAAATAGGATTAAATAGCCAACCGGCAATGGATTATAAAGATATTACGCCAAAGATCTTAAAGGGAGTTTTAGATGATTATGTAATTGGTCAAGAAAGAGCCAAAAAAGTCTTTAGCGTAGGAGTTTATAATCATTATAAAAGAATATTTAAGCAACATAGTATCGAAGATGATACCGAAATTTCAAAATCAAATATTTTGCTAATTGGCCCAACTGGAAGTGGTAAGACCTTGATGGCACAAACTTTGGCTAGATTTTTAGATGTACCAATTGCTATTTGTGATGCTACAAGTTTAACCGAGGCTGGATATGTAGGCGAAGATGTGGAAAATATCTTAACTAAGCTTTTAAATGCAGCTGGCGGAGATGTAGCTAGAGCGCAACAAGGAATTGTTTTTGTAGATGAGATTGATAAGATTGCTAGAATGGGCGAGAATCGTTCAATTACTCGTGATGTAAGCGGCGAGGGTGTTCAACAAGCCTTGTTAAAAATTATTGAAGGTAGTGTAGTAAATATTCCGCCAAAAGGTGGCAGAAAACATCCAAATCAAGAATTTATTCAAATAGATACTACTAATATTTTATTTGTGTGCGGTGGCGCATTTGATGGGCTAAAAGATATAATCGAGCGAAGATTAGGTAAGAATGTTTTAGGTTTTGGCCAAGAAAAACGAGGTAAAAGCGAGAAGACAAATTTGCTTAGTCTTGTAGAGCCTGATGATTTAGTGCATTTTGGACTTATTCCTGAGCTTATTGGTAGATTGCATGCTATTACTACTTTAAATGAAATTACGACCGAGGATATGATAAGAATATTAACTCAGCCAAAAAATGCACTTTTAAGGCAGTATGAAAAGCTTTTTGCTATTGATGGGGCTAGGCTTAAATTTGAAGATGAGGCGATTAAAGAGGTAGCAAATCAAGCTATTAAACGCAAAACCGGAGCAAGAGGCCTAAGAAGTATAATGGAAGATGTTATGATAGATATTATGTATGATCTTCCAGAACTAAATGGCTATGATGTAATAATATCAAAAAGTGTAATCGATGGCGAAGCAAAGCCGTTATTAATGAAAGTAAAATAAAAGGGGATATATGATTTTAGACCAACTAGTAGGACTTTTTTCAAGTGATATGGGTATTGATTTAGGCACGGCAAATACATTGGTTTTAATAAAAGATAAAGGTATTGTAATTAACGAACCAAGCGTCGTAGCAGTTCAAAGAGAGAAGTATGGTAAGCAAAAGATACTAGCAGTTGGACAGGATGCTAAGGAGATGGTAGGTAAGACTCCAGGTGATATAGAAGCTATTAGACCGATGAGAGATGGAGTTATAGCTGATTTTGATATGACTGAGAAAATGATTAGACACTTTATAGAAAAGACTCATAGAAGAAAGACATTTTTACGCCCTAGAATCATTATCTCAGTCCCATATGGCTTAACTCAAGTTGAGAGAAAAGCTGTAAGAGAAAGTGCGTTATCAGCTGGAGCTAGAGAGGTTTTTTTAATTGAAGAACCTATGGCTGCAGCAATTGGAGCAAATTTGCCAGTTCGTGAACCTCAAGGTAGTTTAGTAGTTGATATCGGAGGTGGTACAACTGAGATTGGCGTGGTATCTTTAGGAGGTTTGGTAATTTCTAAAAGTATTAGGACTGCAGGAGATAAGCTTGATGCAAGCATTGTAAACTATGTAAAAGAGAAATTTAATCTATTAATTGGTGAGAGAAACGGTGAAGAGATAAAAATCAAAATCGGCTCAGCGATCCAGTTACCTAAAGAGCTATCTATGGTTATAAAAGGACGAGATCAAGTAAGTGGCCTATTAAGTCGTATCGAAATTACTAGTGAAGATATTAGAGAGGCAATGAGGGAGTCTTTAAAAGAGATTGCTGATGCGTTAAAAACAGTTTTAGAAAATATGCCGCCTGATTTAGCTGGTGATATAGTTGAGCGTGGTGTCGTGTTAACCGGTGGTGGAGCGCTTATTAGGGGGCTAGATAAGTATCTATCTGATATTGTTAAGTTGCCTGTATATGTAGCTGATGAACCACTTCTTGCAGTGGCTAGAGGTACTGGTAAGGCTTTAGAAGAGATAGGACTTTTACACCAATTAATCAATGAATAAACTTAAATTCTTATTGATAGTTATCTGCTTAGGTTTTATATCATTTTACTTAAGCGATTATGCTAGAAGTGTAGTGATGAGTGGGGTTAAGCTTGCACTATCTTTATACCAAGATAGCAGGGATTTTATCATAGATACTATTAATGAACATTTTAATCAAGCCAGCGAGATAAGAGCGCTTAGAGAACAAAATATTGAATTAGAGCGCTCTGTTACGCTACTTTCAGCTTTTGCTTATAAGCTTGATGCTTTATTAAATGAACAAAACTCTACTAAATTTACACCAAATATCCAGTTGGTTCGAGCACTATCATATATGAATATTGGCGATCATGATAAGGTTTGGATTGATTTTGATAAATTTGATGAAAATAAAATCTATGGCTTAATCTCGCAAGGTAAAACTGCTGGAATCGTGATAAATAAAGATGGCAGTCCGCTTGCTCTACTACAAACCGATCCAAAGTCGACATTTTCAGTTAGTATAGGAGAGCAGCGCATAGCAGGAATTGCTACAGGAAATGGTAAGAATATTGTAGTTAAATTTATTGCTCAATGGCTAAGCCCAAAAGTCGGCGATGAGGTTTATACTAGTGGGCTTGATGGGATATTTTTTAGCGGTGTTCCAGTAGGTAAAATTACCAAAGTTTATGAAGAAGAACTATATAAAAGCGCAATTGTAGAAACTGATTTGAAAATTCAAGTCCCAAGCTATCTTTATGTTGTAACAAATCAATAGCTTTACTATTTTGATTAAATTTAATATAAATTGCTAAATTTAACAGTAAATTTTCCTCCTTTTTATGCTGATTTTTATCTACAATTCAATATAATTACGCTTAGTTTTTATTTGAAATCAAAATAAATTGATAATCTTAAAATGCATATAAATTAAGAGAGGTAGAACTATGCCAAAAAGAGAAGATATCAAGACAATTTTATTAATAGGTAGTGGTCCTATTATCATTGGCCAAGCTTGTGAATTTGATTATAGTGGTACTCAGGCTGCTAAGACTTTAAAAGAGCTAGGATATAGAGTAGTGCTAATTAACTCAAATCCAGCTACGATTATGACAGACCCAGATTTTGCCGATGCAACATATATTGAGCCAATTACTAAAGAGAGCATTAGTAGAATTATTAAAAAAGAAAATGTAGATGCGCTCTTGCCTACGATGGGTGGTCAAGTTGCTTTAAATGTGGCTATGGAGCTTTATGAAAATAATATGCTTGGCGATGTTAAATTCCTAGGTGCTAATCCAGAAGCGATTAAAAAAGGAGAAGATAGGGTAGCATTTAAAGAGGCTATGATTAAAATCGGTATGGATCTACCAAAATCTATGTATGCATATAATATGGAAGAAGCACTAAAAGCTGCTAATGAGATTGGATTCCCACTTATTATTAGAGCTAGTTATACTCTTGGCGGTGCTGGTAGCGGTGTGGCATATAACCTTGATGAGTTTAGAGATATTGCTGAGAGTGGGATTGAGGCTAGTCCAATAAATGAGATTTTAATCGAAGAGAGCTTGTTGGGATGGAAAGAGTATGAGATGGAGGTTATTAGAGATAGAGCTGATAACTGCATTATCGTCTGCTCTATTGAAAACTTTGATCCTATGGGCGTGCATACAGGAGACTCTATAACTGTAGCTCCAGCTCTTACGCTAACTGATAAAGAGTATCAGTATATGCGTGATGCAAGCTTTAAAATCTTGCGTGAAATTGGCGTAGATACTGGAGGCAGCAATGTGCAATTTGCTGTAAATCCAAAAAATGGTAGAATGACTGTAATTGAGATGAATCCACGAGTAAGTAGAAGCTCAGCCCTAGCTAGTAAGGCTACAGGTTACCCAATTGCTAAGGTAGCAACTATGTTAGCTGTGGGCTTTACTCTTGATGAGATTAAAAACGATATTACAGGAACACCAGCAAGCTTTGAGCCAGTAATTGATTATATAGTAACTAAAATTCCTAGATTTACCTTTGAAAAATTCCCAGGTTCTAATCCATATCTAGGCACTGCGATGAAGAGTGTTGGCGAGGTTATGGCAATTGGTAGAAGTTTTAAAGAGAGCGTCCAAAAGGCTCTTTGTAGCTTAGAAAAAGATTATAGTGGATTTAATTATCTAAATTTAAGCGACGAAGATTTGGTTTTTGGATTAAGAAATGGTCATGAAAATAGAATTTTATATATTGCACAAGCTTTTAGAAATGGCAAAAGCGTAGAAGATGTTTATGAATTAACTAAGATTGATAGATGGTTCTTAACTCAAATTTATGAGATAATTGAATTTGAAGACCGTATAGATATGGATATTTTAAATGATAAAGAGCTATTAAGAAAGGCTAAAACTTGGGGCTTTAGCGATAAGATGATAGCGCATTTAATCAATTCTAAAGATAATCTAGAACTAAGTCAAAACGATATATATTATGCTAGAATGCGTCACCAAATCGGCTTAGAATATAGCGAGGTTGATACTTGTGCTGGCGAGTTTCCAGCACTAACTCCATATCTATATAGTAGTACAAATATCACTCCAAATCTACCAAATCTACCTATAAATAGTAATAATAAAAAAGTTTTAATAATTGGCGGAGGCCCTAATCGTATAGGTCAAGGTATTGAGTTTGATTATTGTTGTGTTCATGCTAGTTATGCTTTAAGAGATTTAGGTGTTACAACTATTATGTATAATTGTAATCCTGAAACTGTATCAACTGACTATGATACTAGTGATATTTTATATTTTGAACCAATTGATTTTGAACATTTAAGAGCGGTGATTGAGCGTGAAAATCCAGATGGCGTTATCGTTCATTTTGGCGGACAGACTCCGCTTAAATTTTCTAAACGCTTATCAATGATCGGTGCTAAGATAATTGGAACTACAGCTAGGGTAATTGATATTGCTGAAGATAGAAAAAAATTTAGTGAGTTTATTCGCTTAGTTAATGTAGCTCAGCCCGATAATGATACTGCTATTAGCGAATCTGAAGCACTAGAAAAGGCAAATAAAATCGGCTATCCAGTTTTAGTTCGTCCTAGCTATGTCTTAGGCGGTAGAGCAATGAGAAGAGTTCATAGCGAGATTGAGCTTAAAGAGTATATGAGTGAAGCAGTTAGAGTTAGTAATAACTCTCCAGTTTTACTTGATAAATTTTTGCAAGATGCAACTGAGCTTGATGTAGATGCTATTAGCGATGGCAAAGATGTATATATCGGTGCAATTATGGAGCATATAGAAGAAGCAGGGATCCATAGCGGTGATAGCGCTAGCATACTCCCACCGCAAAACTTAAGCCAAGATATCATAGATCAAGTAGAAAAATGCACCAAAGATATCGCTTTGAAGCTTGGTGTTATAGGGCTTATGAATATTCAATTTGCTGTGTATGATAATAAACTTTATATCATCGAGGTCAATCCAAGGGCTAGTCGCACGGTGCCTTTTGTCAGTAAAGCTACAGGCTTACCAATGGCTAAGGTAGCAACACGCGTAATGTGGCAAGGTAATTTAAAAGAGGCGCTTGAGTTTTATGATCAATTTAAAGTAGTTAAATTTGATGGCGAAATTTATAAGCCTAGTTTAAATGGCGTAGTATGCGTGAAAGAGAGTGTGTTCCCATTTAATAAATTAAGTGGAGCTGATCTAATCTTAGGGCCAGAGATGAAAAGCACTGGTGAGGTTATGGGTATTAGTGATAGTTTTGAAAAGAGCTTTGTTAAATCACAAATTGCAGCTAAAAATATCTTGCCAAGTAGTGGTACTGTCTTTATCAGTTTAGCTGATGCAGATAAGGCTCGTGGCGTTGAACTTGCTAAAAAATTTGATAGCTTAGGATTTGATATAGTAGCAACTGGTGGTACATATAAAACTCTAGCTCAAGCTGGAGTAAAATGCGAGATGGTTTATAAAATTAGTGAAGGCCGTCCAAATATCGAAGACAGGCTAAAAAATGGCGATATAGCCCTAGCGGTAAATACTAGCGATAGCAAATCTAGCACTAGCGACGCTGTGAAAATCCGCCAAGCGGTGCTTAGATTTAAAATCCCATATTTTACTAATATGAACGCAGCCCTAGTCGCCGCTAGCTCTATCAGTGCAAATGAAGCAGCCTTAGAGGTCAAAAGCTTACAAGAGTATTTAAATAGATAATAAATTTGCCACGCTTAGTCGTGGCAGCTTATTTAAGATATATTTAAATGATCTACCTAGCACAAACTGATACCACGGCTGGATTTTTAAGCCAAAACTTAGAAGAGTTAAACAGGCTTAAAAATCGCCCTTTAAATCAGCCTTGCTTGATTTGTGTAAGTAAATTTAGCGTATTAAAAGAGCTTTCAAGAGCGCCTAAAAAATATAAAAATTTAATCCGCCGCACTAAAAAAACAACATTTATCTATCCAAATTCACAAGCTATAAGAGTGGTAAAAGATCATCCACACGCTAAGTTATTAGATAAGTTAGGATGGGCATATTCTACTAGCGCAAACCCTCATAAAAAGGGATTTGATATCGAATTTGCGACGGCTAATGCGGATATAATCATAGATACGAAATTTACCCCAGCCCCAGCTTCAAAAATTTATAAAATATCTAAAACAAATATAAGAAGAATTAGATAATTTCATCATCTTTTACGATCTTTTCTATAAGGCCAAATTGAATATGCTTAATCTCAAATTCCCCAGCCTTTATAAATCCTATGCTATCATTTGGGCGGATTTTGTAAATTTTGGATTTGATTTTGAGCTTTTTTCGTCTGCCAAATAGTGCGTTGATAAAGCTTATTGTGTTGTTTCTTTGCCAGTTTAGATCTAAATTTACTCTAAAATGCTTTGGCAATTTTTTCTTTTTACTACCAATCAAAAAATACCTAATCGAACCTGTTAAGATCTCACCACCATATAGATGCAGCCTTGACCAGATCGTCATAGAGCTTAATATCTGCTTAAGCTTATCTTCTTCGATTATATCGGGGCGAGTTTTGCTACGATTTTTATCTATGAATTTCAAAAAATTATGTTTGGTAATAATCTGCTTATTTTTGAGAATTTGCCTTGACAGATTGATTCTAGTTTTGTCAAAAACAACAAAGCTTAAAATATTAAATTGACTCAAATCAACCTCTTTATTTTGGAGATAATCTTTAAAAATTTGAGTATTTTTAATCAGTTTAGCAAATGGATCTTGATGAAGAGTGGTGCGATTTTTGGTAGTTTGTATCCACTCATCGCCCTTGATATCGATATTTCCAACCCAGTGCTTAAACTCTATAAGATAGATATTAAGCCCATCTACAATGATAAAATCAATCTCGTGTAATCCAGATTGGCTACCTTTGACACGCTTATTTTTGTAGATATTTAGCCCTTTAATTTGGCTAATTGTATCGAAAAATTCACTCTCAGCTATACTCCCAGCACGACTAGCCATATTTGGCAAAGTTATGCTTGGGCTTGAGATAAGCTTATAATTTTGCCAAAAGTTTTTTATCATTTAATCAGCCTATTTACAGCTAAACTAGCTAAATTTAGTCCAAAACTAGCAGTTACGCCTATAAAACTTCCTAAATTCACGCAATTTGGTGCTTCAGTAGAAAATACTACCTTATAATCACCCTTAAATCCAGCTTTTTTAAGCTCATATCTTATTTTTCTAGCAAATGGATCATTTGTAGTTTTCCAGATACTTGCGACTTTTATTTTTGTTGGATCTAACCTTTTAGCGCCACCCATTGAGCTAAGTAGTCTTTTAGAGCAAATTTTGGCTATTGCTACTTTGGCAGGGATATCATCGATACAATCTATTATAAGGTCAAACTCACTAAAATCAAATTCGCTTATCACGCTAGGGGTTAGCTTTAAATTCACTCTCTTTAAGCCAGGATATAATCTAGCAAATACATCTGCTTTATACTCACCGATATTTTCGCTACCTATTTGGCGATTTTGGTTGGTAATATCGAATTTATCGCAATCAATCGCCGTGATATGTCCAACGCCGCTACGATAAAGCGCATCGATACACACGCCACCCACACCGCCACAGCCACATACTAAGACTTTGGAGTCTTGGAGTTTTTGAAATTTATCGCCAAAAATCCAGCGACTTCTAGTAAATCTATCAACCATTTTAAATCCATTTTTTTATAGTTTCTATGCTTTTGTGAGCGGTCATATCAAGCTTAATTGGCGTTAGACTAGCGTATTTTTCATCAAGCACCGATATATCACACTCATAGCCTAAATTAGCAGCATATCTAATCCCCGGTGTCCCTAGCCAGTAGTATTCTAGCCCTCTTGGATTGCGATGGATTTGGGCGTTTGTGTTGTAGCTTTGCTGACCTGCGGGGACGATTTTTAGCCCTTTATATTCGCTTTTTGACACGGCTGGGATATTTAAATTTAAAAACTCTCTACCGCTTAATGGATAGCCATTTTCAAAGATATTTTTGACTAATTCTAAGGTAATTTCACAAGCTAAGCTAAATCCAAATTTATCCAAACTATCATTTTTATATAGTTGCGAAACCGCAATGGAGCAAACCCCTTGAAGTGTGCCCTCCATAGCACCACCGCAAGTGCCTGAATAGGTGATATCTTCGCCTACATTTGCGCCGTGATTTATCCCACTTATTATAAGATCAGGCTTTTTATTTTTATACATTGTCTCAAGCGCAAGATATACACAATCACTAGGCGTAGCGTCATCAAGTTTGAAAAATCCATCATCAAGCTGAATAAATCTAAGTGGGCGAGTAAGAGTTATAGAGTGCGAACAAGCTGATTTTTCGCTACTTGGGGCGACTACTACTACATTAGCTATTTGGCTAAGCGCATCACGCAAAGCCAGTATCCCAGCTGCCTCAAAGCCATCATCGTTTGTTATCAAAATCTCTTTCACTTATATCCTTTTTGATGAATTTTACCTATAATTTTTAAATTGTTAGCTATAATTTGAGCTAAATTTAAAAGGGAAATTATGAAAATTTTAGTTTCTTGCCTAGAAGCATCGGCAAATTTACACCTTAAAGAGATTTTAACTCATCTTGATGGGGTGGAGATTTGCGGGATTTTTGATAAGAGATTTGGTGCTGCTCTTTATGATAGTAAGGAGTTTAGCGCTATGGGATTTGTGGAGATTTTGCCACTGATATTTAAGGCCAAAAGAGCGTTAAAACAGATGGTGGAGTTAGCTAAAACTTGTGATAAGGTTTTGCTAATAGATAGCCCAGCTTTTAACCTGCCTTTGGCAAAAGCGATAAAAGAGGCGAATTTAAAATGTGAGATAATATATTATATCTTGCCACAGGTTTGGGCGTGGAAGCCAAAGCGAGTAGCTAAGGTAGAGAGATATTGTGATACTTTGGCATCTATTTTGCCTTTTGATAGTAAATTTTATCATAGAAGCCAATATGTAGGCCATCCACTCTTAGATGAGATAGATATCCAAAAAAATTCTTATAAGAAAAACTCTATAATATCATTTATGCCAGGATCTAGAAGAAGCGAGATAAGTCGCTTAATGCCACTATACAAAGAGGTAGCTAAAAATATTAATGGCAAAAAACTTTTGGTAATTCCGCCATTTTTGGCTAATAATATTGCTGAGTATTATGGGGATGTGAGTGAATTTGAGATTGTTTATGATACTAAAGAAGCATTGATAAAAAGCGATTTTGCCTTTATCTGCTCTGGGACAGCGACTTTGGAGGCGGCCTTGATAGGAGTGCCTTTTGTGCTTTGCTATAAGGCAAAAGCGATTGATATATGGCTTGCTAGAAAACTTGTGAAGTTAAAATATGCAGGTCTGGCAAATATAATATTTGATTTCATGGGTAAAGAGCCTTTACATGATGAGCTAATCCAAGAAGATGCCAACGCCCAAAATTTAATCAAATCTTATAATAATTATGATGAAAATAAATTTATAAAGGCCGCTAAGGAGCTAAGAGAGTATCTAAAACACGGAAGTGCTAAGAGCGTTGCTGATATGATTTTAAGATAAAATAGGATAAAATCCTAAATCAAATTTAAAAGGAAAAGCCATGACAGAACCAATGACAATCTATGGTTATGAGAAGATTACAGCTGAATTAAAAGATCTAAAGACAATCCAAAGACCAGCGATAGTAAAAGAGATAGATATAGCAAGAAGCCACGGTGACCTAAAAGAAAACGCCGAGTATCACGCCGCTAGAGAGAAACAAGCCTTTATAGAAAATCGCATATCCGAACTTAGCGATATAGTAAGCAGAGCTAAGGTAATCGATCCTAGCGAATATGAGCATGATAAGGTTAAATTTGGCTCAACTGTAACTATAATGGATATCGATAGCGAAGTTGAGACGACATACACTATCGTAGGGATAACCGAGAGCGATCTTAGCCGTGGATTGATCTCTATTTCAACACCAATTGCCAAGCAATTAATCGGCAAAAAAGCAGGCGATGAGGTGATTTTGACCTTGCCAAATGGTAAAAGCGAGATAGAGGTGGTTGAGGTAAAATATCAAGATATAGTTTTTGAGTGAATTTGATTAACTTAAGGATGAAAATGGCAGATAAGATCAGAGTAGGAATAGTTGGAATTAGTGGTTATACAGGGCTTGAATTAGTTAAAATGATAGTGGCTCATCCAAATTTTGAGCTTAGTTATGCGGGGGCTAGTGGTAGTGGGAATTTGGCTCAAAGCTTTACTAGTTTAAAAGGCGTTATCGATATGCCAATCGAAGCGGCAAATACTGATGAAATCAAGGCTAGATGTGATTTAGTATTTTTGGCTTTGCCACATAGCGAAGGAATGAAAATCGCTAAAGAGCTAAGAAAAAGCGATATAAAAATCGTAGATTTATCGGCTGATTATCGTGTGAGCTTAGAAAATTATGAGAAGAATTATTGCGCTCATTTGGATAAAGATGGATTAAAAGATGCCGTTTATGGGCTAGTGGAGATGAACAGAGATAGGATTAAAAAGGCAAATTTAGTAGCTAATCCGGGGTGTTATCCTACTTGTTCGCTTTTGGGTTTGTTGCCTTTTGCCAATATGCTAGATCCTAAATTTGGTGTTATGATTGATGCTAAAAGCGGATTAAGCGGAGCTGGCAAGAGCCTAAAATCTAGTAGCCATTTCATAAGCGTAAATGAGAATATGAATGCCTATTCGCCACTTACTCACAGGCATAGCGATGAGATTAAAGAGCATCTGAATTTAGCTCATAATACCAATATTGATGTAATGTTTGTGCCACATTTAATCCCGCTTAGTCGTGGAATGCTAGTTAGTAGTTATGGGGTTTTAAAGCCTGAATTTAAGGATATTGATCCAATAAGCGTTTTAGAAAATTTTTATAAAGATGAGAAATTTATACGCATTAGGCGTGAGCCAGTTAGCATCAAAGATGTCGCTGGAACGCATTTTTGCGATATTTTTGCGATAAATAATGGTGGCAAGATTTGGATAAATTCTAGTATAGATAATCTTCTTCGTGGCGCTTCATCTCAAGCTTTAGCAAATGCGAATTTAATGCTCGGGATAGATGAGGCGGTGGCTTTGCCGATTATTGGGAATTCTATATGAGAATTTTATATGGGGCGATTTTTATAGCTGATGCACATGAAAACGATAAAAGATCCCAATTCTTAAAACTTATTAAAAGCTTCAATAGCGGCACTTTGCCGCTGCCACCACAGATATTTTTGGTTGGTGATATATTTGATTTTCTAAGCTCTACTAGCTATACTCAAATATTTTATAAAGAGTGGATCGAAGAGCTAAATTTGCTTGCTAAAAAGAGTGAAATTCACTATTTTGAAGGCAATCATGATTTTAATCTTAGCTCCGTTTTTAAGGGTATCACAATCTATCCTATCTCATCTCAACCAGCTATTTTTACCCTTGGTGATAAGCGTGTAGCAATAGCTCATGGAGATATATTTTTGGGATTTTTTACACAAAATATACTTAAATTTCTTAGAAATAATAGGTTTTTAAAATTGATGGATTTTATAGATAAGAGCTTAAATCACAAGATATCTAAGTGGATTTTATCTACTCAAAAAGATAAGAATTTATCCTATAAAATACCAAATTTCAAAGAGCTAATAAGTCAAAAAATCGCTAATTACCAAGGTGATATTGTAATTGAAGGGCACTATCATCAAGGGGTTAGATTTGAGATAAATTCAAAAGATTATATAAATTTACCTTGTTTTGCGTCTGAGCGTAGTTATTTTATTGTAGAATACGCCGATGAAATTAAATTTCAACTTATAAGGAGCCCAAATGTTTGATGATAATATCTTAAAAACGGGTTCGAATGAGATGGAGCTTGTTGATTTTCGCATCTTAAAAAAGGGCAAAGATACTGTATACGAGGGTATTTACGGTGTCAATGTTGCTAAAGTAAAAGAGATAATCAAAATGCCAAATCTCACCGAACTACCAGGCACGCCCGATTATATTGAGGGGATTTTTGACCTTCGTGGCGTAGTTATTCCAGTTATTAGCCTTGCTAAATGGATGCAAATTGAAGAGCCTAAAGAGGCCTTTGTAAAACCTAGAGTTATTATTGCTGAGTTTAGTAATATATTTATTGGTTTTATTGTTCATGAAGCTAAAAGAATTAGACGTATAAACTGGAAAGATATTGAACCAGCAAATTTTGCTGGAAGTGCTGGAACTGGAACTTTAGACAGATCTAAAATCACAGGCGTAACAAGAATTGAAAATGATGATGTTTTACTTATTTTGGATTTAGAAAGTATTGTTGAAGAATTAGGAATATATCAGCCAAAAATGGAAGTTGAGGTAAATGAGATACATAAATTTAGTGGTGTAGCACTAATTTTAGATGATAGCCTTACAGCTAGACGTTTAGTTAGTGATGCACTAACAAAAATGGGTTTAAGAGTAGTAGAGGCAAAAGATGGCGTTGAAGGACTTGAGAAGCTAGAAGATCTTTACTCAATGTATAAAAACGACTTAGAACAAAATCTACGTGTTATTATCAGCGATGTTGAGATGCCACAGATGGATGGTTTTCACTTTGCGGCTAATGTAAAAGATGATAAGAGATTTGCTAATATTCCTATCATCTTTAACTCATCATTGAGTAATGAATTTAGTGAACTTCATGGCAAGGATGCAGGCGGTGATGTGTTCTTAACTAAATTTAATGCTACAGAATTTTATGCCGCTGTTTCAAAAGTGATTGAATCACGCAAAAAATATATCAGTTAAGAGGTGATTTATGGATGATATGCAAGAGATACTAGAAGACTTTTTAGTCGAGGCATTTGAGCTTATTGAGCAAATTGACCATGATTTAGTCGAGTTAGAGGCTAATCCTGAGGATCTAGAATTATTAAATAGGATATTTCGTGTAGCTCATACAGTCAAAGGTAGCTCGTCATTTTTAAATTTTGATGTTTTAACAAAGCTTACTCACCATATGGAAGATGTGTTAAATAAAGCTCGCCACGGAGAGTTAAAGATAACTCCAGATATTATGGATGTTGTTTTAGAATCAGTAGATATGATGAAAGCGCTTTTAAGAAGCATTAGAGAGCGTGGAAATGATGTTGATGCGGGTGTGAATATATCTGATATATGCGATAGATTAACTGCTATTAATGAAGGCAGAGATCCAAATGCTGATCATAATATATCTACACAGCCACAAGAAGAGGCGCAATCTAAGCAAGATAGTCATTTAGAGCCACAATCAGCAATGGATCAAGAGCCAGAGGTGGATGTAAATAGTTTAAGCGAAGCTGAAGTAGAAGCTGAGATCGAAAGATTGCTTAAAGTTCGTAAAGCTGAAGATCAAGCTAGACGTGATAAGCAAAAACAAAATAGCGAACAATCAGCTGTGCAAACTCCTGAATCAGCTCCAGCACCAGAACCAGCACCAACTCCAGCCGCTAAACCAGCGCCTAAAAAAGAGTCAAAAGAATCAAATGCTCCAGCTCATTCTAGCGCCTCAGCTGTAGAACAAACTATTAGGGTCGAGGTGAAGCGACTTGATAACTTGATGAATTTAATCGGTGAGCTAGTTCTTGGTAAAAATAGACTTCTTAAAATTTATGATGATGTAGAAGAGAGATATGAGGGTGAAAAATTCCTTGAGGAGTTAAATCAAGTAGTAAGTGCATTAAGTTTAGTAACAACTGATATCCAGTTAGCTGTTATGAAGACTAGAATGCTACCAATTGCTAAAGTATTTAACAAATTCCCAAGAATGGTGCGTGATTTAAGTCGTGAATTAGGTAAGCAAATTGATCTAGAAATAAGCGGCGAAGAGACAGAGCTAGATAAATCAATCGTAGAAGAGATTGGCGATCCGCTAGTTCATATCATTAGAAATTCATGTGACCATGGTATTGAAAGTCCTAAAGAGAGATTAGCAGCTGGCAAACCTGAAAAAGGTATTATTCAACTAAAAGCTTATAATGAAGGCAATCATATCGTAGTTGAAATAGTAGATGATGGTAAGGGAATTGACGCTTTAGCTGTTAAGATGAAAGCATTAGAAAGGGGCTTAATCACAGAAAGAGAAGTTGATAGCATGACTGATAAAGAGGCATTTTCGCTTATATTTAAGCCTGGATTTTCTATGGCTAAGCAAGTTACAAATGTCAGCGGTCGTGGCGTGGGAATGGATGTTGTCAAGACAAATATCGAAAAGCTAAACGGTATCATAGATATAGATAGCGAAGTAGGTAGAGGCACGATAATGAAACTCAAAATTCCACTAACACTAGCTATTATCCAATCTTTATTAGTAGGTTCTCAAGAAGAATTTTATGCTATACCACTAGCAAGCGTAAAAGAGACTGTTAGAGTTCCAGTAGATAATATTTACACTATTGAAGGTAAAAATGTCCTTAGACTTCGTGATGAAGTTCTTAGTCTTGTTAGACTTGGTGATCTGTTTGGAGTTAAGCAGGTATTTGAAAGTGGCGATCAAACCTATGTAGTTGTAATCAATGTAGCTGATAGTAAGCTTGGTATTATTGTAGATAGCTTGATTGGCCAGGAGGAGATTGTTATTAAATCACTTGGTAACTACTTGCAAAATATCCGTGGAATTGCTGGTGGTACAATTAGAGGCGATGGTAAGGTAACTCTAATTGTAGATGTAGGTATGATTATGGATATGGCTAAAGAGATTAAAGTAGATATCAGAGCCAGTATGGAATCAAGCGCACAAATGTCTAAAAAAGAAAAACCAAGCGATTATAAAGTCCTAATCGTAGATGACTCTAAGATGGATAGAACAATTATGCAAAAATCGCTTGAACCAATCGGCGTAACTGTGATTGAGGCAACAAATGGTATAGAAGCACTAAATATAGTAAAATCAGGTGATCACAGCATAGATGCGATGCTAATAGATATCGAAATGCCTAGAATGGATGGATATACCCTAGCAGGCGAGATTAGAAAATACTCCAAATATCGCAATCTACCATTAATTGCCGTTACCAGTAGAACAAGCAAGAGCGACCGCTTAAGAGGCGTAGAAGTAGGTATGACTGAGTATATCACCAAACCATACTCACCAGAATACCTAGAAAATGTCGTAAGAAAAAATATAAAGCTAGTGTAAGGAAGTAAAATGAGCGATAGATTAGGTGAGGTTTTACAAAGACAAAAACAGCAAATAAATGAACCAGAAAGTACTAAAGATAGAGAAGAGATAGAACAGCTTGTAGGCTTTATCGTTGGGGAAGAGGAATTTGCTATTCCAATTTTATATATCAAAGAGATTATTAAGCCAATCGAGTATACAAGAGTACCTAGCGTTCCACCATATGTACTTGGTGTGTTTAATCTTAGAGGTAGTGTAATTCCTTTAATAGATTTAAGAATTAGATTTAATCTAGAACCTAGCAAAATGACCCCAAATACTAGATATATCGTTATGCAAGATAACGAGAATATCGCAGGGTTTGTTATAGATAGGCTAACTGAAGCGATTAGAATAAAGACTAATCAAATTGACCAGCCACCTGAAACTTTGGCAAAAGATAAAGGTATGATACAAGGTATTGGCAAAAGAGATAATAATATCTTAACGATATTAAAGGTTGAATCTTTATTAAAGCGTGATTTTTAAGGTTTTTATATGATAAAACTTTGTGTTTTTGATTTTGATTCTACTTTGATGGATGGTGAGACTATCACCATCCTCTCAAGTGCGATGGGCAAGGATAAAGAAGTTGGCGAGATAACTGCTAGGGCTATGGCGGGCGAGCTTGATTTTTATGAGAGTTTAGTACGACGTGTTAGATTGATTGAGGGTTTAGAACTTAGTAGGGCACTAGAAATTACATCAAATTTACCATTTATTGCCGGTGCAAAAGAGATAATCGCATATCTAAAATCTAAAAATATTAAGACAGTTGTATTTAGTGGTGGGTTTCATATTGCTACTGATTCAGCACAAAAAAAGCTTGGCTTTGATCTAAATTTTGCAAATGAGCTTCATCATAAAAATGGTATTTTAACTGGTAATGTCGGTGGCGAGATGATGTTTGGTAACTCTAAGGGCAAGATGCTTTTACGACTTAAAGATTTTATGGGTTTAAGTATTGATGAGGTTGCCTGCGTAGGCGATGGAGCAAACGATTTATCTATGTTTAAAGAGGCTGGCACTGGTATTGCATTTTGTGCAAATAAGATACTAAAAGAGGCAGCAACTCACATCATAGATATTAAAGATTTAAATGAGATTAAAAAAATTATATAAAAGGTAGAAAATGAGAGATATTAACTTTTCTCTTTGGTGTGATTTTTTAGAGCGTGATTTTATAAATTCAGAATTTATAGAATTAATTCAAAATGACACAATCAATGGAGCTACAAGTAATCCAAGTATATTTAAAGAGGCGATTTGTAACTCACAAGCCTATAGTGAACAAAAAGCCAAATTTAGCAAAAGAAGCGCAAAAAAGATATATGAAATTTTAGCTACAAACGATATTAAAATGGCAGCACATAAAATGCTTGCTAATTATGCAGTTGGAAACGATGGCTTTGTAAGTATTGAAGTAGATCCAAATTTGATCTTAGCTAGTGATATCATCGATGAGGGAAAAAGATTATATAATGCGATTAAGATGCCAAATGTGATGATTAAAATTCCAGCTATATCATCTGGATTTGATGCAATGTGCGAATTGATGAAAAAGGGAATTAATGTAAATGCAACACTGATTTTCTCTAAAGACCAAGCGCAAAATTGTTTAGACGCATTTAAAGAAGGTACTAAAAAATATAGTAAAAAATTTCCACAGACTCCACTTCCTCAAGGAGTGATTAGCGTGTTTGTAAGCAGGTTTGATAGACTACTTGATGAAAAGCTTGAAGAGACTGGTAAATTTGGAATTTATAATGCTACAAATATCTATAACAAAATTCAAAATGCTGGCCAAAGAAATGTAAGAACACTATTTGCAAGTACTGGAGTAAAGAGTAATCAGCTTCCAGCAGATTATTATATTAAAGAACTTCTGTATCCAAATTCAATTAATACAGCCCCACTTGATACTATTAAATCATTTATCGCAAGTGGCGAATTTACTCCAAAAACTATACCAAGTAGCGAGGAAATAGATACATTTATGACTAAAGCTAAAGAAGCTGGAGTGGATTATAATAAGGTTTGTGCTAAGCTTTTAGATGATGGCTTGGATGCATTTGTAGCGGCTTTTGATGAAATTTTGACATCATTATCATAAGCTTAAATTTAGATTTTTTAGCTATAATTGCCAACTATTTTATTTTAAGGAAAGATAATGTTAGAAGGCATTGTTAGAGAGAGTATTGACAAAAGAAGCACGAAAGCTCTTAGGAAAGATGGTTATCTAATCGCTAACATTTACGCAAA
Organism: Campylobacter sp. P0109; assembly: GCF_002138755.1. Taxonomy (NCBI): domain Bacteria; kingdom Pseudomonadati; phylum Campylobacterota; class Epsilonproteobacteria; order Campylobacterales; family Campylobacteraceae; genus Campylobacter; species Campylobacter sp. P0109. The sequence continues at coordinate 28,731 of NZ_MJKK01000007.1, forward strand.
AGGTATTGAAAATATCAATGCTGCTTTTAAAGTAAATGATTTTATCAAAGCTGTTAAGGCTAAAAGCGGTTTGAAATTTGATGTCAGCGTAGGTGGTAAAACCTATAATGTTGTGGTTGTAGATTACCAAAAACACCCAGTAACAAGTATTTTAAAACATGTTGATTTAAAAGTTGTTTTACCAGATGTTGAGTCTAAATACCTTGTCCCAGTTGTCCCTGTAGGCACTCCAGCAGGTATCAAAAATAAAGGCGTTTTATTACAATCTAAAAAACGCTTAAAAGTTAAATGTAAAGGCAAAGACCTTCCAGATAGCTTTAAAGTAGATGTATCACCACTTGATATTGATGATACTATCTTAGTTCGTGATATCGAGGCTCCACAAAATGTCCGCATCATCGATGCAGGTCGTGTAGCTGTCTTAGGTGTAGTAAAAGCTAAGTAATGACTCTAATAGCCGGACTTGGCAACATTGGTAAAGAGTATGAAAATACTCGCCATAATGTTGGATTTATGCTTATTGATCTAATCTTAAAAGATGGTGGATATAGTGATATAAGTTCGGCTAAATTTCAAGGTGAGCTATACAAAAATGGCTCACTTCTTCTTCTTAAACCATCCACATATATGAATTCAAGTGGCAAATCCTTAAAAGCTGTAAATGATTTTTACAAACCTAATCACATTATTGTTATCCATGATGATCTTGATATCGCTTTTGGTGCGATGAGATTTAAAAATGGCGGAAGTAGCGGCGGCCATAATGGAATCAAATCTATTGATTCTTTAATAGGCAATAACTATGATAGAGTCCGCATAGGAATAGGCCGTAGTGATAGAAGTGTTATTGATTATGTTTTGGGTAAATTTGATAATAGTGAGATGACGCAACTTAATAAAATTTTATCTCATGCTAAAGAAGCTGTTTTAGCCTTAGCAAATTCTGGTGATATTGCAGCTATTTCATCAAAATTTACACTTAAAGCATAAAATTATCTTAATTCTAAATTTGATATAATACCAAAATTAAATTTAGGATTAACATGAAATTAGAAGATATTAAAACTCCAGCCTATGTTTGTGAAGAGGCGAAGCTTAAGTCAAATTTGAATATACTTAGTCATGTTGCTAAGGAGAGTGGAGCTAAGGTGCTTTGTGCGCTTAAGGGCTTTGCTTTTTCCCCTGGTATGCCACTTGTCTCTAAAATGTTAAATGGTGCTACATGTAGTGGTTTAATAGAAGCTAAATATGCTAAAGAGCATGGTTTTAGAGAAATTCATACCTATTCTCCAGCTTTTAGCGATGATGATATAGATGAAGTTTTATCAATTAGCCATCATGTTGTTTTTAATAGTTTTGCACAGTGGAGAAGATTTGCTACTAAGGCTAAAAATAGTAAAGCTAGCATAGGCTTACGTGTCAATCCAAATGTCTCAGCTAGTCCAACTGATATGTATAATCCATGTGGAAAATATTCTCGTTTAGGCATTACTAAAACAAACTTTGAATTTAGCGAGCTTGATGGAATTGAGGGATTGCATTTTCACGCACTTTGCGAGGAGAGTGCTCAAAGCTTAGAGATTGTTTTAAAAGCATTTGAAGAGCAATTTGGTAAGATTATTCCACGTATGAAATGGATTAACTTTGGTGGAGGCCATCACATTACAAAAGCAGGATATGATATAGAGCTATTGATAAATTTAATTAAAAGCTTTTCCCAAAAATATGGCGTACAAGTCTATATTGAACCAGGTGAAGCTGTAGGTTGGGAGTGCGGGTTTTTGATTGCAAGTGTGCTTGATATTGTAGATAATGAGCAAAAAACTTGTATAATTGATGCCTCTGCTGAATGTCATATGCCTGATACGATTTTAATGCCATATCGTCCAAAAATTAGAGGCGAGAGAGTTGATGGTGAATTTTGTTACAGATTTGGTGGAGCGACTTGCTTAGCTGGCGATATAGTAGGAGCTGAGGCTGGTGAGCCAATTTACAGCTTTGATAAGCCAATAGATATTGGTGATAGGGTAATTTTTGAGGATCAAATTCACTATACAATAGTTAAAAATACCACATTTAATGGCGTTAAGCTTCCAAGTTTGGCAATGATGGATGAGAGTGGCAATGTCGCTATTTGGCGTGAATTTGGTTATGATGATTATGCAAAACGAAACTAAGTAGATTAAATGGCAGACGAACAAGAAAAAACCGAAGAGGCCACCGCCAAGAAGATTGAGGATGCTAGAAATAAAGGTAATGTCCCTAAATCTCAAGATATGAGCGGCTTTGTAACATTGCTTGTAGGATGTGTAGCACTCATTGCTTTGATGGGATTTATGGGCGATCGAGTAATGAATTTGTATCTATATTATCAAGATATAATTGGTACTCCGCTTACTAGGGAGCTGTTTTTTAAGATTGTAATTCATTCGGTTTTACAGTGTTTGCTTATACTTTTACCGCTATTAATTTGCGTGATGATCGCAGGTATTATTGCTAATGTTATGCAGTTTGGTTTTATTTTTACTACCGAGCCACTTACGCCAAATTTCTCTAAACTTGACCCAATTAAAGGTCTTGCTAATCTTTTTTCACTCAAAAAAGCCGTGGAGACGGTTAAGATTGTAGTTAAAGTTTCGGCAATTTTTGGCTGTGCGTTTTACGTATTTTTACAATTTATTACCGAGTTGCCTTATACAATGTTTTACACGATGTTTGACCAGTTAGTTTGGCTTAGAAATAAAATGTTTATTCTAGCTGGGATTATGCTCTTGCTCTTTATGCTGATTGCAATTGCAGATATTTTTATCGTAAGGTATCAATATTTTAAAGGGCTTAGAATGTCCAAACAAGAGGTAAAAGATGAATACAAGCAAATGGATGGAGATCCCCGTGTCAAAGGGCGAATTCGTCAGCTTCAGATGCAAGCAGCCAAGAAGCGTATGATGCAAAATATCCCCGCAGCAGATGCTATTATAACTAACCCAACTCACTATGCTGTAGCTATCCGTTATGATAAAGATAAAGAATCAGCGCCTGTAGTGCTAGCTAAAGGCGTGGATCATTTAGCGCTAAGAATTAGACAGATTGGCATTGAGCATGGAGTGCAAATAGTAGAAAATCCACCATTGGCTCGTGAGTTATACCGATTGTGCGATGTTGATGATCAGATTCCAGCTACGCTATTTAAGGCTGTGGCTGAAGTACTTACATTTGTATATTTAGGCAATAAGACTAAATTTGCTAAAAGATTAAATGGATAAGTGTTTATTTTTATCATATGCATTGCTTATGGTATAAGATGTTATCTTTATTTTGATTAGCTGAGATTCTTTTATAGAATGTTTAATAGCAGTTGGTATTACTTATGACATATATAATGGTTTTATTTAAAAAATAGTAATTGGTATGAAACACAAAAAGGCTTTAGTAGAGTATTGCCTTAATGGTTTTCTTAATGTATATAATGATATAGTAATTAAATTAACTACTTAGCCACCACCGACAAATTCAACAATTTCGATTTTCATCTGATCTTTTAGTTTGAATTCACTCCAGATAGTCCGTGGGACTATCTGCATATCAACTTCAGCAGCAACTCTATTGCTATCATAGTTTTGAGATTCTATGAGCTGGGCTAGATTGGTATCATCAGCGATATTAATTAGATTCGAGTTTAGCCAAATTTGCATTACTTCTCATCCATTGCATAGGTTGTACGATACTCTTCGTAGCTACCTTTAAAGTCTATAATTTCACCATTACCTTTTAGGTGTAATATTCTATTGGCAAAGGCATCAATTAACTCTCTATCGTGGCTTACACAGATACAACTACCACTAAAGTTATATAACGCTTCACCTAAAGCAATGATAGCTTCTAGGTCTAGATGGTTATTTGGTTCATCTAAGATAAGCAAATTCGCCCTTTGTAGCATAAGCTTAGATAGCATTAATCTATGCTTTTCTCCACCGCTTAAACTTCCTACTTCTTTTTCTTGTTCAGCTCCACTAAATAGCATTCTACCTAAGCATTTACGAATCTCATCTAGGTCTTTATTTTTGCTATCTTGAAGCCACTCATATAGTTTTAATGTTCCAGTAATTTTATTTGAGCTATCTTGCGCAAAATATCCTAATTCTATTGTTGCTCCAATATGCACTTTACCGCTATCTGCTTCTAACTCGCTCATTAAAATCTTGCATAAAGTAGATTTACCTACGCCATTGGTTCCGATGATTGCGATTTTATCACCTTTATTCATCTTAAAATTAAAATTATCTAAAATCACATTATTATCAAATTTTTTGCTTACTGATTTTAGCTCGATTAGCTCATTTCCGATCTCACGATTAATCCTAAACAGTATGCTAGGATCACGGCGGCTAGATATTTTAATCTCATTGATTTGAAGTTTTTCAAGCTGTTTGGCTCTACTTGTGGCTTGCTTTGCTTTACTAGCATTGGCACTAAATCTAGCTATAAATTTCTCAAGCTCTTCACGCTCTTTTAACTTCTTATCACGCTCCATTTCAGCTTGTTTAGCGACTAAATTTGCTGCGATATACCAATCATCATAATTACCGCTAAATTCTCTAATTTGCTTAAAATCAACATCTAATATATGAGTGCAAACTCGGTTTAAAAAGTGTCTATCGTGGCTGATGACAACTAGAGTTCCTTCGTGATTGATTAGCTCTCTTTCTAGCCAAGCGATAGCATCGATATCAAGGTTGTTTGTCGGCTCATCAAGAAATAAAATATCAGGCTTAGGAAATAGCACTTGAGCGAGCAAGACTTTTACCTTATCGCTGCTTTCGATTTGGCTCATTAATTTATCATACTCATGTAAGCCAAGTGAGCTTAGGATCTTTTCTATCCTTGTTTCATACTCATATGTTGGGTCCTCTTCAGCGGTGATAATCTCAAGTTCGCTTAAACGCTCATTGATTTCATCTGTGAATTCTTGGCTTAGATATAATTTTTCTTTCTCTTTTATCGCATCATATAGTCTTTTGTTTCCCCATAAAACAGCATCTTTTAAGGTAAAATTTTCAAATGCAAATTGATCTTGGCCTAAGACGCCGATTTTTTTATTAGATTCTATGATTATATCGCCGCTAGTGTGTTCTATTTGGCCGCTTAAAATCTTTAAAAATGTAGATTTTCCAGCACCATTTGCGCCGATTAGGCCATAGCGATTGTGCGAATTTAGCTTTAAATTTACATCTTCAAATAGTAGCTGAGAGCCAAAACGGTGTGTTAAACCTTTGATTTCAACCATTACTATTCCTTAATGCAAGTCAGCATTTAGCTTAATAGCTCTTTTACTAATGCTAGCTGTGATTTGACCTGTTTGGCTATTTTGGCGATAGTGAATTCCATTTAGATTGGCTAGTTCAAGTGCTTTATATATCTCTTTATCAAATTTAAACCCTGGATTTACTTTTTCAAGAGCCTCTTTATCGCTTATATATATTTTTGTACCTTCAAGAATTGCTATACCAGCATCTATGATACAATCATCGCCAAGAGGTACGCCAGTTACTGAATTAGCACCTAAAAGGCATCTTTTACCTACGCTAATTGGATTGCCATTTGTGCCACTTAGTACGCCTAAAATACTCGCACCACCGCCTACATCGCTTCCATCTCCTACGCTTACAGAGCTTGAGATTCTACCTTCTACCATTACTGGTCCAGTTGTTCCAGAGTTGAAGTTAATATATGAAGCGCCTGGCATTACTGTTGTGCCTGGTGCTAGAACCGCACCCATTCTTACTTTTGCACTATCTAAGATTCTAGTATTGTCGCTTGGTATTATGTGATTTAGGTAGCGTGGGAATTTATCTACGCTTACTATATTTGGATACCAGCCTTTCATCTTTAGCCAAATTTCATTCTCTCTTAAATTGTCTAATTCGTGTGGATTGCCATCACTATCCCAAGCTAGATTTGGTAATAAACCAAAAGCGCCATTAAGATTTAGTGATCGAATTTCGGCTTTATTTAGTGATAGTAGATATAGTTTTAGATAGACAGCTTCAACGCTTTTTGGCGCATCATCGCTATATAAAAATGTTACTACAAATTCAACATCATTTTCCATCTCGCCATCATTTAAAATCTCATCTATTACGAGTAGATTTTGAACATTTTTGTGTTTATCGCCTTCGCATTCATCTAGTAAAAAATCAAATATATTAAGCGCATCAGCTGTAATAGCTGAGTTAATCGGTGCTACAAATTCACTCCCACTATTATCGATTTTTATACCATTTTTTTCAATTGCCCAGCTTAATACAGCTGCACTTCCATAATTTTCATTCATATTTACTACTGCGTAATTTACGCTGATTGTTTTGGCTGATTTACCTTTTATGCTTCTACCGATTGCAAATGCAATTGGATCTTTATAACCAGCTTGAGAACGAATCTCATCGGTAAATTTTTTTAAATCATTTAAATTTTTAATATTCATAATCTTTCCTTTTATTTAATTAAATTGACTCTTTATCCATCATATCTTTGTAGCTACTTAGAGCATTTTTACGCTCTTGTAGATAGCTATTTAGTTTTGGCTTGCTTTGTTGTATAATTAGTTCAAAATCATCTTGACTTTTTATTCCATCTTCGCCAAACTTATCCAAAAGTACATTTGAATTGCCTACTAAGGCTAAATATTTTTGGTTTTCGTAGTTTAGTAAAACTACTTTATTTTGGGCATCTAATGATTTTTCATAGAGGACATCTACACTCTCATTGCTCCAATCAAAGTTACTTATAGAAGCTGTAGTAGCTTGAAAATTTGAAGCGGTTTGATAGTTTGAGTTTGCTTGCAAATCTGGTGAGGATTGAAAATCTTGAGCTGTTTGATAACTTTGTGCCGATTGTGAATTTGTAGTACTTTGATGATTTTGTTCTATTTGAAAATCAGCGGCTTGATAATTTTGCGATACTTGTGGATTTGGTGTAGCAATATCAAATGATTTTGGATTTGGCGTAACTTTTGGTGTATTTATAGTAGTTTTAGTAGTTTGTATGCTTTTGGCTTGTTGATTTTTTTTTGTATATTTAGCTTTGATAAACATTAAAAAAACAAAGAGTGTAAATAGAACTAAAATTACTATAATGTAGTTTGTATACATATCATCACCACTATCTTTTTTGGTCGGGATATTAGCTAGTTGATTTTGTTCTTTTGGTTGAGTGCTTGCAACTTGTGTTGGTTTGATATTTTGTGCTGATTGGGCAGTTTTTTCTATAGCTGACTGATTGGTAGATTTAATTGGGATTTGTGGTGTTACACGAATTCTAAGACCAAATTTATCACTAGTTTTAGAGGCAACTATAGAGATTGGCTTAGATGATTTTAGCTGCAGTGTAGCACTATTATTAGCTGAGGTAATTAAAATATTTTGGATAATATTTGATTTTATCTGCTTGCTTACTTGACCTTTTAAAGATAGATCGCTTAGGATGATATAGGTTAAATCAGCGTTATTTTGTTGTTTTATAGTGCCATCATATGGAGCATCAAAACTAAGCATAATATCGATACGCTCATCACGTTCATATATATTGTGAGTAAGTAAATTTGATGCCCAAATTGGCAAAGCTATAAATATTAAAAGCCAAATTTTCATATTAGCTCTCTTCTAAAATATTGGATTACAGATTTAGAATCTAATATCTCATTTATACGGATTGCCAAGTTTTTTTCATACACCATTACCTCGCCCTTGCCAAATATTCTATTATTGATGTATAGTTCTACGCTTTCACCAGCTGGTTTATCTAAATCTATAACTGAACCAACATCAAGTCGTAAAAGTTCACGTACGCTAATAGTAGTCATACCAAGATCGCTAATAAACTCTACGCCAATATCTAGCAACTCATCGTAGTCACGAAATAATCCATTTTGGTTTGTATTTGTCTCGTTCATACTTTTTTATAGCCTATTTTGAAAGTTTTATTTTTTATTTTAAAAATATGAGATTTTTCAAGTCTAACTGGAAATCTCTCGACTTTGCCTAGAAATTCAGGTGTACCAAGCCTATAAATTCCATCATTATTATCACTTAAGAGATGCTTGGCATAACCTACGATTTGATTAGCTACCTCTCTGCTTAAATCGCCTAAATCAGTCTTTTTAGCCTCTTCAGTGTTAAATAGTTTATCTACAAAAAGCTCTAAAGTCTCTTTTTTAAAATATAGATAAAATTGAAACTCTATATCATCTTTATATAAGGGAATACTAGCACCATATAGGTCTTTTCCTAGACTTTTTCCCTCTTTTATCTCGTAACCAAATACATCAGTGCAAAAGTGTCTAGTAGCATAATTGATAGCATTTAGCATTATAATCTCCTTAAGTTTTGGCTAATATTATACAAAATTTAGCTTTAAAAGAGTTTATTTGACTAAATTCTGACTGATTTTAGTTTGAAATTTAGCCAAATTGTGTAACTATTCAAATAACTCTTTTATCTTTTTGTGAGCGGTTTGTGGGTCAAATTTGCTTGTAATCTCTACAATTTTTGTGCCTATAATTGCGCCATCTGCATACTCTTTTACCTTTTTGACATCGCTAGCATTCTTGACCCCAAAGCCTATGGCGACAGGCAAATTGGTATTGTCTTTTATAGTTTTAATCATATCTTTTAATCTATCAATTGAGCTTTGTTCCCCGCCAGTTACACCCAAAGAGCCTACAGCATAGATAAAACCATTAGCTTTGCTTAATATCTCTTTTGACCTTTTGGTGCTTGTAGGAGCGATTAATCTTATGAGTGCGATGCCGTATTCTTCGCATTTTTGGGCGAATTTACTACTCTCTTCAAAAGGCATATCAGGGACTAAAATTCCACTAATTCCACACTCTAAACTTTGGCGTAAAAATTTATCTTCGCCATAAGCTAAAATAATATTGTAATATACTAAAAATACCAATGCTTTAGAGGTTTTAACACCTTTTAGCATATCAAAAACTTTTGTTGTATTTACTCCGTTATTGCATGCTTGAAATGCTGCATTGGCTATAAGTTTGCCATCTGCTAAAGGATCAGAATAAGGTATTCCAATCTCAATTATATCAAGCACGCTATCATCAAGTAAATTTAAAAACTCTTTGCTGTATTCTAAGCTAGGATATCCAGCTACAATGTAGCCGATATTTGCTTTTTTGCCTTTAAAGGCATTTGCTATCTTATCCATATATTGTTCCTTTTTTATAATCCATTATAGTATGCATATCTTTATCGCCTCTACCACTTACATTTACTACAATATTTGAGCGTTTTTGTAGTGTAGGACATAGCTTATCTAAATAGGCTAGGGCGTGAGAGCTCTCAATAGCTGGTATTATCCCTTCTAATTTTGATAGCAATTTTAGGGCATTTATGCACTCATCATCACTAACAGCATAGTAGCTCACTCTACCTATATCTTGTAAATGCGCATGCTCTGGCCCAACACCTGGATAATCAAGCCCAGCACTTATGCTATGAACGGGCAAAATCATTCCAAATTCATCTTGTAAAACGATGGTTTTCATCCCATGGATTATGCCATCAGCGCCCTTAGTTAGAGTCGCTGCGTGGTATTTAGTCTCTATACCAAGCCCAGCGGCTTCTACGCCTATTATATTTACACTTGGATCATCTAAAAAAGCTGAAAATATCCCAATAGCATTACTTCCACCGCCCACGCAAGCGATGATATAATCAGCTTTTACCCCTTTTTCATCTAATTGTGCTTTGGCTTCAGTGCCAATTATGCTTTGGAAATCTCTAACGATTTTTGGGTATGGATGAGGCCCAACAGCTGAACCGATCACATAAAATCTACTCTCTATCTCATTTACCCACGCTTGAATAGCTGCCGTGGTGGCCTCTTTAAGTGTGCCAAGTCCATCGCTAATAGGCACTACATTAGCCCCTAAAAGCTGCATTTTATAGACATTCAGAGCCTGTCTTTTGGTATCGCATTCACCCATATAAACATCACACTCCAAACCCAAAAGCGCCGCCGCAGTCGCAGTAGCCACGCCGTGCTGACCAGCGCCTGTTTCGGCTAAGACCTTCTTTTTACCCATTTTTTTGGCAAGCAAAGCTTGGGCTAGGGCGTTATTGATCTTGTGAGCTCCTGTGTGATTGAGATCTTCTCTTTTTAGATAGATATCATGCCCATAATGCTCACTTAGCCTTTTGGCGTGATACAATGGGCTTGGTCTGCCTACATAATCTCTTAAAAGCTCATTTAACTCAGCCTTAAACTCATCGCTACTAGCTATCTTTTCATAAGCAACTTCTAGCTCATTTAATGCGCTCATCACGGTTTCAGGGACAAATTGGCCACCATATTTACCAAAATAGGCTTTTGCATTCATCTTAAATCTCCTAAATTAACTATTTTTAAAATTTCATATATCTTTTTGCTATCTTTAAACCCAAACTCATCTTCTATTTTGCTATTTATATCAATTAAATTTGGTTTAAGCTTCATAGCTTCTTTTAAATTTTCTACACCGATTCCACCGGCTAAACCAAATTTGATATCTAAATTTTTTAGTAAATCCCAATTAAATTTAACCCCATTTCCACCCCTTTTTTCACCTTTTGTATCAAATAATACTTTATCATAGCTCCCATTAAGCTCTGGCAACGATTCACCCACGCTAAAAACTTGCCACACCTCACAATCAAATTTGGCCTTATCATCTACTTTTTCATAGATTTGAACGGCGTCTAAACTCGTTAAATTCACTATCTTAGCTATCTTATCAAACTCAATCCCAGCAAATACTCCAACAACTTTTATACCAAATTTATGAGCCAAATCAGCAATATTTTTAGCCATTTCTAAGCTAACTTGCCTTTTACTCTGAGCGAAAATCACACCGATGAAATCCACCCTTTGAGCGTCAAATTCGCACTCGCATACGCTTTTGGCTTCGTTTAAATTTTTGATACCGCAAATTTTGATTAATGGCTTCATCTTAAAACCTAAAAAATGTAATATCTCAAAGAAGTCTCGGCAATTTCTTTCATAATCTCAAACATTTCATCAATACTCCACTCGTCTTTTCTAAAATACATACTCACTGGTGCAAATTTGTTATGTTCGCTATTGCCGTCAAGTTTGAAAATATAAGTTTTATTTAGATAGTAAAATTCGTTCATTGTACTAAGTTTTGAAAAAACATTTTTTGTCGTTATATCATCTTGATTAAAATCATCTCCGTGTCCGAAGCATACAAATGGTGTTATATCTTCATGGTTCATCATCGCTTTTATTCCGATTAAATTTTTTCCAAGCCTTTCTATCGCATTACCACGAGCCTGTTTTGTTAGCCCTTCTGCTAGTCTTTTATCATTTGTGCCTTGTCGTTTAACTTCTGCTGCTAGAAGTAACTTTTGATAATTTTCATCATCTTTCTTTTTTAAAATCAAAAATCCACCGTCTGGCATGATAGTGTTTTCTTCCCAATTTGTATCAAATTGTTTTCTAATACCGCCATTTCTGATATTATCCATCATTATTTTTAGCGATAAAGATTTTCCAAATTCAAAATAATATCCATCGAAATTTTGTATATTTTTAAAACGATTTATCAAATATTCAATCGTTCTATTCATAGCTATTCCAATATTTTTATCATCAGATTTAGAATTTACATTTTTTGCCTTATGTTGATTTTTATTTTTTCTCAAAACATCGCTACTTGCCATTTTTTATCCTTTTTTAACGATATAAAGATACTCTGTCACATATAAATCTCTTGAGTTTAAATTTCTACTAGCTCTGTAAGTTGGGTATTTGATCTCGACCTTATCAACCTCGCCAATTTTTGCTAAATTTATCAAAAACTCATCCATACTGATAAAGCCATCTGAGTTAAATGAGATGATTAGATATTTGGCTTTAAATTCGCTTAAAAGGTTGAAAAATTCATCGCTTGCTTTAGCTTTTTTATTATATTTTGAGCGATTCCAGTCGTTTGGTATGCCGCTAACTTTGCTAATTTGCTCTATATTTGGAGCTTTAAAATCGCTAATTAAATTTAACATAAAGTAGTTTGAGCCATAAGGATGTTGATTATAAGGTGGGTCAAAATAGGCTATATCAACTTTTGATATGGATTTGGCAAATTCCAAAGCGTCATTTTGGAAAACTTCAAATTCGCTTTGAAAATTTGAAAAAATCGGCATTTTTAGCTCTATTTTGCCTAGAATTCGCCTCAATGCATTTTCGCCCTGTCCGCCGAATTTACCAACGCCATCTTTATCTTTATAAAATCCTTTGAAAACCCCACCGGTATTGGAGTGGATGGAGGCTTGGCTAAGCAGTGGGGCGATAAAATATTTTTGAAATTCAGTTGGAATTTTAGATATTTCATCTCTTAAACCGCCTAAAATTAACGCATTTTGCCTAGAGTAAAAAACTCTTTCATGTTTTTGGATATTTTCATCATTTTTTGGGGCATAAAGTTCGCTTATAAAGCTCTCTTTTGGGGTGAAATTATTTTGAATTTGAGTAAAATATTTAGATAGATTATCTATCAAATTTGGATTGGAATTTGATAGATAACATGAGTTTATAATGTATGAGTATCTCTCTAAATCATTGGCAAAGATTACGCTAGAATGGGATTTAGCAGCTCTTGCGACTATGCCGCTACCACTAAAAACATCAGCAAATGATATCTTGCTTTTGGCAAGATTATTTTTGATATCAGTTATTACTTTGGTGATATTGGATAGGAGTGAGCGTTTATTGCCTAGATAGCTGATTAATTGCTCACTTAGATACTCTTTATTCTCGCTCATTTACTGCCTTTTAATATAGCTTTGATAAAACTCCCAAACCTTGCCTGATTTAATCGCATTTAGGATTATATCCTTAGCTTCTAGTGGAGAGCTAGCACCATCTGCTGTATATAGAGCAAACATCGCATTTAAAAGCACTATATCAAATTTTGGCCCACTAAGCTCGCCTTTTAGAGTGGCTTTTAAAATTTCGGCATTATAACTAGCATCGCCACCGGCAATATCAGAGTGGAATGCCCTTTTAAAGCCAAATTGCTCTGGCGTAATCTTATATTCTAGTATTTTGCCATCTTTGACTTCGTGGATTAGAGTCTCATCGCAAAGTGTTATCTCATCCATAGAGTCCATTCCATGGACTACGATAGCGTGTTTGCGACCTAAATTTAGCAAAGTAGCTGCGATTAACTCATTAACTTCTTCAAGGTAGTTGCCTACTACTTGATTGCTAAGGCTTAAATTTGGGTTTAGAAGTGGGCCAAGGATATTAAAGACCGTTCCCACGCCAAGCCTTAATCTTACATCACGCACGCTAGCTGTAATAGGGTGAAAATATGGAGCATGAAAAAAGGCTAAATTTTGGTTATTGAGTTTAAATTTTAAATGCTCTATATCGCTACCAGGATTTATGCCTATTTGGCCTAAAACATCGCTACTACCGCTTTTGGAGGTTATGGCTTTGTTGCCGTGTTTGGCTACTTTGATACCCAAAGATGCTAGTATGAAGGCTGTTGTTGTGGAGATATTTATCGTTTTTAGGCCATCGCCACCTGTGCCTACTATATCCATCATTTTGGAGTTATCACTATATGTAGTTGAGTATTTTAGTATATTTTTCACAAGTGCTGCTAAGCTATCTGGATATAGGGATTTTTCGCTTATTAAAACTAGTAAAGCCCCAAGCTGGACTTCATCATAATTTTTCTTATAAATCTCTTTGCATATTATCTCATAATCCTTACTATCAAGGGCAAAGCCCTTTTGGAGCTTGGTAAGAAATGGTGCGAAATTGGCTTTTTTAGGCTCTTCATTATCTTTTTTATTTAGTGAGACGAAGTTTGCTATTATCTGTTTGCCATATTGGCTAAAGAAACTTTCAGGGTGAAATTGTATCCCAAAAATTTGATTTTTACTATCTTCTAACGCCATCAAAACCCCATCGCTGCTATAAGCTGTGGCTTGCAAGTTTGGTGGTAGATTATCTACATATAAAGAGTGGTATCTCATCACACTAAATTCAGTTGGTAAGCCATTAAATATAAGACTGTTTTGCTGGATATGAATTTGGGATATTTTGCCATGTACCGGGGTGTCAAGTACCTTAATATCAGCTCCATTTACTAGCCCGATAGCTTGATGCCCAAGGCAAATTCCAAGTATAGGAATGCCTAAATTCGCCCTTAAAATATCTAAGCAAACGCCACTATCTTTAGGGTGTTTTGGCCCTGGGCTTAGGATAATTTTAGATGGATTTAAGGCTTTGATCTCATCAATTGTGATCTCATCATTTCTAACGCATTTTATAGACTCATTAGTTGTATCTAAGATATATTGATAGATATTATAGACAAAACTATCATAATTATCAATCATTAAAATCATTATTTATCCCTTTTGGTTGCGTATTGCTCGAAGATTTTTAGACAGCTTTTGCGTTTGTTACAGATCTCTTCATACTCATTTTGGGCTATGCTATCCCATACGATTCCAGCTCCAGCACCGATAAATACACGATTTGAATCTGAATTTGGCACAAATATAGCTGAACGAATCAAAATCGCCATTTGCATATCGCCATTAAAATGCCAAAATCCAATCCCACCACCATAAATTCCACGACTATGCTCTTCAAGCTCATTTATAATTTGCATCGCTCGTATCTTTGGGCTACCGCTAAGTGTGCCAGCAGGAAATATCGTAGCTATCGCTTCCATCGCTGATGATGAGCTTTTAAGCTCTGCGTATATATCGCTTACGATATGCATTACACTTTCATAAAGCTTAATATGTATAGGATTTATCACTTTTACGCTACTTGGAAGTGCGAATTTGCCTATATCATTTCTAGCTAAATCAATTAGCATTCTATGCTCACTAAGCTCTTTTTCATCATTTAAAAGCTCATTTTTTATAATTTCATCTTCATTAGCATCTCTTCCACGCTTTTTGGTTCCGGCAATCGGGCTTGTGTGGATAATGCCCTTTTTGATCTCTACTACTAGCTCTGGGCTACTGCCTACGATGGTGCCAAATTCACTTGGATAGTAAAACATATATGGGCTAGGATTTTGTGATTTTAAAATTTCATAAAATTCAAGCGGATCAAAATCGCTTTGTAGCTCTAAAGTTTTGGATAAGACTACTTGGAAAATATCACCATTTTTTATATAATTTTTAGCCGTTTCAATCATCTTTAAATAGTCGGCTTTTTGGCTATTTAAGTCGCTTTTAATGGTGTAAAAATAACTTTTATCTGATTTAAGTGGCTTAATATCTTTAAGATTATTAAAGTAGTTGCTATCGCCATAAAAGCTATAAATTTTACTCTGTTTGTCATAGTGAAGATAGGCTTTAGCGTCGCTATAATGATATAATGGAAACTCATATAATGCGGGTTTAAGCTCACCAATTTTTTCGAATTTATATACTGCTTCATAGCTTAAAACGCCAAAAAGCCCGGCGAAATTTGAGATTTTTTTGCCATTTTTGATTCTATCGTTTAATTTGCCAAAGTCATCTCCGCTGATATACTCACAATCAATTCCGATGATTGCTTGAGTCTCATCTTCAGCTAGATAGGATTTTGGATATTGGCGTAAAATTTCTTTAAAATATATGGTTGGATCATAGAGTAAAAGCATCTTATCTCCAAAAAGTTTTTTTAAAAAAATATTATACAAAAAATTTTCTTTATCAATCTTAAAATTTAGTATTTCAAAGCTAGATTTTATCTTAGGATTAATATAATTCCAAATCAAATTTAAGGTAGAAAAATGGTTGATGGATTTAGTGTGATTTTAGGTGATATGAGCCTTTTATGGGCGGCTGCTATTTTTGTTGCTATTGGTGTTGGTGTGGGGTGTATTAGTGGGTTTTTTGGCATTGGTGGTGGGACAATTTTGGTGCCGATACTTTTAAATTTGGGTTTTGATATTAAAAGTGCGATTGGTATTAGTGTGCTTCAGATGTTTATGGGGGCGCTATTTGGTAGCTATGTGAATTACAAAAATAAAAAATTGGTTTTAAATGATGGGATTGTAGTTGGGATAGGCGGACTTGTGGGGGCGAGTTTTAGTGGATTTATAGTATCAATTATGCCTAGTATCGCTTTGAAATTTGTGGTGTTATTTATGTTAATGGTGGCGATAATTAAATTTTTTCAAGCAGATGTGAAAAATGATAATCCTAAAGAGATATCTAAATTTATAATGTTTGGTGTGGGGGTTTTAGTAGGTGCTGTGGCGATATCGGCTGGGATTGGCGGGGCGCTATTTTTAACGCCGATATTTGTGGGATTTTTAAAAATGGATATCAAAAAAGCTATATCAATTGGGCTATTTTTTGTTATATTTAGCTCATTTTCTGGGCTTATAAGCTTAGCAAATGCGGGACTTGTGGATTATAAAAGTGGATTTACAATTGGAATTGGGTCTATAATTGGGGTATATTTTGGTGTAAAATTTGGCCATAAAGTTGATAAAAATATTCAAAAAAGATTGGCGCTTGGCTTATATATAATTATGTTTATTTTGATGGTTAAAAATATACTATTTTAATCAACTTTTATGGCTAAATTCGGGCTAAAATCCATTTAAAATTTCAATAATTTTAGATATTATTTTAAGCTCAAAGCTATCTATAGCTTGAGTTTGAGAGTACTCAAAGCTAGATTTTTGGCTTTGTAGATTTAAATTTGTTTGATAATTCTTGCTATCTTTAAGAGCGATGAAAAGCGAGGCTTGAGCATCGTAAAAATACTCATTTTCGTATCCACCACCAAAGCCGCTACCAAAGCCAACATGCCTAAATCCACCACTACCAAAGCCAAATTCCATAAAATTATTATTCTTAATATCGCTATTTTGGCGTAGGTAATTTAGCGTAATTTTGATTGCGATATCTGGATTTTTGGTAGCTTTTTTATAACCATTTTGGATTAGGGCAGAGCTTAGATTATTTTCAAAGTTTTCGCTGAAATTTTGTGAAGATATACTAAAGCTCTTGCCTTTTATATTTTCAGTGATAAAAATCGGATTAGAAGTTGAGAGATAACTAGTAAAAACAGGATTACTACAACCTAAAAATACCAAGCTAATTATAAGGCAAAAAAATATATTTTTCATCAAAATCCCCTAAAAATAAATTTAGGTATTATACTATTTTTTCTCTATTTTTTGGTTTATGAAATAGACTAAAAACAAAACACTAAAGCTAATTATAAGCATAATCGCTGAATATATATGCGCAAGTTTATAATCCAATATCTCAACAGCCTCATAAATAGCGATACTAGCGACCTTAGTCTTGCCTTCTATGCTTCCTCCTATCATTAAAATCACTCCAAATTCGCCCAAAGTGTGAGCAAAACTAATGATAATAGCACTCAAAAGCGATGGCTTGATATTTGGCATAGCGACACGAAATAGAGTAGTAAGCTTGCCTTTGCCAAGGCTATAACTAGCCTCTATAAGCGAATTTGGCAGGGATTTAAACCCTGATAAAATCGGCGAAAA
Organism: Campylobacter sp. P0109; assembly: GCF_002138755.1. Taxonomy (NCBI): domain Bacteria; kingdom Pseudomonadati; phylum Campylobacterota; class Epsilonproteobacteria; order Campylobacterales; family Campylobacteraceae; genus Campylobacter; species Campylobacter sp. P0109. The sequence continues at coordinate 46,294 of NZ_MJKK01000007.1, forward strand.
CATAAAAGGCAATGAGTAGATACAACTAGCAATCACAAGACCGCTGAAATTAAAAACAAGCCTAATATCAAAATATTTTTCCATAAATTCGCCCAAAAATGAGTATGGCGATAAGAGTATCAAGATATAAAATCCAAGCACCGAAGGCGGCAATACAAGTGGCAAAGATATCACGCTTTCTAAAACAGACTTAAATCTAAACTCACATCTAGCAACGATATAAGCGAAAAATATAGATATGATAAAGAGTATAATCGTAGATATAATAGCTAGTTTAAATGACAATAATAGTGGCGTCCAATCTATCATATATCCACCTTTAAATTTGATATTTGTGTGCTTAGAGTGATGGTATCTCCGATTTTAAATTTATTGATATTTGTAGCTGGAATTTTGTAAATTTGATTTGCGTATTCGCAGGTTATGCTTTGGCTATTTATCTCTAAAATTGTAGCTAATAGATTGATATTTTGATCCAAATTTGAGCTTAAAAATAGCTCTTTTGGGGTGCCACTTTGGATGATTTTGCCATTGTCAATCTCATAAATATGGTTAGAGAGTCTGTAAATTTCGTGTTTATCGTGGCTAACTAAGATTATACTCATATTATATTTTTTGTGAATTTGGCTTAAGTAGTCTTGGAGTTTAATGCGTAATTTCGCATCTAAAGCAGATAAAGGCTCATCTAAAAGCAAGATTTTAGGTCGCCTCATTAAAGCCCTTGCTAGGGCTGTGCGTTGCTTTTGACCGCCAGAGAGTGTGTGCGGATAGGCGTTTTGAAACTCTAAAAGCTCGGCTAATTCTAGTAATTCAGTAGCAAATTTAATATCATTTTTGGCAAATAGTAGATTTTGCATCACACTCATATTAGGAAATAGAGCATAATCTTGAAAAAGATATCCGATATTTCGCTTTTGTGGGGGCAAAAATATATCTTTGTTATAATATATCACCCCATCACTGCTAATAACTCCGCTATCAGGCTTATCAAATCCAGCAAGTAGCCTTAATATCGTGCTTTTACCACTGCCACTTTTGCCATATAATGCGACAAATTCGCCATTATTTATCTTAAATTCAAGATCAAGCTTAAATCCATCAAAGGACTTTTGGCAGTGGAAATGAATCATAAATTCGCCTAATTAATCGCTTTATATCCAAATTTAACAAATATATCTTGAGCCGGTTTGCTAAGTAAGTAATCATAAAAATCTTTAGCTAATTTATTTTCTTTACCATGATTTAGGATTACCATTGCTTGATCTATACTAGTATGAAGTGAGCCATCTAAAATAGCATAATTTGTATATTGTAGCATCTGTTCAGCCTTCAAAGCACTAGCTGCGACAAAACCGATATCACCAGCTTTTATAGTTTGATTTAGAGCATCGCCTATGCTATTTGCTTCAATGATTTTATCTTTAATCTCATCATAAATTCCAGCATTTTTAAATGCTTCTATCGTGGCAGCACCGTATGGGGCGGTTTTTGGGTTGGCTATTATTATTGTTTTTATATCTTTGTTTTTTAATGAGTTTAGGCTTGGTTCATAGCCTCTAACGCTCAAAATAGCCACGCTTCCGCTAGTGTAAATAACAGGTTTATTAAGAGCAAAACCATCTTTATATAGCACATCAGCGAAATCTATATTTGCGCTTAAAAATAGATCAAAAGGGGCGCCATTTTTGATTTGGGCTACTAATTTAGCGCTTGAGCCTAGTGTTATGTTGATTTTAGCATCTGGATGAAGTTTGATAAATTCGCTTTTTATCTCTTCTAAGACATAGGCTGTATTTGCCGCTGCGGCTACATTGAGTGTTGAAGCAAAAGAGCAAACCACAAAGGCTAAAAGTAGAAAAATTGATCTCATATTTATTCCTAATATTATAAATTTATACTTATAATTATATGGAAAAATAGTAAATAAATGGATATTTATAAATATAAATTATATATTTATATTTTAAAAAGTTAGCAATTACTCTTGCTTGACTAATACCAAGCAAGTAATAAACTAAGCCTGTGCCGCTATGATAATTTGACTAGCTTTGATAAATAGCTCAACTTCATCACCGACATTGATTCTCATATCTTGGGCTGATTCGTTAGTGATGATAGCGTGTATTGTCTGATTATTGCCTATATTTACGGCGATTTTGGCATTTACTGCACCTATTGTAGCTTTAGTTACTTTGCCTTTTAGCTTATTTGATGCAGAAATTTTAAGCTCTTTATCATCGCTTTTAGCTAAAATTACGCTTGAAGCTTTAAAGATAAATAAAACCTCTTTGCCAACTTCTAAGTTTAACTCTTTTTGGCTATCTATTGTGATTATGGATTTTAGCAATGTTCCATCGCTTAATTTAGCTGTGATTTGCGCATTTACTGCGCCGATATTTATATCTGTGATTGTAGCTTGAAGTTGATTTTTAGCGCTTAACTTCATATTGTTCCTTTTTAGATTATTTATGGCGTGAATATCTGGATTGCTACAGATTTCATCTAATAAATTATTTTGAATTTTTAAAATCGCCTCATACACATCTATAATATCTTTTGCATATGCACTAAGCTCGCTACCACTATTTTTTCTCTTGCCATTTACCCTAGCAATTAATGGCTCTTTGGCTTTGGAGTTAAGTAGATCTAGGCAGTCCCAAGCATTTTTATACGAGATATCAACTGCATTTGCTGCTCTAGTGATGCTTTTGGTCTCATCTAGAGCCTTTAGAAGTTTGATATGCTTTGGCAAAAGGGCTACTTCATCATCTAAAAATAGCTCAAGATTTATCCTAGCTTTCATAAAAACCTCTTTTAAACTTATTTTTCTTTGGCGTATTATAATATTTTATTATTAAAATTGGGTTTATATTTGAAAACAATAAAAATAAAATATAGTAAATTTTATAATTCATACTAACTTAAGTTTGAACTGATATAATATTGCCTTTTTAATTTATGAGGTAATATTATGGCTAGGATTTTTTTGGCTAGTTTTATATTTTTAATTAGCTGTTTTGCTGATGATATTGATTCATTTGAAGATGAGTATGCTACTAGCAGTTTTGATCCGCTTAGTGGATATAATAGGGTTATGACCGAGTTTAATCATGTTGTATATCAAAATATCTTGATACCAACATTTAAAGGCTATGATTATATAATGCCAGATCCTGCTCAAGATGCTATAAGTAATTTTTTTGATAATATTATATATCCAATTCGTTTAGTTAATAATCTTTTGCAGTTTAAATTTACAGCAGCAGGAGAGGAGACGCTAAGATTTATTGCTAATACTATAATTGGTTTTGGCGGGATTAGCGATGTAGCAACTAATGTTTATGGGCTTAAAAGACACGATGAGGATTTTGGTCAAACACTTGGATATTGGGGAATTGGTAGTGGTTTTCCTATAGTATTGCCAGTTTTAGGACAGACAAATTTGCGTGATTTAATAGGTATGAGTGGGGACTTTTTCATTAATCCATTGAGTTATACCAATGAGATATTTACTGATGATGGTCATAAATATTTTCATCTAAATTTAGCTGTTAAATCATGGCAGCTAATTAACGATGGTTCTAAAGATCCAGAACTATATAATAAGCTTACTAGTGGTGCAATCGACTTATATACATTCATAAAAGATGGCTATGAACAACGCAGAAATGCACAAATTCAGGAGTAAAATATGAGAAAAATTATATTTTTGTTATTTTTGGTATGCTCAATTGCTTTTGGCATAGAGCTTAAAAATATTGATGAGACTCTAAAGAGTGATTTTAAAAAAGCAATAGAGATAATGAATGATAAATCTATAGTAAAAGAGCAAAAGCCTTTAGAGCTTTTTAAGCTTTTTGATGGATACTTTGACTACTCACTGATGGCTAGACTCTCTCTTTCTAAGCAATATAGTATGTTAAATCCTACACAGCAAGATGAGTTTGAAAAACAATTTGTAGCAAATTTAAAGGCATCTTTTACGCAAAAGCTTGGATATTATAGCGATCAAGAGATTGAGTTTGTAAAAGGCGAAATGGGAAACAAAAATCGATACAATGTCTATGCTGTAATAAAAAATAAAAGCGAAAATTATCCATTAATTTTTAAATTTCACCCAGCAAATAAGAGTGATTATCTAATCTATGATATTGATATTTTAGGCGTGAGTTTAGTTCAAAGCTATAGAAGTCAGTTTAATGATTTAAGTAAAAATGCAGGCTTTGATGAGATTATAAAGCGTCTTCAAAATGCAACAGCTGATCATAATGCCACTGTTAAATGAAAAAAATATTTAAGCTAATTGTCGCATTTCCTAAGGCTGTTTTAGCGTTTAGTTTGCTTATTTGCCTTGGAATTGGAGTCTTTTCTTATAAGCTTGAGATTGATGCTTCTACTCAGACTTTATTACTTGAAAATGATAAGGATTTAGCTATTTGGCGTGATATTACTAAACGCTATGATAGTAAGAATTTTTTAGTTATTGCTTATACACCAAATTTAGGACTTTTAAACCAAAATAGTCTAGATAAAATCGCAGCAATCTCAAGAGAGCTTGAGAATTTAAAAAGTGTCGATTCAGTTTTTTCAATCTTAAAAGCCCCACTTTTAACTAATAATCCCAATTTAAGCATTAGTGAATTAATAGAGGATGTGCCAAATTTAAGCAAAACTGGCATCGATATGGCCAGGGCCAAAGATGAGTTAATGAATAGTTTATTATATAAAAACTCATTAGTTAGTAGTGATTTTAAAACCACAGCTATTGTAGTAAATTTAAAAGATGATGAGACTTATGCCAGATTTTTAGAACAAAGAGCAAATCTAAAAGAGTTTGGCCAAAAATTAGCAAATTTAGAAATTGAATTTAAAAAATATAGAGACGCTCAAAGGATTGTTGAACATGAAAATATTACTAAAATTAGGGAGATTATAGAGCGCTATAAGGGAGATGAGCGGCTATTTTTAGGCGGCATTAGTATGATTGCTGATGATATGATAAGCTTTGTTAAAAATGACTTAGCAGTTTATGGAAGTAGTGTTTTAGTGCTTCTTGGGTTTTGTTTATGGTTATTTTTTAGACAAGTTAGATTTGTAGTTTTACCAGTGATTGTCTGTTTTTTAAGTGTAATTTTAGCAAGTGGACTATTTGGGCTTTTAGGTTATGAGATTACAGTAATTAGCTCTAATTATATAGCCCTTCAGCTAATCATTACAATTTCAGTGGTAATTCACTTAATCGTAGCATATCGTGAGTTATATTTAAAACATAAAATTTATACAAATGCGCAGTTAGTTTATCTTACTTTGCGTTCTAAATTTACACCTTGCTTTTTTGCAATTTTTACTACAGTAATTGGATTTTTATCACTTTGCCTAAGCGATATTAAACCAATTATTATGCTTGGGGCGATGATGAGTGTGAGTATCTCTATATCGCTTTTGGTGGCGTTTTTTATTTTTGGTAGTTTGCTTATGATGCTGAAGAAAAAAGAGCCCAAAATGAGCTTTGAAAATCACTTTAAATTCACACAGTGGTGTGCTAAATTTGCCATAAATCAACCAAAAATAATATATATAATTAGTTTGTTTATAGTAGTTATTGGTATTTATGGTATTAGTCAGCTTAGGGTTGAAAATAGTTTTATAGGATACTTTAAATCAAATACTGAAATTTACCAAGGTATGAAGGTGATCGATCAAGAGCTAGGTGGAACGATTCCTTTGGATGTGATTATTAAATTTAAACCAATTGAGCAAAATAGTGATGATGAACTAGGCGAATTTGAAGATGAATTTGGCGGTAGTCAAGAGGAGCAATACTGGTTTAATACTTATAGGCTTGATATTATTAAAAGAGTTAATAAATTTATTGCTGAGCGTGAGTTTGTTGGAAATGTTAGCTCGCTTGCTACTTTACTTGAAGTAGGAAAAAGTATAAATAATGGTAAGGAGCTTGATCCGCTTGCACTCTCGCTAATCTATACAAATTTACCTAATGAGTATAAGCAGCTAATCTTAACACCATATATAAATATAGAAAATAATGAGGCAAGATTTAGTATTAGAACTATCGATAGTGATCCAAATTTACGCCGTGATGAGTTTGTCAAATCACTCAAGGCTGATTTACAAAAACTATTAAAAGATGAACCAGTAGAGATTCAAGTAGCTGGCGTAATGGTATTATATAATAATATGCTTCAAGCTCTCTTTAGTTCACAGGCTGATACATTTATATTTGTAGTTTTGGCACTATTTTTGGTTTTTGTAGTAATTTTTAGAAGTATTAAACTATCACTAATTGGAATTATTGCAAATCTTGTTCCTTTGTGTGCTGTATTTGGCATAATGGGGATTGCAGGAATCCCGCTTGATATTATGAGTATTACAATTGCTGCTATTAGTCTTGGAATTGGGGTTGATGATATAATTCATTATATTCATAGATTTAAAAATGAAAATCGTACGCATACTATCTCTAGTGCAGTAAAGCGTTCACACGCAAGTATTGGTTATGCTATGTATTATACCTCTTTTGCAATATTTTTAGGCTTTAGCGTGATGAGTCTTAGTAATTTTTGGCCGACTATATATTTTGGGGTTTTAACTGATTTGGTTATGCTTATGATGCTTCTTGGGGCGTTAATTTTGCTTCCTGCGATGATCTCTTCATTTTATAAAAAGCAATTATAGAGCCTAAGATGGCTCTATAATTTAGCGATTTAAAAGAGTATTTATAAATTCAACTTCATTTAAATTATTTTTAGAGATAAACTCTTTAATGCTGGTATCTTCAAATTCAATATTTTTACTATTTAAGTATTTTTTAACCGCAGTTTTATCACTATTTAAAGCCATCATCGCACTACTTAAATTTGCACTCATAAAGCTAGAGTATAGCTCTTTTTGTGGTAGTTTTGACTTGTTTGAATTTGGAGCAAAAACCACAAATATTATAGCAGCTATTATGGTAGCACTTATAAAGCCAAGTTTTTTGCCAGTAAAATATTTCTTAAATGGCGCAAGATTAGCAAATATATGAAGCACACATGCAAGTACCATTACCATGCCGATATATTCGTGGGCTATCTTGATACCATAGTTTTTAAGATCAAAAAACATAAAAACACCAGTAACACCAACAATGGCAAATGTAGCGATAGTCGCTGTAGTAGCTATTGGTTTGGAGACTTTCATTATCTATCCTTTGAGTTAAATTTGGCAAAATTATTCCAAGAATATGTTAAAAATATGTGAATTAACAAAATAAAGTTATTTTACAAAAGATATATTTGTTATAGCAATTTTATTAGATTAATTTAGAGTTATTATTGTCGTATTTTATAATAACAAAGGAGTGAATTTATCTTAAAACATGTAAAAATGAGTACGCTTTACTAACTCCGTCAGTATGCAAGGCATACCACAAGGCTCGTTTTTCTTGCTCAATGCTATTGACCGCACCGCTAAAAACTACATCACACTGTACGATATGAATGTTGATATTTGTGCTATCAATGAGCGGATCAGCTATTAGATCAGTTTTAATTTTAGTTAGCAATGCTAATTCATCAAAGAAGTGACATGCGTTTGGCGTTTTGAAATTTATATATGTTTTAATATGATTTATACCCATTGTATCACGAGCTAAATTGATCAGTTCTATTTTATCATCCATTGTAGCAACCTCTCCAATTAGCAATACTTCGCCCCATTGAGAGACTATATCTAGATGAAAATTGCTTAAATTTGCACTAGCTAGGATTTTGGCTTGAAGTTTTTTTTGTATTACATTATCTTTTATTATTGTGTAGATTCCTCTTTCATCTTTATTGATAGTATAAGCATCATATATTGAAGTTAAATTAAATAGTGGCGATTTAAAAGTGCAGCCACTTAGAATAATGCTAGCAAAAATCATATAAAATATAAATTTCATTGGATAATTTTATCTAAATTTCAACAAAATATCTCTTAAAAACTTTTAAAAATATATATTTAGCTTGAATTTATTAAAATTTCGATAAAATCTAGCCTTGCATTATGTAAATTTAGTGATGCCAAAGGTTAGGTATATGCGATACGGCAAAGTTTTTCTTGCTTCTGGACTATTGAGAAGAGCTATAATTATTTTAGCGATATTTCTTGCTATGAGTGGTTTTAGCTTGCATTTTATATTTACTAATGATAATATAAGCAATGTCGTATATTTAGGCTTTTCAACGCTTGCGATTATGCTTTTAGTACTACTTTTGGAGATATTTTTATTTATTAAAAATAATCTTATTATACCAATTGCTAATACTAAAATGTTTATTGATAAGCTGGCTCGCAAAGAGATTATCGATCCAGTTTCAAATTTTGATTTTTATCATATAAATAAAAATATTTATGATTTATTTACATCGTGGGTATGCTCACAAAATAGCCTAAAATACTATATGGAATATTATAGTTTATTATTTGATAGAAGTGATATAAAGATTTTATTTATCGATGCTAAAGATGGCTCTATAATGGATGCTAGCCGTTGTGCGGTGGAGTTTTATGGCTACTCTAAGGGCGAGCTATTAACAATGAGTATATTTGATATTCGTGTAAATGATGGAACAAAAACTAACTATCATAAGCATAAATTAGCTAGTGGTGAGATTAAATTTGTTGAGGTGATTAGCACTCCAGTAAGCTTATATTTTAATGATTCATATTTTATGATTATTTTAGATGCTTCAAAAGCACAAGAAAAAATAGAGAGTCTAAATAGTGAGATTGGAATGATTGAGCATAATCCTGCAATTGTTATTAAATTTATCTATGATGAGAGCTGGATGAGCACTCAGCTTAGTTCAAATGCAAATTTATTAATTCCAAATGATGTTAAACAAATTGATATAAAAACTTTATGTCATAGTGATGATATCACTCCATTAAGCTTAGAGTTAGAAAGAAAGATAAAATTAGAAAATAGCATATATGATATGAAAAAAGAGCTTGATAGAGCTTATAGATTTAGGTTAAATAGTGGTGAGTATGGGTGGTTTAGACTTTTTGTTTCAAGTATGAAAAATAAAGATAACAAAACAGAAGTTACTATGTTTTTAGTTGATAGCACTGAACAAGAGATTTTAAAAGAGATTTTATCTAGTAAATTAAAACGCTATGAAAGTAGAATTTTAAGCAGTAATTTGTTAGGCTTTGAGTATTTCGCTCAAAGTGGTATTTTTAAATTTAGTATTGATTTTGTTGAGTTTTTAGGATATAAAAATAGTATTGATATGGGAGTTAGCTCTATTGAGGATATATATAAAATTGTTTATAGAGATGATATTGATATTTTAATTGATGAGTTAGATAGGTATATAGATGGCAGTTCACGGTTAATTGAGTGTGATATAAGGCTAATTAAAAAAGATGGAAATCGAATTTATGTTCGAATTAAAGCCAAAGCCCTAGATACACTAAATGACTCTGATGAGATTATTGGTACTGCTACAGATATTAGTGATCATCATAATTTTGTAGTTCAAAACGCTATATCTAAGGCGATTATGCTTAGTTCTATTAATGGAATATTAATTTGTGATGCAACTGGAAATATATTAGATGTCAATGAAAGCTTTACAAAAATTACTGGATATAGCAAAAAAGAAGTTATTGGTAAAAAACCGCAAATCCTGCATTCAGGTAAACATGATAATGTATTTTATGCTAAAATGTGGTCTGATATTAAGCATTTTGGTAGTTGGAGTGGAAGAATCTATAATAAAAATCGTTCCGGTGAAATTTATCAAGAGCATCTAGTAATCACAGCTATTAAAGATGAACATGAGATAATTCAGCGATATGTGGCACAATTTTATAAAATAATGGAGTAAGGAGAGAATTTGAATTTGGATACACAAAAGATCTATGAACACGATATCCCAGATGGGTCAAAGCTATATTTTGGCGCTAGCGCTAAGCTTAAAAGAGAGATTGAAGCTAAAGCAGCTGAAATTTTAGAAAAGAATGAATTTAGCGAGATTATCACTCCATATTTTAGCCATCATCAGCGTCAAAGCGTAAAGCCTGAGAATTTAATTCGTTTTGGTGATAAGCAAAATTTAGAGATTGCTCTTCGTAGCGATAGCACAATAGATGTAGTTAGAATTACTACAAAAAGATTAAAAGATAGCGATACTAAAAGGTGGTTTTACATTCAGCCGGTATTTAAACATCCAACTAGTGAAATTTATCAAATCGGTGCTGAGATTTTAGGCGATAGCAGTATTATGCCGTGCATAGATATAGTTAGTGAGATTTTTAGAGAATTTGGTATTAGTGCGCATTTGCAAATTAGCAATATTCAAATTCCAAAAATTATTTGCCAGCTACTAAATTTACCAATTAGCGTATTTGAAAATGGTAGATTAGAAGTAATTTTGGGACTAAATTTACCATGGTTAAACCGCCTAGCAAATATAAAAAGCGATGCTGATATAGATGCGGTTATTGCCATTGCGCCAAGTGAGCTAAAAGAGCCATTAAACTCGATAAAAGGATTAGCTAGTAACTATGATAAACGAATATATGCACCGCTATATTATTCTAAAATGAGATATTATGATAAGCTATTTTTTAGGTTTTTATGCGATAATAGCATTTTAAGTAGTGGTGGAAGCTATGAAATTGATGGAAACATCTCAGCTGGGTTTGCTATATTTAGCGATGCTGTGATAGAGAATTTAAGAAATAAATAAAGGATTGATATGACAAAAGCGGATTTAATTGTTGGAATTCAGTGGGGTGATGAAGGTAAAGGTAAAATCGTAGATATGCTCTCGCAAAATTATGATTTAGTATGTAGAAGTGGCGGCGGGCATAATGCTGGTCATACTATATGGGTAGATGGCGTAAAATATGCGCTTCATTTAGTTCCAAGTGGTATTTTGCACCCAAATATTATAAATATAATTGGCAATGGAGTAGTGGTAAATCCTGAGGTTTTAATCAAAGAAATGTTACAATTTAAGAATCTAGAAGGAAGATTTTACATTAGTGATAGAGCTCATCTAAATTTAGCCTACCACTCGCTAATTGACCAGGCCAAAGAGAGATTAAAAGGCGATAAGGCTATAGGTACAACTGGTAAAGGTATTGGCCCAGCATATGCTGATAAGATTAGTCGCACAGGGCATAGGGTTGGCGAGCTTTTAAACCCTGAGCTATTAAGTACAAATTTAATGAATGATTTTGAAACTAACAGGATTTATTTAGATGCTCTTGGTGTGCAAATTCCTAGCAAAGATGAGATCTATCAAGAACTTAAAGGTTTTAAAGAGGCTTTAGCGCCTTATATTGCTGATACTACTCAAATTTTATGGAGAGCAATGAGTGAGAATAAAAAAATTCTCCTTGAAGGCGCTCAAGGAACGCTTCTAGATATCGATCACGGAACATATCCATATGTAACTAGCTCAAATACTATTGCAGCTGGAGCTTGTACTGGGCTTGGACTTAGTCCAAAAAGTATTGGCGATGTGATTGGAATTTTAAAAGCTTATACAACTAGAGTTGGCAATGGAGCATTCCCAACAGAAGATCACGGCGTAGATGGACAAACTATGTGCGAAGTGGGTAAAGAGTACGGCACAACTACCGGTAGAAGACGCAGATGCGGATGGTTAGATGCTGTAGCTGTTAGATATGCCTCAATGCTAAATGGCGTTGATAGCTATGCACTAATGAAGCTTGATGTGCTAGATGGATTTAAAACCATTAAAATTTGTAAAGCTTATGAATATCAAGGAGAGATAATTGATTATATGCCTGCAAATTTAGATGAGGTTACGCCTATTTATGAAGAGCTTGAGGGTTGGGATAGCATTAGTGGAATTAAGCATTATGATGACTTGCCACTAAATGCTAAGAGATATATTAATCGTATTGAGGAGTTAACTGGAGTTAGAGTCAGTATCATCTCAACAAGTCCTGAAAGGAGTGATACAATACTAAGATGAGTAATCAATTTACCCAAATAGTCAAAGTCAAAGAAGAGGAGTTAAATAAACTTGAAATGAGCCTAGCACGAGCCAAGGCTACATTTCGTGAGCTTACTCGCTCTATAGATGCAATCAATGCCGAGCTTAATATGGGCAAATTTCCCAAAAGAGGCTCATCAATGAAAATTCAAGCCACAATCGAGCAGCAAAAGCTTTTAAGAATGCAAAAAGATAAGATTAAAGAGAAGATTTTGCTTACTCAAAAAGAGATTGTGCATTTTGAATTTCAGTATAAAAAGGCCTATATTGAACTTGAAAAATTTAAATATATGGAGAAAGAAGAGACTCAAAAAGAGTTAAAAAATCTTAGAAAAAAAGAGGCTAAAAATCTAGATGATATGGGAACTATGAGGCACTCATTTTTAAATAAGGATAGGTATTGAAATTTATATATTTTATTATATTTTTGGCTAGTTTGTTGTATGCCGCAAGTGAGAATAATGATGAGATTTTAGCCGATAGAGAGGCAAAGATTGCTAAAAATTTAGAATTAATAGATAGCTCGCGCCAAGAGCTAGAGGCTTATAGAGCTGCAACAAATACGCTATTTAATCAACGTGAAGAACAGATTTTAGCCAAAGAAAGAGATCTAAATAAAACCTTAGCGCAGATTTCTCAAAAAGAAGAAAATATTAAAAAAATGCTTGATAAAAATGAGAAAATTTTATCTGAGATCAAGAGCATTACAAATGATAAGATTCTAGCCGTTTATGCTAAGATGAAAGACGGAGCTGCAGCCACCATAATTGCTCAGCTTCCACGTGATGAGGCGGCAAAGGTTTTGCATGCGCTAGATCCAAAGAAGATATCGACAATATTTGCTAAGATGGATCCGCAAATAGCAGCTGAACTTACGCAAATTTTGAAAAATGATGAGCTTTTTAAGGATTTAAATTCAACTAAATAAATTTAATTTATCTTGCTATTTTTAGCTGATTTTATATATTTTTTTGATAAAATTAGTCAAAAATTTATAAAGGTCATTTAAATGCGTATTAAACTTCCACATGCTCCATATATAGCAAGAAAGATTACAACTGATCTCTTAAGCTCTGGTTTTGTTAAATTCAAAAGCGGTACAGAGCCTATAACTGCCGTTGCTCGAGAGATTCTTTGTGTTGATATAAATAAAGAAAGAGCCCTAGAAGAGCGTGTAAAAGAGCTTTTGGAACAAAATGAGAATGAGATCGATTTTATGCAAATTGATCGCAAGAATATGTTTTGGTTGATTAAGAAAAAATTAGCCAAAGAGTTTGGAGTAATGCTCTCATATGATGACCGTTATAGTAGTCTATCGCATGAGATTTTACAAAGATTATGGAGAGAAAATTTAATCGATTATAGCGTTTCAGAAAATAGGGTTAAAAATTTGATCTATGGCGCAATAGAGAGCTATTTAAAACAGTATGAAGCTATCGAAGATAGCGTAGCAGATAGATTAGAAAACTATAAGAAAAAGCTAATACCAGGCACTGAGGAGTATGATTTGATATTTGAAAGACTCTATGAAGAAGAGCTTAGCAAAAGAGGAATGATATAATGAAAGCATATATTTATTTAGAAAATGGTGTTTATTTAGAAGCTAAGGCTTTTGGTAAGGGTGGAAGTGCTTTTGGCGAGCTTGTGTTTAATACATCTTTGACTGGCTATGAAGAGATTATTACAGATCCTAGTTATGCTGGACAGTTTATTGTATTTACTATGCCTGAAATTGGGATTGTAGGTATAAATGATGATGATACAGAAAGTAACAAAATTCACGCAAGTGGCGTATTTATGCGTAATTTTAATGCCAATCCAAGTAATTTTAGATCAACACAAAATATTGAAAAGTTTTTTTATGACCAAGGCAAATTTGGCGTGTATGATATAGATACAAGATATTTAACTAAGATGTTAAGAGATAGTGGAAATTTAAGAGTATATGTCTCAACTGAGATTAGTGATAAAGATGAGCTTAAAAAAGCTTTAGAAAGTAGTGCTAGAATCGATGAGATAAATTACGTAAGTATCGTAAGCACAAAAGAGCCATATATTCACACTGCTTCAAGATGGGAGCATAAAAACCAAGCTTATGGTAGTGTAAATTCAATTGGTAAAAGAGTTGCCGTTATTGATTATGGTGTTAAAAGAAATATATTAAATGAGCTTTGTAGCGTTGGTCTTGAACTTGAAGTATATCCGCACGATGTGCAAGGTGAAGTTTTAATTGACAAATTTAATAAAGGTCAAATTCATGGAGTATTTCTAAGTAACGGTCCTGGTGAGCCTAGAATGCTAGTTAATGAGATTGCTCAGATTAAAAAACTAATAGCAGCTAATATTCCGATGTTTGGTATCTGTCTTGGTCATCAGTTGCTTTCAAATGCTTATGGTTATGAGACTTATAAACTTAAATTTGGTCAGCATGGAGCCAATCATCCAGTTCAAAATTTAGAGACAAAAAGTATAGAGATTACAGCGCAAAATCATAACTATAATGTTCCAGAGAATATCTGCGAAGTAGCTACAATTACCCATAGAAATCTTTTTGATAATACTATTGAAGGGGTATGTTATAATAGTGGAAAAGTATTTTCAGTTCAGCATCACCCAGAAGCAAGCAGCGGCCCAAATGAGAGCAAATATATATTTAAGAAATTTATAGAAATTCTATAATGGAGCTTACTACCATCCTTGCTACTATTACACTTGCGGTTGGTTTTAGCCTTTCGCACTGCATTGGTATGTGTGGCGGGTTTGTAGTAGCTTATGCTGTAAAGCTTAGTCAAAAAGATAGAACAACTAGACTAATTTTATCTTTAGGTTATCATCTTAGTAGGGTTTTAGCTTATGTAATTTTGGGTCTTTTGTTTGGACTTTTTGGCTCAGCAGTTATCTTTAGCGGTGTTAGCAAGGGTTTACTTATATTTTTTGCCGGAGTAGTTTTAATTATTTTGGCTTTTGGCATTTTTAAAAGAGGTAAACTCCTTTCTTGTATTGAAAATCAAAAATTAAGCTCATTGATTATACCATTACTTGGTAAATTTAGACAAAAAAATAGTACTATCTCATTTTTAATCTTAGGATTTTTCAATGGACTTTTACCTTGTGGGGTCGTATATTATTTTTTAGCTATGTCTCTTGGAAGTGGGTCTTTGGTAAATGGGGCGATTATTATGGCTATTTTTGGTCTTAGTACAATTCCGGTAATGATGGGATCGGGATGGATTTTGTCAACTTTGAGTAATAAATTTAAAAATTATATAAATTTAGCTTCATTTTTGATTATGCTTGGGTATGGAATTTATCTTTTATATTTAGGATTCATGGTGTTAAAATGAAATTACAACAATATCAAAGAGCCATTGATGAGAGCAATATCGTATCAAAAACTGATATAAATGGGATTATAACTTTTGTTAATGATGAGTTTTGTAAGATTAGTGGCTATTTAAGAGATGAGTTAATCGGACAATCGCATAATATCGTTCGTCATCCAGATGTGCCAGCTGAATATTTTAAACGTCTTTGGGAGACGATTTTAAATAAAAAAATTTACAAAGGATTGATTAAAAATAGAACCAAAGATGGCAAAGCTGTTTATCTAAATACTACGATTATCCCGATTTTAGATAATAATAATGAAATTGAGGAATTTGTGGCGATTCGTTATGATATTACTGAGATGATTGAGTTAAATGAAAGGCTTATGAGGGCGCAAAATGATTTGCGTAAGACTAAAAAATTAGTTGAACTAAATAGAGAACTAGAAGAGCGTGTAGCAATTGAGGTGGCTAAAAATGAAGAACAAAGTAAGTTAATGTTTCAGCAAAGCCGCCTAGCTAATATGGGTGAAATGCTGGCTAATATTTCACATCAGTGGCGTCAACCTTTAAATGAATTAAGTATAAATTTATATAAACTCAAACAAAGCACTAAAGAGCCAAGCTCACAATTTATTGAGATTTATGAGCATTCAAAGGCTGTGATTAAAGGAATGAGTAGTATTATTGATAACTTTAGAAATTTTTTTACTAATAATGGTGATGATGAAAGATTTTCTCTTAAAGATGCTGCTCAAGATGCGATTTTAATGGTAGAGAATACTTTTAAAAATGCATCTATAAAACTCGAGATAGATATAGATGATAACATCTATATAGTAGGGCGTCAAAATGAGATGGCTCAGATATTTATAAATCTATTTTCAAATTCAAAAGATGCTTTTTTTCAGCATAATATAAAAGATAAGAGAGTAAATGTAAGAGCATATATTCAAAATGATACAAATAAACAGATCAAATATGCTATAATCACGATTTCTGATAATGCTGGTGGGATAGAAGATAGTGTGAGTGATAAGTTATTTGATCCATATTTTACTACCAAGCATCCAAATGTAGGAACAGGTTTGGGGTTATATATTGTTAGGAGAATTGTGAGCAAATTACAAGGTCAAATTAGTGTAAGTAACCTTGAAAATGGCGCTTGCTTTGAAATTAAAATACCATTAAACGGAGATAATGATGAATGATATGCTAAAAAACCTAACTGTTTTGTTTGTCGAAGATGAGGAGAAAATAAGAACTTCAATAGCTAATGTCATGGAGGATGTTTTTAAAAAGGTAATTGTAGCTGGAAATGGCGATGAAGGGCTAAAAAAATTTAAAAAATACAACCCAGATTTAGTACTTACAGATATAGTAATGCCTATAATGGATGGTCTAGAGATGGCTAAAGAGATTAAGTGCATATCTAGATTTACACCTGTTATGGTGCTAAGTGCCTTTAGCCAAAAGGAGAGATTGCTAAGTGCGATTGATGTAGGAATTGATAAATATTTAATTAAACCAATTGATATCGAAGAGTTATTTGATGCTACTTGTAAGCTTGCTAAAGAGAAAATTGGCGTAGCATCTGAGATAGAGATTGGAAATGGATTTAAATTTAATAAAACCAAAAGAGTTCTAATAAATAGTGCTGGTGAGGAGATTGGGCTGACTAAAAAAGAGCTAGCATTTGTAGCGATTTTAGCTCAAAGGATTGATACATTAGTCTTACATGAAGAGATTAAACAAAGCGTCTGGACAGGAGAGAAGGTAAGTGATGCAGCTATTAGAACCTTTATAAAAAGAATTCGTGATAAAGTTGGAGCGAATTTAATTAAGAATATTCCAGGTCTTGGCTATAAAATCACTACCAAAGATGAGTAACTTTGTAAATCTATCTAAAATTTTAAAATTATCGGAGTTGCTTTAAAGTATGGTAACTCCATATTTTTATACTCTTTTTAAAATCTTTTAAATTAATTTTTGATATTTTTTCATTATTTTAAGTTAATTTATATTTTATTTACCATATAATTAAAAGTATTTTTTTCAAAAAGATAACAAACTTTACAGGAGGACTTTTAATGCAGCCAAGTAATGCATTGAACTACGACTATACAGTCGCTAAGTACTTCATGTTTACCACTATTATTTTTGGTATAGTTGGTATGGGTATTGGTACTTTGATAGCCTTTCAAATGGCTTACCCAGACCTTAACTATCTAGCTGGTGAATATGGAACATTTAGCCGTCTTAGACCACTTCACACAAACGGTGTGATTTACGGATTTATGTTGTCAGGTATTTTTGCTACCTGGTATTATATTGGACAAAGAGTGCTTAAAGTATCTATGAGCGAATCTAAATTTCTAATGTTCATAGGTAAGCTTCACTTCTGGCTATATGTATTGGTTATAGCTTTAGCTGTTGTAACTCTTTTTGCTGGTGTTTCTACATCTAAAGAGTACGCAGAGCTTGAGTGGCCAATTGATATTATAGTTGTTGTTGTGTGGGTTTTATGGGGGATTTCTATATTTGGGCTTATTGGAATTCGCCGTGAAAAAACTCTATATATCTCTTTATGGTATTACATTGCTACATTCCTTGGCGTAGCTATGCTATATCTATTTAACAATATGGAAGTACCTACTCGCTTGGTATCTGGTATGGGTAGTTGGATACACTCTGTATCTATGTATGCAGGTACAAATGATGCGCTAGTTCAATGGTGGTTTGGACACAATGCGGTTGCGTTTGTATTTACAGTTGCAATTATTGCTCAAATTTATTACTTCCTACCAAAAGAGAGTGGTCAGCCAATCTTTTCATATAAGTTATCTCTATTCTCATTTTGGGGTTTAATGTTTGTATATCTTTGGGCTGGTGGTCACCACCTTATTTACTCTACTGTTCCAGATTGGATGCAGACTATGGGATCAATATTTTCTATAGTTCTTATCCTACCTAGTTGGGGTTCTGCTATCAATATGCTTTTAACAATGAAAGGCGAATGGGGACAATTAAGAGATAATCCACTAATTAAATTTATGGTTTTAGCCTCTACATTCTATATGTTCTCTACTTTAGAAGGACCAATTCTTTCAATAAAATCAGTAAATGCTCTAGCGCACTTTACAGATTGGATTCCTGGACATGTCCATGATGGTACTTTAGGTTGGGTTGGATTTATGACTATGGCTGCACTATACCATATGACTCCACGTATTTTTAAACGTGAGCTATATAGTAAATCTTTAATGGAAGCACAATTTTGGATCCAAACTACAGGTATCGTACTATATTTTGCATCTATGTGGATCGCTGGTATCACACAAGGTATGATGTGGAGAGCTACAGATGAATATGGTAATCTTGCTTATTCATTTATAGATACAGTTACTGTTCTTATCCCATATTATTGGATTAGAGCTATCGGTGGTTTATTATATCTAATCGGTTTCTTTATGTTTGCTTACAATATTATGAAATCTATCTCATCAAGTAAGCCTATAGATCGTGAGCCAGTAAGTGCTTCACCAATGGCTGCGTAAGGAGGGATGTATGTTTAGTTGGTTAGAGAAAAATCCATTCTTTTTTGCGGTATTTGTGTTTATCTTTATAGCATATGCTGGTATTGTTGAAATTTTGCCAGATTTTGCTGATCGTGCTAGACCTGTAGAGCACAAAAAACCATATACAGTATTACAATTAGCTGGTCGACATGTATATATATCTGATAGCTGTAATGCTTGCCACTCTCAGCTAATTCGACCATTTAAATCTGAAACAGATAGATATGGTATGTATTCAGTAAGTGGTGAATTTGCTTATGATAGACCATTTTTATGGGGATCAAAAAGAACTGGTCCAGATCTAGCTAGAATTGGTAATTATAGAAGTGTTGACTGGCATGAAAATCATATGAAAGATCCAGTAAGCGTAGTTCCAGGATCTATTATGCCTGCTTATGCTCATATGTTTAATAAAAATGCAGACATAGAGACTGCTTATGCTGAAGCTGTTACAGTTAAAAAAGTATTTAATGTTCCTTATGATATGGAAGGAATGCCAAAGCTAGGTAGCTGGGAAGAGGCTCAAGCAGAGGTAAGAGCAGAAGCGGAGGCTATCGTAAGCCAGATGAAAGATCAAGATGTAAAAGATGCATTTGCTAGAGGCGAAATCCGCCAAATAGTTGCATTGATTGCATATTTAAATAGCTTAAAATAAGGTTTGTTATGAGTGTAGAGACTATGAGAGAGATTCAAGCTTATGGCTTTTATATAATGTTAATAGCTATGGTAGTTATACTATATAGCTATTGGTTTCATCTAAAAAAATCAGAAAAAACTGGTAGAAGAGATTATGAAAAATACTCAAATTTAGCCTTGAATGATGATTTGCAAGATGAAATTCTTGAGAGTGTCTCTACTTCTAGCAAAGATACTAATAGGAGCGTTAAAAAATGAAATGGTTTAATCTAGAAGACAGTGTAAATTCGCTTTCTATTCTTGGTGCTATAGCCATCGTATTGTTGACATTAGTTGTCGTAGGTAGGCTATTTAAACTGATGAAAGTGAAAAAAGAGGGCGGTGAGCTAAGTGAGCATAACTGGGATGGAATTGGTGAATATAAAAATCCGCTTCCATTTGGTTGGGCTGTTGTATTTGTTCTTACTATAGTATGGGCAATTTGGTATTTTCTAGCTGGATATCCTTTAAATTCATATTCACAAATTGGTGAGTATAATGAAGAGGTCAAAAAATATAACGCAAGCTTCCAAGCTAAATTCCAAAATGCTACTCAAGATGAGTTAAAAGCAATTGGCGAGCAAGTATTTTTGGTTCAATGTGCCTCATGTCATGGAATCACAGGTGATGGTATTAATGGTAAAGCAGCTAACCTAATAGAGTGGGGTAGCGAAAAAGGAATTTATGATGTTATCATCAAAGGTTCAAAAGGCTTAGGATACCCGCTTGGCGATATGTTAAGTGCAGCTGATAATGGTATTGATGAAGCTACTGCTAAGGCACTAGCAGCATTTACTGCTAAAGAGATATCAGCTATTAAATCCACAGTAAATGAAGACTTAGTAGAAGCTGGTCGTGCAGCGTGGGCTACTTGTGCGGCTTGCCATGGTGAAGATGGCAAAGGTATGGATGGAATGGCTCCAGATCTTACTAAATATGGCTCAAGTGATTTTGTAGTAGAGGTTTTAGCTCGTGGCAAAACAGGGGATATTGGCCATATGCCTAAATTTACTGGCACAGGACTTATTAATCCTACTCAAGAAAAAGCTGTTGGCGAATATATAATTTCGCTTTCAAAAGGAGAATAATATGGAAAACACAAATAGATCTGTATTTTCATTAAGCGGAGTTACTGGTATGCTGATTGCTACTGCTCTTTTGCTATCTATATTAGTTGTGCTTACATATCTAGGTATAGTGGCTCAGCAAGATGTAATGCAAAAGCCATATAAACTAGTAAATCCTACATCTGTAGAGATGAAAAGTAGTGTTGAAAAAGCTGCTGAAGTTATGGTAATTAAGGAGTAAATATGTCTAATCTATTAGAATCATTGATTGTAATTGGACTTGTGATTGCTGCGGCTATAACTGCTTGGTCAGTGCTTACACCAAATAGTCTTTTCATCGGATGAGAGTATTTAATATTCTTAAAAGCGGCTTTATTGCCGCTTTGCTTAATATATGTGCGTATGGAGCTGTAATTGATAATGCTAATATTATCAGTGAGGCTGTGGAGATTAAGCTAAATTCAATCGGTAAAGAACTTAAGAGCAAAACTGGAGTTAGTCTAGATCTATTGACTGCAGAGAATATAAAAGGGATAAATTTAAAAGATATAGCTAGTTCTCATATTAAAACACTTCAAGCACCATATGTTGTTTTAGCTATTATTCCTAAGGATTTTTCTAGCAAGGCTGGTCAGCTTGATATATTTGCTTCAAATGATGCTTTAATGCTTTTTGATAAAGAGGCAGTATTAAGCCCATTTCCACAAACTGGTTCAATAATTCCACTATTAACACAAAATAAAGGTAAAGATATCTATAATTCCTCTATGCTAAATGGTTATGCTGATATAGCCGATCAAATAGCAGCTAGCAAAAATATTATTTTAGAAAATTCAATAGGCTCACAAAATAGAGATACTATAAATATCTTTAGATACTTAATATATGGTTCAATTATTCTTGTGATTATTGTTTTAATTTTTCGTAAATTTAATAAGGGTTAATAATGCAAAATCGTAAAACATTTTGGCCATACGGAATTGTAATCTCTATATTTGCCATAGTATGTTCATGTGCTTACACTATATATTATTCGCTTGATTATCCTGTGCATATGGATGATTATTACTTTGATAAATATCAAAAAGTTGATAATAATTTTAATGAAATTCAAGCGGCTCAAGCAAATTTTAATCGTGATTTTGCCTTTGATACAACTCCGCAAATTGAGCTAAACACCAAGATATTGCCAAATGAAATTCAAAAACTTCGCAAAGGTAAAACTGCTACAATAGTCCCATTAAATCAAAACTTTAATATCAAATTTGATACAAATGCTACTAAATATAGCTCTAAGATATTGCTAACTCGTCCAGATAGCAGTGAATTTGATAGAGAGCTAAATGGGCAAAATATTAATGGCAAGTTGGCTATAAATGATCTAAATTTAACCAAAGCAGGTAGATGGCAGATTAAAGCCAAGATTATAGTTGATGATAATAAAACTGGATTTTATCAAGTAGAGTTATATGCAAAATAGATCGCTTTTTGTCTTTAGTACTTCTAGGAATGTGCGGGATTTTTATGCTAGTAAGCTAAGTTTAAATTCGCTTCTACCAAAGGCTATTAGTACGGCTGAGTTTTTTGAAGAGGTTACATATGTGCCAAATAAACGCCGTGCTAGCGATACTGAGTGCTTGCTGCATATGCGTAATGCTGTAGCTAGAGTAGAGAATATCTCCAAAATTTTAAATATAAAAAATGAATTTTTAATTTTTCTTAAAAATTCGCACTATTTATTCTCATTTTTTAAGGAGCTTAGCCGAGAAAAGTGTACCGTAATTAATTTAAGTAGTGCTGATACTTATGCTAGCTATGATGAACATTTAACAATTTTAGATAATTTAGGGAAAATTTATAAAGATAGTCTAAATTCATCAAATATATACGATGATATTACACTTAGTGAATGTTATGAAATAAACTCAAATTTTATTAGCAATTTTGATAGGATTGAGTTTAGGCTTGATGGAATTTTAACCTCATTAGAGTGGGAGATTTTAACCAAAATCGCTAAGCAAACTCAGTTGATTTTAAGTGTAGATTGTAGTAAATTTAACCAAAAAACGATAGAAAAGATAAAAAATTTTACAAATTTAAATTTCAAAACCAGCCATAACTATAAGCTAAATTTAAGCGATAAATCCATAGAAAGCAAGACCAAACTAAACCAAAACCCAAATATAAATATTATGGGATTTTCTCTTCGTAGCTTACAAGCGGCCTTTGTCTTTGATGAGATATCAAATATGATAAGAGATGGGATAAAACCACAAAATATCGCTGTTATACTACCTGATGAGAGCTTTGCAGAGGTGTTGCAAAATCTAGATGAAAATAATATGCTAAATTATGCTATGGGTAAAAGCCTACGCAATGATCCAATTTGTATATTTTTACACTCTTTAAAAGAAGCTATTATTCAAGAGCTTGATTATAAATTTAACCCAAATTATATAAAAGAGACACCAAGTCCAAATCAAATACTTGCTACGCTAAATAGCTTTAATTTATCAACCCAAATTTATAATCATATTAAAGAAATATTTTATTCAAAAGTGAGTTTTGAAAGCTTTGAGAGCGTTATGAAGTTGCTACTAAGTGATATCAAAAAAAGCACTGAAATTGCTGAGTTTATAGAAACTGAGCTTTTTAATATTAAAAATCTTTTAAGAGAGATTGAACTTAAATTTAGTGAACTTCTTGAGCTATTTTTGTTAAATTTTGCCAATAAAAAAGAGAGTATGACTGGTGGTGGATTAGTTACTGTAATGGGTGTTTTAGAGAGTCGTTCTAGAGCTTATGATGGGATTGTAATTGTAGATTTCAATGACTCTTTAGTGCCTAAAAGAAGCCAAAAAGAGATGTTCCTAAGCTCAGTAGTGAGAAAAAATGCTGGTTTAATCAGTCATAGCGATAGGGAGAATTTACAGAGATTTTACTATGAAAGCTTGATAAATAGAGCCAAAAGGGTATCTATCAGCTATGTTGAAAATGATGAGAATATCGTATCTAGATTTATTAAGGATTTTAAGGGCGTTAAGAAGATTGAAATTTCGCAAATTTCATATGAAAACGCCTTGCGTCAAGGTGGAATTGCTATTGATTTGACGCCTAGGGATATTGTAGAAACTCACGATTTTTTTGCTTGGCCTCTCTCATTTACTCGCTTAGATACCTATCTTAAATGCAAAAGGTGGTATTATTATAAATATATCAAAAATATTGAAGAGTCTAGATTTGATGATAGGGATGCGCTAGATTTTGGTAATTTGATACATGAAGCCTTAGAAGAGTATTTCACCAAATCAAAATATAAATTTGATAAAAGCGAGTTTTTACAGATATATAGCAAATATCAAAAAGATACCACGCTAAAAAGCGAGATTTTCAAGCTAAAACTTGATGAGTTCGCATCTAGTCAAAATAGCCATTTTAAAGATGGATTTAGCGTTAGCAAATGTGAGATGAATATTGAAACCCAGTTTGATGGTATTCCTATCAAAGGCAAGATTGATAGAATAGATATCAATGGTGATGATATTTGGCTTATTGATTATAAGAGCGGAAAAGCAGATGAAAAGTCCTTACAGCTAGCATTTTATGAGCTTTTGTATCAAGCGAAATTTGATAAAACCGCCAAGGGGTATTTCTACTCATTTGATGATAATAAATTTACCAATAGCAAAGCCGACATTGATAAATTAATCGAAGTTTTAGATGAGTTAAAAAAGGAAAATAATACCCAAATTGAATTTTATCAAGATACAAAACATTGCGATATATGCCCGTATAAATCTCTATGTTTAAGGGGATTAAGATGAAATTTGAAAATTATTTGTGCTTGGAAGCGAGTGCGGGAAGCGGCAAGACATTTGCTCTATCAGTTCGCTATATCGCTCTATTATTAAAAGGCAATCACCCAAGTAAAATTCTAGCCCTAACATTCACAAACAAAGCCGCAAACGAGATGAAGCACAGGATCACAGATACATTTTGTAATCTAGATTCAAGCAAGTGCGATGGCGAGCGAAATGCGATTTGCGAGCTTTTAGGTATATCAAAAGAAGAAGTTTTGGCGCTTAGAGATAAATTTATGGCTGATTTTTTATCAAGTGAGTTAAAGATATCTACATTTGACTCCTTTTTTGCTACGATTCTTAGGCAGTTTAGCTTAAATTTAGGTCTTATGCCAGATTTTAACTCTCTTAATGATAATAGCATTGATGTTAAAAATGAGTTTAAAAGGCTCTTAAACTCAAATTCAATGATGAGTAAAGTAGCAAAATATCTATATTATACAAATAGCAAAGAAAATGCCCTTTTTGAAAAGCTTGCTCTACTCTCACAAACTAAATTTGATAAATTAGACGCCCCATTCCCAAGCACTAAAAACGCAATGGATAGATATAATGAGTTATGTGATGTAGCATTAAAATTGAGTAGCGATAGTAATTATGTGAAGAATTTTAATAAAAATTTAAGCTTAAACGAGATAGTTGAAAAAGCGGTTGTAAAAGATATAGATAAAAAATATTTTAATAAAGTAAGAGACAACGCCGAATTTAACGCCGCTAGAGATGAGTTTATAAGTGCTTTAAAAGAGTATTATCTAGCTCTTGAGAAATATGAAATATCTCAAATTTCATATTTTGTGGATCTCTATAAAAAAGCAATTACCAATGTAAATCGCCGTGAAAATAGCCTAAGTTTTGCCGATATCACAAATTGGGTTAATGAGCTTCTAACTAACAAAAACAAGCAAAATATCGATATGCTATATTTTCGCCTTGATGCTAAGATCAGGCATATTTTGATCGATGAGTTTCAAGATACTGATATCAAGCAGTATGAGATATTAAAACCACTCATAGCTGAAATTCTCTCTGGCGAAGGTCAAAATGGTATTGGGAGCTTTTTTTATGTTGGTGATATAAAACAGAGTATTTATAGATTTCGTGGGGGTCAAAGTGAGCTGTTTAATAAGCTCAAAGAGGATTTTTCACAGATAAAAGCTCAAAGCCTAGATAAAAATTATCGCAGCGATAAAGAGATAGTAGAATATGTAAATGGTAAATTTAAAGACAAATATCCACACTACATAAACCAAATTCCAAATAGCAAAGATGATGGCTATGTAGGGGTTGTTAAATTTGATAGAGATAAGTATTTAGAGGCGATTTATGATAGCATAAAAAAACTCGAAGATAACCGTATAGAACATAAAGATATGGCGATACTTTGTTGGAAAAATAGCGATATTTATAATATCAAAGACTATTTAGAAGCTAAAGGCTTAGAAGTATCTACCCAAACTACAAATAATCTTATCAAAAGTGCCAATGTAGCGGCGGCGGTGGCATTTTTGAAATACTCTATTTTTGGTGATAGGATATACCAAAAAACTCAATATGAGATAACCAAAACCAAAAAAGCCAAACTAGAGTTAAAAAGCGATGCTAGCGTAGCTCAAACTCTGAAATTCATCGCTAAATACCTTGAGCTTGAGCCTTGCGATGTTGATCTATTGAAACTATATGAGATTAGTAGTAAATATAGCGATATATATGACTTTGCTTTTAATATCGATAACGACCAGACAACCAGTGCTAAAAATAGCCAAAAAGGCATAACGATAATGACCGTTCATAAGAGCAAAGGGCTGCAATTTGACCATGTTATCGTGCTTGATTATATAGGAAAAGAAAATAGCCAAAAAGATAAATTTTTAATGGAGTATAATCTAGACACAGATAGCTGGGATATAAGGTTAGCTAATAAGGTGTTTGAGTATTTGGGCGATGAGAATTATATCCAGCTTCAAGATAGACAAAAAGAGCTTGATAGAAAAGAGGTTATAAATAAAATTTATGTAGCATTAACCAGGGCTAAACATAGCTTAATAATCTTAGCCAAAGATAATCCAAATGGCAACAATATCTCATATTTTACTATGTATGAATCAAATGGTCAAAAGGTAGAATATCTAAATTTAGATGAATGCAAATTAGGGATTATCAAACCAAATAGCGACAAAAAGCAAGAGTCCAAGCCACAAATAACCCATCTTAAACCATTTGAAAAGATTGCGCCACAAGAGATTTTAACCAGTGATAAGCCAAAAGAGCGCTTAAATTTAGATTCTATCTACTTTGGCAAGGCACTGCATTATTACCTTGAGAGCATTGATTTTGCTGATTTTAACTCACTTAAAATCGCTCAAAATTGCTTGTATAATAAATTTGGAGCATTTATCGACCAAGATGGCCTAAAGGATATTAAAGATAGGGTTGATAGGCTTTTAAATAACCCGCAATTTTTAGAAATCATAAAAGATAAAAGATTATATCAAGAGCAAGATATCGGATTTAATGGGGTGTTAAAACGCATTGATTTATTATGCGTAAATAGCGATGAAATCGAGATAATAGACTACAAAAGCTCTCTTAAAAATAGCGATGAGCATAAAGAGCAAGTTAGAGAATATCTAGATATTTTATCTCAAATTTACCCACAAAAAAGGCTAAAAGCTAGTATAGTTTATATATTAAATGATGAAATTCAAATTTCAAAGCTCTAATATAAAAATTTTCTTAAATTCAGCTATTTTTAAACTAGTCTCGCTATAATTTCACTCCTAAATTAATTATATAAAAGGCAAGATTATGACAAAGATAACAAAGCCAAATGAAGTAAAGCGTGATTGGATCGTTCTTGATGCTTCTGGAAAGAGATTTGGTAGATTGCTAACTGAAGCTGCTACACTACTTCGTGGCAAACATAAGCCAGGATTTAGCCCAAATGTTGATTGCGGAGATTATGTAATCATCATCAATGCTAGTAAGGCAGAATTTACAGGTGCGAATAAAGCTGAAGAGAAACTTTATCACAGACATTCAGGCTATTTTGGTAGCGTAAAGAGCGAAAAATTTGGTGATTTACTAGCTAATAAACCTGAAAAACTTTATAAATTAGCAGTCCGTGGTATGCTACCTAAGACAAAATTAGGCAAAGAGATGCTGAAAAAATTAAAAATCTATGCTGGTAGTGAGCATCCGCACACTGCACAAATAGCTAAAGAAGGAAAATAATAATGGCAACAACATACGCAACAGGTAAGAGAAAAACAGCAGTTGCTAAAGTTTGGGTAAAACCAGGTAGCGGCAAAATCACAGTAAATGGTATGGATCTAAATACTTGGCTTGGCGGACACGAAGCTATAAAGCTTAAAGTAGTTCAACCATTATTAGTAACAAAACAAGAAACTTCTATGGATATCACAGCTACGACTTTAGGTGGTGGGTATTCAGCTCAAGCAGAGGCTTTAAGACACGGAATTTCAAGAGCTTTAGCCTCTATCGACGCAACATTTAGAGCAGCTCTTAAACCACAAGGCCTTCTAACTCGTGATAGCCGTGTTGTAGAGCGTAAAAAATATGGCCGCAGAAAAGCAAGAAGAAGTCCGCAATTCTCAAAAAGATAATATTTCATATTTCCAAAGGCCTTTTGGCTTTTGGAGCTTTTTTAAATTTAATTTTGTTTATTTAGCAAAAATTTATAATAAATTTTTATTAAGTTAAGATTGATTACATATAATTCCGATGTCCAACAGATAAACCTCCTTTTTGTAATAGTTTCGGAGTTGTAATCCAACTCCGATACCACATTTTATTATTTTTCTTAAACTTTCATAAATCACGAAAAAGCCATAAATCGCATTACAAAATAAATTAAGTTTTCTGATAATTTCATTTTGGTTATTTTCACCCAAAAGAGTAGCCAAATCTTTATAAATCTCAAACATTCAAAATCACAAAATTTATATTGTTTTAAAGCGATTTAATGTATTATTCTTAAATTAATCATTACATTTAATCACACTTTTTAAGGAATTAAAATGAAAAAAATCATTTTAGCATTATGTGCGGCGTCAGCGATATTTGCAAGTGATAGATATGAATTAACCATAGTTGGTGGATATGCTCACCCAGAGGGCACTCAAGGTATTGATGATCAAAAGCTAATTGGTCTAAGATTAGGTAGAAATTTAGATCTATCTTGGCTTAGTCAAATTGAGCTTGGCTTTGATTACACTCCTAAGGCTACATTTGAAGACAAAAATGGCAAAGAAATTGGCTATGATACAAGAATTGCTAGATACTATTTAAATTTAGTAAAAGATTTTGCTTTAACTGATAGATTTTCTGTTTATGCCTTGGCCGGTGCTGGATATCAAGATCTAAGTAAAGAGGCAAATGATGCCAATGATGATGGATTTGGTCAAGCTGGTTTGGGGGTTAAATTTAAAGTAGTGGATAATTTTGCTATCAAATTAGAAGCAAGAGATGCTATTAACTTCAAAGAAGGAGATAGCACATTTTTATATACTTTAGGTTTTGCTAGTAGTTTTGGTGCTACCAAAAAATCCGAGCCTACCATAACCCAAGAAGCCCCTATCGCCCCACAAGTAGTAGATGGCGATGATGATAATGATGGAGTGTTAAATAGCAAAGATAGATGTCCTAATACCCCAGCAGGTGCCGTGGTGGATGAAAATGGCTGTCAAAAATTAATTAGATTAAATTTACATGCTAATTTCGCAAGTGATAGCGCAACTTTAAGCCCAAAATTTGTAGCTAAAATAGAAGAAGTTGCTAAAGTTTTAAATATGAATAGCGAGTATAAAGTTGTATTAGAAGGCCATACAGATTCTACAGGTTCAGAAAAATATAACCAAATTTTATCAGAAAAAAGAGCCAAAGCAGTAGCAGATGTGCTTATAAATATGGGTGTAAGCAAAGATAGAATCCAAACAATAGGCTATGGTGAGTTATCTCCAATCGCTACAAACAAAACTAAAGAGGGTAGAGCACAAAATCGCCGTGTTGATGCTAAATTTAGTAATTAATTATGCAGATAATCACCGATTTTGATTATACGGCTATATTGGCACTTTGTGCTAAATATAGCCTTAGAGTTATATTTTCACTACTTATATTTTTTATTGGTAAGTGGATTGTTTGGCGAATTTGCCTTATTATAGAAAGAGTCATACAAAAAGCCAAAATAGATAAATTAATAGCCAGTTTTATTATAAATTCATCCAAAACAATATTTTTGATAATTGTCATTGTAGCAGCATTGGCAAATCTTGGTATCGATACGACCTCATTTGTAGCGATGCTTGGTGCCATAGGGCTTGGTATCGGTATGGCCTTTAAAGATTCATTTGGCAATATCGGAGCTGGGATTTTGATTCTATTTTTTAGGCCATTTAGGATAGGGGATAATATCGATATTGGTGGATATAACGGCGTAGCGAGTGAGTTAAATTTGTTTAGTATATGTCTAATAACTGGCGATGGCAAAAGCGTCATTATCCCAAATAAACAGGTCATAAATAGCAAAATTATAAATTTCTCACTAACACCAACAAGGCGAGTTGAGCTACTTTTTAGTGTGGATTATAAAGATGATTTAAGATTGGCTAAGGATATAATCTTAAATATCGCAAATCAAAATGAGTTAATTCTAAAAGAGCCCGCACCTAGCGTATTCGTAAGTGCTCTTGGGGCTCATAGCATTGATATATTAGCTAGATTTTGGGTACTTAATGAAAATTATAGCACTACGCAGTCAGCTATGCTAGAAGGCGTTAAAATGGCATTTGATGAAGCTGGGATTAGTATCCCATATCCGCAACTTGTAACGCATCATATATATGAGAAAGAGAGCGAAGATGATGAATAAGCCTACTATTTTATTTGATCTTGATGGGACACTTATTGACTCTACTGAAGCTATCGTAAATGGATTTTATAAGGCTTTTAGGAGTTATAATCTCACCGAGCCTACAAAGGCTCAAATTTGCTCATTAGTGGGACATCCTTTGGAGTATATGTTTGGCTCACTTGGAGTTAAAGAGCATTTGATAGCTGATTTTATCGCTATTTACAAAGATGATTATAGACAAAACTACCTAGCACAAACCACTCTTTTACCCGGTGGATTTGAAGCAGTTAGCAAGGCTAGTGAATTTGCGAATTTAGGAGTAGTAACTACAAAAACCTCTTTATATTCTAAAAATTTACTTGAAAACTTAGGAATTTTAAAATATTTTAGCGTTGTTATAGGGCGAGATGATGTAACCCATCCAAAGCCAAATCCCGAGCCGATTCTAAAGGCTTTAGAAGCGATTGGTAAAAGCCCAAAAAGCTATATGATAGGCGATACCCCAATGGATGCTAAAGCGGCTAAGAGTGCTGGTATTTTCAGTATTGGCGTAACTTGTGGATATGAGAGTAGAGAGAATTTAGAGTCAATCTGTGATTATGTCTGCTTAGATACTTTAAGCGCTGTAGAGTATATCAAGATATCTAATTCATAAAATTTATTGATTTTTTGTTTAAACTTATAAATTAGCTAAAAAAATTTGGCTAATTTTTTCTAATTAATTATATATTAATTTTATGGAAAAATCATATTTTGAGCTATGTATTATTTATATAACTGATAATTTATATAAAAATAAATTTATAGTTAACTTATTTTTTAAGTTTTTATAATATAATTACTAACTTTAAGTTAAAAATAATTAAACTAATATAAGTCTTAAATTTTTATTCCTTAAATATAAAAATTTAGCTTAGAAAGGAATCAAATGAGTAAAATTATGAAAACCATGGATGGCAATGAAGCAGCAGCTTACGCCTCTTATGCTTTTACAGAAGTTGCTGGGATATATCCTATTACGCCTAGCTCGCCTATGGCAGACTATGTGGATATATGGGCAAGTGAAGGCAAGAAAAATCTCTTTGGGATGCCTGTTAAAGTAGTCGAGATGCAAAGCGAAGCCGGTGCGGCCGGTACGGTACATGGTAGCCTTCAAGCTGGAGCATTAACTACTACATTTACAGCAGCTCAAGGGCTATTGCTTAAAATTCCAAATATGTATAAAATCGCAGGCCAAATGCTACCAGGCGTGATCCATGTCGCAGCTAGATCTTTGGCGGCTCAAGCTTTATCAATTTTTGGTGATCATCAAGATATATACGCTTGTAGGCAGACTGGATTTGCTATGCTCGCTACTGGATCAGTCCAAGAAGTTATGGATCTAGCGGGGGTAGCTCACCTTAGTGCGATTAAAGGTAGGGTGCCATTTTTACACTTTTTTGATGGATTTAGAACTAGCCATGAAATTCAAAAAATCGAAGTGATGGATTATAGTGTATTTGATAGATTACTTGATAAAGAGGCAGTTGAAGAGTTTAGACGCACATCTATGAATCCCGAAAATCCAAAAATCAGAGGAACGGCTCAAAATGATGATATATACTTTCAAACTAGGGAGCTAACAAACAAATTTTATGATGCTATCCCTGATATTGTGGCTTATTATATGAGTGAGATATCTAAGGTTACAGGTAGAAATTACGCACCATTTGTATATTATGGCGCCAAAGATGCCACTAGAGTGATTGTAGCGATGGGATCAGTTACTCAAACGCTTGAAGAAGTTGTGGATTATCTAAATTCCAAAGGCGAAAAAGTAGGCGTGCTAAAAGTCCATCTATATAGACCATTTAGTATTAAATATATGTTTGATGTGATGCCTAAATCAGTAGAAAAAATAGCCGTTTTAGACCGCACCAAAGAGCCAGGAAGCCTTGGTGAGCCGCTATATTTAGATATCAAATCTGCATATTATGGCAAAGATAATGCCCCGATTATAGTAGGTGGAAGATATGGCCTAAGCTCAAAAGATGTAGATCCAGCTCAAATGTTAGCAGTATATGAAAATTTAAATTCACCTACGCCTAAAGATGGATTTACAGTTGGTATAGTAGATGATGTCTCATTTACTTCACTAGCAGTAGGAGATAAAATTTCGCTAAGTGATGAAGATTGTATAGAGTGTTTATTTTATGGGCTTGGAGCTGATGGTACGGTCGGAGCAAACAAAAACTCAATCAAAATTATCGGCGATAAAACAGATCTATATGCTCAAGCATATTTTGCTTACGATAGCAAAAAATCAGGCGGCTATACTAGAAGCCATCTAAGATTTGGCAAAAATCCTATCCGCTCTACATATCTAGTATCAAATCCGCATTTTATAGCCTGTTCTGTGGCGGCGTATTTGGATATTTATGATGTTGTAGATGGTTTAAGAGATGGGGGGACATTTTTGTTAAATTCCATTTGGGATGCTCAAAAAACAATAGAGAAAATCCCAAATAGAGTTAAACGCATTTTAGCGCAAAAAAATGCGAATTTCTATATACTAAATGCTACAAAATTAGCCTATGAAATAGGTCTAGGAAATCGCACAAATACCATTATGCAATCGGCATTTTTCAAGCTTTCAGGTATCATCGACTATGAAGAAGCACGAAAATATATGAAAGAATATGCCTACAAAACCTATCACAAAAAAGGCGATAAAATTGTAGAGATGAACTACAGAGCCATCGATGAGGGTGCTAGTGAGTTAGTCAAAATAGATATTGATCCAAGCTGGGTAAATTTAAGCGATGATATAAAAGAGGATAAATACAGAGGTAGTGATTTTGTAGAAAATATCGCTAAGCCTATGAATGCTGCTCGTGGGGATTATTTGCCTGTTTCAGCCTTTGTAGGGTATGAAGATGGCTCCTTTGAGTCTGGGACTACTGAATTTGAAAAGCGTGGCGTAGGTGTGATGGTGCCAAAATGGATAGAGGAGAATTGTATCCAGTGTAATCAATGTGCTTTTGTATGCCCGCATGCTGTTATTAGGCCGTTTTTGATAGATGAAAATGAGATGGCAAATGCGCCACAAGGTGTCAAAGATAGAGCAATCAACGCCAAAGGCAAAGAGCTAACAGGATTAAAATATAAAATTCAAGTAAGCCCATTAGATTGCACCGGCTGTGAGCTATGCGCTCATGAGTGTCCAAGCAAAGAAAAATCCCTAGTAATGGTGCCGTTAAATGGCGAAATAGAAAAAGGCGAACAAGAAAACGCAGATTATCTATTTAAAAAAGTTGTCTATAAAGATGATTTAATGAACAAACAAAGCGTCAAAGGCTCTGGCTTTGCTCAACCTTTATTTGAATTCCACGGCGCATGTCCAGGATGCGGTGAAACGCCATATATCACTCTAGTTACAAGGCTATTTGGCGAACAGTTGATGGTGGCCAATGCGACTGGTTGTAGCTCTATTTATGGTGGGTCAGCACCATCATCGCCATATAGAAAATCTAATAAAACAGGCAATGGTGTAGCATGGGCGAATTCGCTATTTGAAGATAATGCTGAGTTTGGTATGGGTATGGAGATAGCTATGCAAACTATCCGCAATAGAGTAGAGAGCATAATGCTAAATACCAAAGACAAAGCCCCAAATGCTATAGCAGCGCTATATAATGACTGGTTAGCTAATAAAAATGATAGAATAGCCACCCAAAATATTAGAGATACCTTAGTCCCACTACTTGAAGCAAATTCAAATTTCGAAGGGGCAAAAGAGCTTTTAAGCCTTAAACAATACATAGCCAAAAAATCACAATGGATTATTGGAGGCGATGGCTGGGCTTATGATATCGGATATGGCGGTTTGGATCATGTATTAGCAAGTGGTGAAAATGTCAATGTCTTGGTTCTTGATACAGAGGTTTATTCAAACACAGGCGGCCAAAGCTCAAAATCTAGCCGAAGTGGCTCAGTAGCACAATTTAGCGCTAGTGGCAAAGCAGTCCAAAAGAAAGATCTAGGCCAAATTTCAATGACTTATGGCAATATCTTTGTAGCCCAAATCAATCTAAACGCTAGCCAAGCAAATGTGATAAAAGCTATCACCGCAGCCGAAGAATATGATGGCCCAAGTCTTATAATAGCCTATTCTCCATGTATAGCTCATGGTATCAAAGGTGGCCTTACTATGTCAGGAGAGCAAGCGGAGTTAGCCACAGCTTGTGGATATTGGCCTACATATATCTATGATCCAAGCCTATTAGCCCAAGGCAAAAACCCGCTTAAAATCACATCCAAAGAGCCTAATTGGGATAGATATGAAGAGTTTTTATTAAACGAAGTTCGTTATAACTCGCTTAAAAAGATCAATCCTAGTCACGCAGATGAGCTATTTGCTAAAAACCTAAACGACGCTAAGCGACGATATAGACAATTAAAACGCTTAGCCGCAGCTGATTATAGCGATGAGTTAAATTAAATTTATAATTTAATCACTAAGGCCTACTCATAATTTTTATGAGTAGGCAAATTTATTTTTTAACATTATCTATAAACCAAAAACTATCAAATTCACTCTTATCCCATAGCCAACTCATTAACCTCCCCAAATCTCTAAAACCCACAAATTTAATTACACCCCCATAATATTTTAATATCTCATCCAATCCAATCTAAATTTCACTCTAAAAATTATAAAATACCCAAGTTATAAAACTACAATATCTAATCTAAATTTAATTAATTACTCAAATTTATTAAAAATTTGCAATATTTTCTTCAAATTTATCAAAATCCCCCCCCCCATATATAAACTTTTTAATATTTGGTTCGATATAATAAAAACAACCCCTAAATGGATTTAAGTTTTATAGGGAAATCTTAACACAAAGGAAAAGTT
>NZ_MJKK01000008.1:0-43464 GCF_002138755.1 Campylobacter sp. P0109
TAGATATGATAGCTACTACTACAAGCTTTAATGGCCAACAACTACTAAATGGAAATTTTTCAAACAAAAACTTCCAAATTGGTGCTTATAGTAATGAAACAGCTAAAGTAAGCATAGGTGCTACAAACTCAAATACAATTGGGCATACTAGGTTTGAGACTACAAATAATGCGATATTTTCAGTTATATCTGGAGCTTTTTCAGCAGGTTTAACTGTAAAACTTAGTGGTGTTGATGGATATCCTAGTGGTTATGAATTTCAAAAAATAGAAGCTAGCGATCTATGGAAAGATGGTTACAAAGCCGTAGCTGATATGATGAATGGTGTATCAGATAAAACTGGTGTAAAAGTAAATGTAAATAATACTCAAATTTTTAGCGAAGCGGTAAAAGCTGGAAATGTTAAAGGCTTAGCAATTAACGGTGTAATGATAGGAAATATTAAAACCCAAGCAAACGATGCCGACAATGCTTTAACTGCAGCAATTAACGCTAAAAAAGATGAAACTGGAGTAGAAGCAAGTCTAGATAACGGTAGATTAGTTTTAGCTGCTAAAGATGGTAGAGCTATAAGAATTGGTACTTTTTCAGACAGCTATACAGCTTTAGGCGGTAGATTGTCAGGTGCTTCTGCAGGCGGTGGTAGTGCAAATGCTTCTCTTGGCACTGTGTTAATGGGTCAAATCACATTTGTTCGCCAAGATGCTAGAGATATTAAAGTGGGTTTAAATGGTATGTCAGCTATTAGTGGTATGACAGCTGCAGCTATTACCGAAGCTTCAATCGCATCGGCTACTTATAATCAAGCTTCAGTGAATTTAAAATATATGAACTCTGGTACAATTAGTGCTACAATTGCTAAAGCAATGGGATTTTTTAATGGCGGAGCCTCTAATGCAGGTCAAATGACAGACCAAGCCGGTGGCGTAAATACTTATGGTGGTGCTCAAGCTATGGTTGATGTAGCTGAAGCAGCTAGAAAAAGTCTAGATAAGCTAAGAGCTGACCTAGGTTCAGTACAAAATCAATTAGTAGCTACTATAAATAATATTACAGTTACCCAAGTAAATGTAAAATCAGCTGAATCTCAAATAAGAGATGTAGACTTTGCTAGTGAGAGTGCAAACTTCTCTAAATTTAACATACTAGCCCAAAGTGGAAGCTACGCTATGAGTCAAGCAAATGCTGTACAACAAAATATATTAAGACTACTACAGTAACTTAAATTTAAATCTTTAATAGCTTAAATTTACTCGCAATGCTTAGTCATTGCGAGGGTTTATTGTTAAAAATTATTTATTTTCCAGTAATAATAAACATTATAATGATTAAATTTGTCGTAACTTAGCAATCTCATCACGCAGTGCGGCTGCCTTTTCAAACTCAAGATTTTTAGCAGCTTCCATCATCATAGTTCTTAGCTCCTTGATCATCTTAGCACGCTCATTAGCTGGCATCTTTTCAAGCTTTTTAGCCTTAGTATAAAGCTCTATAGTATCATCCTCTTTTAAACTATCTTCGATATTGCGACTTGCACTTTTTGGTGTGATACCATTTGCTTTATTATATTCATCTTGGTATTTGCGGCGTGCAGAAGTAATATCAATAGCTTCACGCATTGAACTAGTAATTTTATTAGCAAATAAAATCACCTTGCCATTTACATTTCTAGCAGCTCGCCCCATTGTCTGGATTAAGCTAGTTTTAGAACGCAAGAATCCTTCCTTATCTGCATCCATTACTGCTACTAGACTCACCTCAGGAAGATCTAATCCCTCACGAAGTAGATTTATCCCAACTAAAATATCATAATCCCCACGCCTTAGACCGCGTATTAGCTCATTTCGCTCCACAGCATCAATATCTGAGTGCATATATTTGATTTTTAATCCAAGCTCTAGATAGTATCTTGTTAACTCTTCGGCCATCTTTTTTGTTAAAGTAGTTATTAGCACTCTTTCGCCTCGTTCTATTACAGCTTTTGCTCTATCATAAAGAACTTCAACTTGATTATCACTACTAATTACCTCAATCTCAGGATCTAGCAGGCCAGTTGGGCGTAAAATTTGCTCATATATATGATTGTTTGCTAGCTGAATTTCATACTCATTTGGCGTAGCAGAGACAAAGAGAAATTTCCCTTTTTTGACTATAAACTCATCGAATTTCAGCGGTCTATTATCTAGTGCGCTAGGCAATCTAAATCCATACTCTACTAAGATCTCTTTTCTACTTCTATCGCCTGCATACATTCCACGAAATTGTGGCAAGCTAACATGGCTTTCATCAACTATAATTAGATAATCTTGTCCATTCATTTCAAAATAATCAAACATCGAGTATGGTGTCTCTCCTGCTTTTTGACCGGTAAGATATCTAGCATAGTTTTCTACGCCCTTTGTGCTTCCAGTGGTAGCTAGCATTTCTAGATCAAATTCAACCCGTTGCTTAAGTCGTTGATATTCAACCATTCGCCCCTGATTTTCATAAAATTTAAGTCTTTCATCTAGTTCAGCCTCAATCCCTTTAATCGCTTCTTTTAAGCGATTTTCTCCGACTACAAATTGACTTGTTGCGTATAGAATAAATTTATTTAAATTTTTAGTTTTTTTATTCTCTAGTGCGTTAAAGTGATAAATCTCTTCAATTTCATCACCAAAAAACTCTAGTCTAATAGCTTCATCGCAAAAATATGCCGGATAGATATCTACTACATCACCATTTACACGAAAATCAGCCCTATCAAAGTAGCTATCATTTCTTTTATAACCCATATCAACTAGCTTTAAAAGTAGCTCTTTTTGGCTAATTTGCATACCACGCTCTAAAGTAATAACCATACCTTTGTATTCGGCTGGATTACCTAGACCATAATTTGCTGATACGCTAGCTATCACGATAGTATCATCGTGTTCGAGTAAATTTGCTGTAGCTGATAGTCTTAGGCGCTCTAATTCATCGTTTATAGCGCTATCTTTTTCTATAAATAAATCTTGTCTTGGGATATATGCCTCAGGCTGATAGTAGTCATAGTAACTTATAAAATACTCCACATGATTGTGTGGGAAAAAGCCTTTAAATTCACTATATAGCTGAGCGGCTAGGGATTTATTGTGTGTCATAATTAGTGTTGGGATATTTAACTGCTTTATTACATTTGCCATGGTAAATGTCTTGCCACTACCTGTTACGCCTAGTAATACGCTATACTTTGCACCATTTTTAAATGCGTTTACAATATTGTTAATGGCGTTTTGCTGGTCTTTACTAGGTGAAAATTTGCTATTTAAATCGAATTTGTCCATATTATTGCCTTAATTTTTGGCGATTTTACCATTTTTTATTTAACCAAAATTTTAAATTTCCTACACTAAAATTGCTAAAAAATAGCTAAAATTTAGCCCATATTTACAAAAAATATGATAAAATTATTCACTTTAATCACCATAAAATAAGGATTTGTAATGTTAGAAAACGGAAAGGTTTTAAATAATCTAGCTTCAAAAGTAACTGAGCTGATGCTAAAATATGAAGAAGTATGCGAAGCTAATGAGGCTTTAAGAAATGAATTAATTAGCGTTAAAGCACAAAACGAAGCTAAATCAAATCAAATAATGAGGCTTGAAGAGGAGCTAAAAAATCAAGACCTAGCTAGCGATGATTTATTAAAGCAAGTTGAGGCTGTGCTTGGTCGATGAGACAAATCTCTTTAAATATAGCTAGTAAAGATTTTAATATTACTCTTGATGATGAATTTGCTGACTATTTTGAGGAGGAGTTACGACACTATTTGGATGATAAAAATCTCCTTACTATCAAGGCTTTGCTTACTGCCTTTATTCAAAAGTGCTATGAAAATTATGAGCAAAAAAATGAGCTAAGCTCGATTCTTGGCAATATAGACAAAGCCCTAACTCATGATAAAAGCATTTAGCTTAATTGAATTAACATTTGTTATTATTATCCTTGGTGTTTTGTTAGCAATAGCAGTGCCAAGGCTATTTTTTAGTAAAGATGATGCAAATTTACTCAAAATCAAAACCGATATAGCTACAATTCAAGCAAATATTCTCCACCAAAAAACCGCTCTTTTGCTTAGTGCTAAAGTGCAAGAACCAGTTTTAAATTCGCAAATTTTAACTGAGTTAAATTTGCACAAGTGGAGTATTGATAATCAAAATTTAGTTTTTGATAATAGCGTGAGATTTAGCTATGATAGCAATGCTACTATAAATTGCCTAAGCCCACAAGAAATTTGTGATAAACTAAAACTATGAACTACTATGAGATTGCCATAATAGGTGCAAATTTAGCTCCGCTTACATATGAGAGTCAGTGCGTGCTAAATGAATTTGAAATAGTTACTATAAAGCTAAGAAATAAAACTCAAAATGGTTGTATAATAAAAGCAGTACCAAAGCCAGATTTTAAAACATTGCCAGTTATTGAGCGGTTAAATTTAACCTTTACACAGCTACAAATTACACTGGCTAAATTTATTAGTTATTACTATACCTGCGAAATTGGTGTTTCATTAGGATTATTTGAACCTTTTAGTCATTAT
Source organism: Campylobacter sp. P0109 (assembly GCF_002138755.1). NCBI lineage: Bacteria > Pseudomonadati > Campylobacterota > Epsilonproteobacteria > Campylobacterales > Campylobacteraceae > Campylobacter > Campylobacter sp. P0109. The sequence goes on from NZ_MJKK01000008.1 coordinate 4,565, forward strand.
GGCAAATCAAAGTGTAGTTTTATCAAAGCGCCAAATTTAAGCCCTCTACAGCTTGAAGCTGCTAAATTTATTAAAAAAAATCCTATTAGTTTGCTTTTTGGCGATACAGGAAGCGGTAAAAGTGAGATATATATTAGCTTAATTCGTGAGTATTTAAACCTAGGTAAACAAGCATTATTTTTAATGCCTGAAATTTCTCTTACACCGCAGATGCAAGAGCGCTTAGAAGCATATTTTGGAGATAGCGTAGGTGTGTGGCACTCTAAAATCACACCTAAAAAAAAGCAAAATTTGCTAAGTGAGTTTAGTCAAGGCAAAATTCGCCTAATCGCAGGCGCACGCTCAGCACTATTTTTGCCTTTTAGTGATTTGGGGTTAATTGTAGTTGATGAAGAACATGATGAGAGTTATAAAAGCAACAGCGACCCATACTATAATGCTAAAGATTTAGCTATTTATATTGCAAATAAAATGGGGATAAAATGCATTTTAGGAAGTGCTACACCAAGTCTAAATAGCTATGCTAAATTTCCGAATTTTAGGCTAAAAGGAAGATTTTACGCATCACAAAAAGAGTATATCTATGACCATAGTCCAACAGGATTAAATGAGTTAATTTTAGGTGAGATTTCACAAGCCTTGCAGGCTAAAAAACAGGTAATAATATTTTTACCAACTAGAGCGAATTTTAAATTTCTAATTTGTCAAAAGTGTGGCCAAAGTATGCAGTGCCCATACTGTTCTATTGCCCTAAGCTTACATAAAAAAAATAGGGCAATGAGATGTCATTACTGCGGATTTGCTTGTATGATTCCTAGTGCTTGTGCCCAGTGTAATAGTGATATGCTAGAGTCTCGTAAAATTGGAACTAGTGAGTTAGTCGCCCAGATTAAAGAGTATTTTCCGCTTGCAAATGTGGCAAAATTTGACCGTGATGAGATTACTACACAAAAAAAACTAACAACTCTTCTTAAAAATTTTAATGAATATAAAATTGATATAATTGTCGGTACTCAGATGTTAAGCAAAGGGCATGATTATCATAATGTTAGTCTTGCTATCATTATGGGGCTTGATGAGCATTTAGATTATAGTGATTATCAAGCTAGAAGCAAGAGTCTGGCTCTAGCTATGCAAGTAGCGGGGCGTGCGGGGCGTGCTAACTATGGCAGGGTGATTATACAGGGATTAAAGTGTGAGTTTTTTGCTGAATATATGGATGAATTTGATCGTTTTATTGCTGATGAGATGGCTGTGCGAGAGGGGCTATATCCACCATTTATGAGGCTTTTGCGTATTAAAATTGAAGATAAAGATGAATCTAAGGCTGTGAGTAAAATGCAGCAAATTTTAGGCAAGCTAAAGAGTATGGCTGAGCTAGAGATAGTAGGGTATGGTAAGTGCATTATAGAGTTAATAGCATCTAAGCACCGCTATCAGATACTTTTACGATCTGCTACTCATACTCCGCTATTAAAGGCTAGTAAAATTGCTAGAGATTATGGCGCCTTACCTGATATCGATCCGGTGAATTTTAGTTAAATTTAGCTATTATTATAAAACGAAATTGAAAGGCATTGAAATAAAATTGGATAAAACCAAGCCTAGAAATCTAGGCTCGAGTAATTATTCATGTAATTGAGTATTTATAATCTCTTTTTTGCAAGTTTCCATATCAACTTGCATTATTTTAGCTCTAGAGATAAAACCTTCAACGGGATAAGATTTTATACAATAAGTTTTTTGATTTTCTGTATCGATTAAAATTGATCCTACGCTTGTAGTATCGGTTTTAATCTCTATTTCTCTATTTGCTGGAACTTGTGTATAAATATAGGCACCATTGCTCATTAATCCTTCTGTTATATCATTATCATCATCGCTTATTATGACATTATATCTCATACCGCCACGAAAAAACATAGCAGGCCTATATACATAAATTGAAGCATTGCCATCGGTAGGTTGTTCAAATTTATTAAAATAAGCTCCTCTGGCACCGCATCCAGTGACAATAATTGCCATAATGAAAATAGTTAAAACTGTAAAGCTTTTATTTAAATACATTAAATTCTCCTTTTTCAAATTTAATATTTATCTGCTGTTGTAGATTTTTTTGAATTTCAGGAATACATACTTTTCTGAATTTTGTATAATTACCATAAGAAAATACTGATGCATGTTTATATGTATTACAAAATGAAGTTATATTAATCTCTTTGTTGTTATTAAAAAATTTCAAATCAGCTTTCATTTCTAATGTTAAATTATGTTCAATTGTTATATTTCCTGTTTTTATATTGGTAAAACTATACTTAACGCTAATAGGAGCATCATCTTTTATTATAACATTACTTGGGAGATACTTTTTCATATAAGTTTTATTACTATCAAATTTAGCGTAGATTATATGTTGGTCTTTGCTAGATTCAACTATTTCTGGCAAGATTTCAATTTTTGTTCCACACCCTGCTAAAGTCAAAAACACTCCAGCAAAAATGGAATATTTAAATACCTTAAACATTTTAATCCTTTTTGTAAATTTAGTGAGATGAATTATAAGATATTAAGTCTAAATTTTTAATAAAATTATGAAATAATATCTGAATTTTTATTTAAATACAAATCTGCTAATCTATCATTATGAAATACACAATGCAAGATAAAGCGCGAATACTACGCACAACTACTAGAACACTACAAAGATGGCGAACAACAAAGCCTGAGTTATATGCAATTATAGAGGCTGGATTTAAGCTATACGAGATGATTGAGAGTGAAGAAGAGATAACTAAAGATATTAAAAATATATTAAAAGAATCACTAAAAAATAGATAATTTAATTATATTTACTTTTAATGACAACTTAAAGGGCTTAAAGTGGATAAATACAGAATATCTCTAAGCTACTTTTTTACCCACTTAAGCCAAATATATAGCCAAAACCCAAAGCCAAACATAATAATAGAGAGAATTTGTCCCATGCTAAGTCCAAATGCGACAAACCCAATACCAAAATCAGGCTCACGGTAAAACTCGCAAATAAATCGCATAATTGGATAAAGCATTGCATAAAGGGCGATTAATTCACCATTAAATTGCTTATAAATACGGTAAAAATATAAAATAACAAATATCACTAGTCCTTCAAGCACAGCTTCATAAAGTTGACTAGGATGGCGTAATACGCCTGCACTTACTACACCCCAGCTCACATCAGTAGTACGACCAATTAACTCTTGATTTAAGAAATTTCCAACTCTACCAAAGATATAACCTAATGGCACACTAATTGCTACAAGGTCAAGATATAAAAGGATATTTTGCTTAAATTTATAGCAAAACAGAAGAGTCGCAATAATAAATCCAACAACAGCACCATGGTAGCTCATTCCACGAATACCTACAAATTCGCCATTTATAAACGGATTAAAAATCTGCCATGGGTGAGTGAGATAGTATAGGGTATTTGGGTCATAAATGATGATATAGCCTAGCCTAGCACCTAAAATTACGCCGATTTCAACCCAGAAAAAGTAGCTATCTAAAAGCGAATTTGAGATTGGTAGTTTGTCTTTTTTAACAACAAATTTAGCCATCCAAAGCGCTACTAGCAAGGCTAAAACATACATAATTCCATACCAGTGTATATTTAATCCAAATAGGCTAAATGCCACTGGGTTCATATTTAAATAGATTAAATTCCAGCTATTTAACGTCAATTTTTAACCCCAAATTTGTCTTAAGAGTTTTTATAAAATCCATTATAAATTCGCCCATAGCTTGATAATATGGAGTTTTGGCATTATAACGTAGAAATTTAGCAAATAACACCAAACTAGGCAAGAAAAAATCAACCAAATACATTCCAAGAATTGTATGAGTTTTTTCATTTGTATTATTTTTAAATATAACGCCAAGTAGAGCAAACATATTTGAAACATGGGTAGCACGTAAGTTAGTAAATGGCTTATCAAAGTTAAGCTGTTTATACAAATGCTCTATCTCTTCATCGCTAACTTGCCTAAAAAATTTTAGTGAGCACGCAACTTTAAAATTATCCAAATCTGCAGCAATCTCCTCAGCTTTGCAGTGCATTAAAGCTCTAGCTAGCAGGGCGTTACCCTTTTCATTTTCTAGATTTTGGGTTTTTATCATCCAAGTTGGCTGTAGTTTTTTGATCGCTTCATTAGTGATTGCATTAGCAAAATTACTAGCAAAAACCATGCAAATCATAGAGTACGCATCGGCTACTTTCATAATTTTCCTTAAATTTTTTGCTGATTTTAGCTAAATTTTGCTTAAAACTCAGATAAGCTTTTAATAGCATCTACACCATATTTTTTTTGAATTTGCATTATGGCAGTACTAATTTTGCTATTTTTTGGACTTTGAGTATCAAATAAAGATCGCTGTTGCTGCTTATCAAATCCAGCCGCACAAAGACTTAGATAGTTTATCTCATACTCTTTAAATTTATCTAAGTTTATAAATAGATCTTTAGTAATCTGTTCTAAAAATTTGTGAGTAAAGTTAGCACTAATAGTAGTGCTTATGCTTATTTGCTCTTGTCCTTTATAGCGAAGTTTTAGCTCGATCCTGCTTGGGGTTAAAGCAAGTGAGGCTACTTCAAAATATAGATGCCTACATAGAGTCATTAATCTTTTATTGATATCATCTCTATTTTTAATTGGGGCAAAGCTTCTAGCTATAGCTAGAGATTTGCGTGGCTGATTTTTAATAATTTTGTCTTGATGGAGTAAATTTAAAGAGCTATAAAGATTTATGGCATATTTGCCAAGTTTGTCAAATATATGCTTGGCATTTAGAGCATCTTTAATAGTAGTAACTCCATATTTTTGTAAGCTTTTATAAAGAGATTTACCTACTCCTGGAAGCTTGGAAATTTGTAAATTTTCTATCTCTTGGGGACTATTTATTTGATATATTTTGCTAGGTTTTGCTAGATTGGTTGCAAGCTTAGCTAGTAGTTTATTTGGCGCAATTCCTATACTACAAGGTAAATTTAGTTTATTATTTATCTCAAATTTAAGCTTATTAGCAAATACTAAAGGATTAATATCATATTTTGTTCCAGCAAGATCTATAAAATACTCATCAATACTATACTTCTCAATTTCATCAGTATAATTAAGCAATAAATTATAAAGAGAATTTGATAATTTATGATATAGCTCAAAATCTGTTGGAACGATGATTAAATCAGGACAGAGTTTTTTAGCTAAACTTGAGTGCATAGTGCAGTTAATTCCTATAGCACGAGCTTCATAGGTAGCGCTTAAAATTATGCCATACTCATGATAGTCGCCAAATATATCAAATTTACTTCCACTTGCTACGGCGGCTTTTTTACCAATTAAGCTTTTATCTATTGTTGCAGCTGCACTGATAAAAAATGCATCAAGATCTATGTGAATAAACATAGTCTAAATTCTAGCTAGTTTTAATCTTAAAGAGTTTAAAACTACGCTAATAGAGCTTAGACTCATAGCAAGTGCTGCCCACATCGGTGTAAGATGAATTCCAAAAGATGGCTCTAAAATTCCAGCAGCAATTGGAATACAAATAGTATTATATCCAAACGCCCAAGTTAAATTCTGTTTTATAGTAGTGTTGCTTTTTTTGGCTAGATTTATGCTTTTTATAACTCCATTTAGACTATTTTGCATTAAGATTATATCGGCGCTATTTTTGGCTAGATCGCTTCCAGAGTTCATCGCTATAGAGATATCAGCAGCCCTTAAAGCAGCAGCATCGTTGATTCCATCTGCTATAAATGCGACTTTTCCTGATTTTTTTAAATCTTCTATTATCTCATATTTTTGATGTGGTAAAACCTCGCTATAAACCATATCTATATCAAGTTCTTTGGCTACTAGATTGCTGATTTTATGACTATCTCCGCTTAAAATTACTGGGGTTATATTTTGTGATTTTAGGCTCTTTATAACCTCTTTTGCCTCAGGCTTTATAGTATCGCTAATTGCGATATATCCGCTAAATTTGCCATTAATCGCTACTAAGATAACCCCATAGCCAATATCCATTTTTTGCTCTATTATGGCTTTTTGATTTTTGTCTATGGATATTAAATTTAAATTTAGTAATCTTTCATTGCCTATTAAAACATTATCGCTTTTAATTCCAAGCCCGCTAATATACTCAAATTTACTTTGAAATTTGACATTGATTAGCTCTTTGGCGTAGTTTGTAATCGCATTTGAAACTGGGTGCGAGTTTAGTGCCGAGATATTGGCTACTATGGATAAATCATTTTTATTAAGACTGGTTTCTATTACGCTTATATCTGCTGTTGTGATGGTTCCAGTTTTATCAAATACGGCAAATTTAATATCATTGAATTGCTCTAGGGCAACTGGATTTTTAATCAAAATTGAATGCTTCAAAGCCAGTGATATAGCACAAACTATAGCAATTGGCGTAGCAAGTCCTAAGGCACAAGGACATGAGATAATAAGTACGCAAATAGCACTTAAAATTCCATTAAATTCCATACCAAAACTAGCCCAGATACAAAATGTAGCCACAGAAGTAGCTATTACTAAGGGGATGAAAATATTTGCTACTTTATCAGCTATGCGTGAGATAGATAGCTTTTTACTAGCTGCGTTTTGAATAAGATTTAAAATTTGAGCCAGTAAGGTATCATTTGGACTTTTAGTAACTTTTATTAATATATGGCCATTGCAGTTTAGAGTACCGCTATATACCATCTGACCAGTGCTTTTATAAACTGGCATACTTTCGCCATTTATTGCACTTGTATCTATCTCAGCACCTCCATTTTCTATAATGCCATCACATGGAATTATAGAGCCAGTTTTGACTAAAACTATATCTCCGATTTTAAGACTACTAGCTAAAGTCTCTTTGGTACTCCCATCGCTAGAGATGATAAAAGCTTTGGTTGGGCTTAGATTTATTAAAGATTTTAGGTAAGATGAAGCAGTGGCTTTGGCTTTATTTTCTAAATATTTGCCAAGCAAGACAAAGGTTATAATCATTGTCGCACCGCTAAAATATAGATAGTTTAGATTTTGTGGAATTTGATTATGAAAAATTGTGGCAAAAATAGAGTAGCAAAATGCACAAAAAGTACCCAAAAATATAAGTACATTCATATCATAATTACGCTCTTTTAAGCTCTTTAATGCATGAGAGTAAAAACTAGATCCGCAATAAAATATCCCAATACAAGCCAAAGCAATCATAAATGGCATAGGTATAGGATTGGATTTACTCATCTCTGCCCACATAAGAGCTGCGCTAATTATAGAACAGATTATAAATTTATTTTGGTAATTTTTTAATTCTTTATTTTGAGCATTTTCAAGCTCATCTTGATTGTTTGCAATACCAAAACCAAGTTTAATAATTTTATTTTTTAATGCTTCTATATCAGCATTTTGATCATATTCAAATACAGCACAATGAGTGTTAAAATCTACATTTGCAGACTTTATTCCCGGGATTTTTAGTGCTGATTTTTTAATAGAATTTGCACAATTTACACAGCTCATTCCGCTAATTTTTAACTCAATCTTATTCAAGTAAATTCCTAAATTTCTTTAATAACTTCAAAGCCAAGCTCATTTAGCTCATCTATAAATTTAGCCTTAATCTCATCACTATTTATATCTATAGTAAGAATTTTTGGCTCACTTGTTAAATCAATGATAATAGTGCCAAATTCATCTTCAAGAGAATTCTTAATCAAATTTACACAACTTTGGCAATTGATATTTTTAACTTCAAATTTCACGATTTATCCTAAATTTAATTGAGATTTTAAAAATTATATAATTATATAGCTAATTAAAATTTAACGATTTTTTGATATAATTACCGCCTTAGAAAATCCAAAAGGACAAAAATGGGACGAGCATTTGAGTATAGAAGAGCTAGTAAAGAGGCTAGATGGGATAAGATGAGCAAGTTATTTCCCAAATTAGCTAAAGCGATCACAGTAGCGGCCAAAGAGGGTGGAAGCGATCCAGATATGAACCCAAAACTCCGCTCAGCCATAGCTACAGCCAAAGCTCAAAATATGCCAAAAGATAATATTGACGCAGCAATCAAAAGGGCAAGTGGCAAAGATAGTAGCGATATCAAAACTATATTTTATGATGGCAAGGCAGCTCACGGCGTTCAAATCATCGTAGAAGCAGCTACTGATAATGCCACTAGGACAGTAGCAAATGTAAAGGCTATATTTAACAAAAATGGTGGAGAGATTTTGCCTAGCGGTAGCCTTAGTTTTATGTTTAGTCGTAAGGCGGTATTTGAAGTAGAGTTACCAAGTAGTGATCTAGAAGAGTTAGAATTAGAGCTTATAGATTATGGCCTTGAGTTATTAGAACAAGGCGAAGATAGCTTGATGATATATGGTGATTATAAGAGCTTTGGCACGCTTAGCGATGGGATTGAGAAGTGTAATCTAACACTTAAAAAAGGTAGCTTACAATACATTCCAAATTCCACAATTTCGCTCAATGATGAAGAGCTTAGTGAGATTGAAAAGCTTTTAGATAAGCTTGATGATGACGATGATATCCAAGCAGTATATACAAATATAGAATAAGGAGAATTAATGGAAGAGTTAAAAATATATGATATAGATGCCAATGAATTATCTAAATGTAAATTCGCAGTTATCAAAACAGATAAAGGCGATATGATAGCCGAGTTATATCCAGATGAAACTCCACAAACCGTAGCTAACTTCGTAGAATTAGCTAAATCTGGATTTTATGATGGACTTAATTTTCATAGAGTTATACCAAATTTTGTTATCCAAGGTGGTTGCCCGTACGGTAATGGTGTTGGTGGCCCAGGCTGGAGAATCAAATGCGAATGTGTCGGTCAAAAACGTAAACATAATAGAGGTAGCCTAAGCATGGCACACGCCGGCAGAGATACAGGCGGTAGCCAATTTTTCGTATGCCATAGCCCACAACCACATCTTAATGGTGTCCATACTATATTTGGCGAGTTGATAGATGATGAGAGCAAGAGTGTTTTAGATGCGATTAGACAAGGGGATAAAATCACTACTATAGAGATTAAAGAGAGTTTATAAACTCAATTATATTTATTGCGTGAGTTTTCTCACGCTAAGTTAAATTCTTTAAATAAATTATTAATATTTACCCATAAACTTAAGCAATATTTAACTACAATATTTGTATTATAACAAAATCGCAATTTTACTATTTTTAAGGATTTTCATGAAATTCACTACCTTGTTTTATGCTATTTTTGGTGCGATTATTACTATAGTCGTTTTAAATTTAGTCGCTCTACTTGGAGTGATTGGTGTACAAGATGAGCTTATAGAGGCATCTGAGAGAAGATATCAGTCATATATACTAGCTGATGAACTTCGCCAAAGTTCTGATGATTTAACTAGATTAGCTCGTACTTATAGCGTTACAGGTGATAGTCACTATATTGACCAGTATAATACTATATTAGATATTAGAAATGGTAAAGTTCCAAGACCTATGAATTATGAAAGAATTTATTGGGATTTTGTAGCAGCAACAGGCCAAAAGCCTCGCCCAGATAGTAACGAGACAATTGCTTTGACTAAAAAAATGGAAGCGTTAGGCTTTAGTAGAGCCGAGCTAGATAAATTAAAAGAGTCTGAGGCTCGCTCAAATTACTTAGTAGATATCGAAACTAGAGCTATGAATGCGGTAATGGGTAAATTTATGGATAGTAATGGTCAATACACCATCATAGGTCAGCCAGATGTAGGCCTAGCAATTGATTTAACTCATTCTAAAGAATATCACATTGAAAAAGCTAAAATTATGGAGCCAATTGATGAGTTTTTTGTGATGCTTAAGAGCAGAACAGATCAAGAAGTGCAATCTAAAATCGATAAAACTACACTATATTTTGATGCTGTTTTAGGATTATTCATTATTAATATTATCGTGATTGTGCTTGGTTCTATTGTTCTTCGTAAAAAGATAGCTCAAATTGAGCCAGTTAGTGATGGGCTTAGAGGATTTTTTGCTTTCCTTGGACATGAAAAAGATGATTGCAAGACCATAGATATTAACTCAAAAGATGAATTTGGCGTAATAGCTAAGATGATTAATCAAAATATATCAAATTTACGCATTCAAATCGGCTCTGAGCGTAAATTTATTAATGAAACAGTAAAAACTCTAAAAGAGCTATCTCAAGGTAGTTTTAATGTGCGTTTAAATAGCAATTGCGATTCTCCACTAATGAAACAACTACAAGAGACGCTAAACAACATGGCCTTAGCACTTGAAAAAAATATAAATGAGATAGTTAAAATTATAGCCAAATACTCAGAGCATGACTATACTCAAAGAGCTTCAAATGAGAATTTAAAACACTATCTTCTTAAAATGGCTGATGGTGTAAATGAGTTAGGTGATGCTACTGTAGCGATGCTACGCCTATCACAAAAATCCAGTCAAACACTATATGAAGCATCACACAATATGAAAGATGGAATTGATAAATTAAATGAATCATCAAAACTTCAAGCAGCATCTTTACAAGAGAGTGCCGCAGCCGTAGAGGAGTTAAGCAGCTCAATGAATTCTATAAATGAAAGAGCAAATGAGGTTATAAAGCAAAGTGATGATATTAAAAATATTATTATTATCATTAAAGATATAGCTGAACAAACAAATTTACTTGCTCTAAATGCTGCTATAGAAGCTGCTCGTGCTGGTGAACATGGTAGAGGATTTTCAGTTGTGGCCGATGAAGTTAGAACATTAGCTGAAAAAACTGGCAAATCTCTAACTGAAATTGAAGCTAATGTAAATATTTTAACTCAAAGTATTACTGATATGAGTGCTAGCATTAACGAACAAACTGCAGCAATCAATCAAATAAACGAAGCTATGAGCGCTATAGAGAATGGTACAGAACGCAATTATGAAGAAACTACTAAAATAGCTAGTATCTCAAATAATGTTGAAGAGATGAGTGAAGAGATGCTTACTAATATAAATAAAAATAAATTCTAAATACTAAGATTTCGCCGATTATAAAAAAATTGGCGAAATTTTTTAAAATTATTCAAAAAACCCTTGACAAATAAAATAAAATTAGCTATAATTTCAGCTCACAAGTTAAAGGTGCTGGTGTAGCTCAGCCGGTAGAGCAACTGCCTTGTAAGCAGTAGGTCGGCGGTTCGATTCCGTTCACCAGCTCCATTTATCTTTACAGTGTTTGACCAGATACATATAGCAATCATTATTTTAATTACTTAGGGTGAGATACTCAAGTGGCCAACGAGGGCAGACTGTAAATCTGCTGACTATGTCTTCCGTGGTTCGAATCCACGTCTCACCACCATTGCTATACGCGGGAGTAGCTCAGTTGGCTAGAGCATCAGCCTTCCAAGCTGAGGGTCGCGGGTTCGAGTCCCGTTTCCCGCTCCATTTAAATTTGACTGGGAGCTGTTTTTTTGAATTTATATTCTATTCTGCAGTTAATCTTAGTCATTTTTTAGTTTTTCGGTGTTTGTATAATTTTAGTATAACTCTGTTTTGCCAAGCTGAAGTTTCCATATCTAGAAACGCTCATATGGCTCAGAGGTAGAGCACTTCCTTGGTAAGGAAGAGGTCGCGGGTTCAAGTCCCGCTATGAGCTCCATAAAAGTAGAAATAAGAAATACAAAAAATACAAACTTTAAGTATAAAAGTTGAATTTTATAACGGAGGATACAATGGCTAAAGAGAAGTTTTCAAGAAATAAGCCACACGTAAATATTGGTACTATCGGTCACGTTGACCATGGTAAAACTACACTAACAGCTGCTATTTCTGCTGTTTTATCAAGAAAAGGTCTTGCAGAGCTTAAAGATTACGATAATATCGATAATGCTCCAGAAGAAAAAGAGAGAGGTATTACAATTGCTACTTCTCATATTGAATATGAAACAACAAATCGCCACTATGCACACGTTGACTGTCCAGGTCACGCCGACTATGTTAAAAATATGATTACTGGTGCTGCTCAAATGGACGGCGCTATCCTAGTTGTTTCTGCAGCTGATGGCCCAATGCCACAAACTCGTGAACATATACTATTATCTCGCCAAGTTGGTGTTCCATATATTGTTGTTTTCATGAACAAAGCTGATATGGTTGATGATGCCGAACTTTTAGAGTTAGTTGAAATGGAAATTCGTGAACTTCTAAGTGAATATGATTTCCCAGGTGATGACACTCCAATTGTTAGCGGTTCTGCTCTTCAAGCGCTTGAAGAAGCTAAAGCTGGTATAGATGGTGAGTGGTCAGCTAAAATTATGGCTCTTATGGATGCAGTTGATAGCTATATTCCAACTCCAGTTCGTGCAACTGATAAAGATTTCTTAATGCCAATTGAAGATGTATTCTCAATTTCTGGTCGTGGTACAGTTGTTACAGGTAGAATTGAAAAAGGTGTTGTGAAAGTTGGCGATACTATTGAAATCGTTGGTATCCGTGATACTCAAACAACAACAGTTACCGGTGTTGAAATGTTTAGAAAAGAGATGGATCAAGGTGAAGCTGGCGATAACGTAGGCGTTCTATTACGTGGTACTAAAAAAGAAGATGTTGAAAGAGGTATGGTTCTATGTAAGCCAAAATCTATCACTCCACATACACAATTTGAAGGTGAAGTGTATATCTTAACTAAAGAAGAAGGCGGTCGTCATACTCCATTCTTTAATAACTATAGACCACAATTTTATGTAAGAACAACAGATGTTACTGGTTCAATCAGTCTACCAGAAGGTACAGAGATGGTTATGCCTGGCGATAACCTAAAAATAACTGTTGAGCTTATTGCTCCAGTTGCGCTAGAAGAGGGTACAAGATTTGCTATCCGTGAGGGTGGTAGAACTGTTGGTTCTGGCGTTGTATCTAAAATTATTAAGTAATTTAACTTATGGGTGCGAATTTAATTTGCACCCTTTTTAAGGAAAAAATATGGCAAGTGCAAATAGAGTTAAAATTGGTTTAAAGTGTTCTGAATGTAATGATATTAATTACACAACAACCAAAAATAGCAAAACAAAAACTGAAAAGTTAGAGCTTAAAAAATATTGTCCAAGATTAAAAAAACATACAGTTCATAAAGAAGTTAAGCTAAAATAAGCTAACTTCTTGGCTGTATTTATATAGGGCAATAGCTCCAACGGTAGAGCGCCGGATTCCAAATCCGATGGTTGGGGGTTCGAATCCCTCTTGCCCTGCCACAAAAGGTTAGATATGGAAAAGTTTATAAGTTATTTAAAATTATCACGTGCAGAAGTTGGCAAGGTTATATTTCCTACCAAAGAGCAGATTAGAAATGCTTTTATAACAGTTTTCGCTGTTGTGACTATAGTTTCTTTATTTTTAGCTTTGGTTGATTTAATTATGTCATTTTCTGTTTCTAAGCTTGTATAAGGACATATTATGGCACATAAGTGGTATGCTATTCAAACTTATGCAGGTAGTGAGATGAGTGTCAAAAGAGCCATTGAAAATCTAGTAAAAGATCATGGTATTGAAGAGAAACTTTTAGAAGTTATCGTTCCTACTGAAGATGTAATTGAGATTAAAAATGGAAAGCAAAAGATTAATGAAAGAAGCCTATATCCAGGTTATGCTTTCGCTTATTTGGATCTTGATACTGCACTTTGGCACAAAATTCAGTCTCTTCCTAAGGTTGGCAGATTTATTGGTGAAGCAAAGAAACCTACACCTTTGAGTGATAAAGATATAAATCTTATTTTAGAAAAGGTTAGTAAAAGAGCAGCGCCTAAACCAAAAATTTCATTTGAAACTGGCGAAATTGTTCGTGTTACAGAAGGTCCATTTGCAAACTTTAACGCAACTGTAGAAGAGTATGATATGGTTCATGGTAAACTTCGCTTAAATGTATCAATATTTGGTAGAAGTACACCTGTTGAAATTATGTATTCACAAGTTGAAAAGATAGTCTAAGGAGATAGTTTATGGCTAAAAAAGTTGTAGGTGAAATTAAATTGCAAATTGCAGCTACAAAAGCAAATCCAAGTCCACCGGTTGGTCCTGCTCTAGGTCAAAAAGGTGTAAATATTATGGAATTTTGTAAAGCATTTAATGAAAGAACAAAAGATATGGCTGGTTATAATATTCCAGTTGTTATCACTGTTTATGCAGATAAAAGCTTTACATTTATCACAAAACAACCACCAGCAACTGATCTAATCAAAAAAGCTGCTGGCATCACTAAAGGTGCGGATAATCCGCTTAAAAATAAAGTTGGCAAGTTAACAAAAGCTCAAATTCTTGAGATTGTTGATAAAAAAATAGTTGATATGAATACAAAAGATAGAGAGCAAGCTGCTAAAATTATAGCTGGTTCAGCTCGTTCTATGGGTATAACTGTAGTAGATTAATCCTTACCACTAGGATTTAAAATTAGTGGTAGCACTTTAAAAATGCGGAGAAATTAATGTCAAAAAAAACTACAAAGAGATTTGCAGAACTACTTAAGAAAGTAGATTCAAATAAAACTTATAATTTAGATGAAGCTATATCGACAGTTAAAACGCTTGCTTCAGCTAAATTTGATGAAACAGTTGAAATAGCACTTAAATTAAATGTTGATCCTAGACATGCTGATCAAATGGTTCGTGGTTCAGTAGTTTTACCTGCTGGTACTGGTAAAACTGTAAGAGTAGCAGTAATTGCTAAAGATGCTAAGGCTGATGAAGCTAAAGCAGCTGGTGCTGATATAGTTGGTGCTGAGGATTTTGTTGATGAGATTGCCAAAGGTGTTATAAATTTTGATGTCCTTATAGCTACTCCAAATTTAATGGGTTTAGTAGGTAAAATTGGTCGTCTCTTAGGACCAAAAGGTTTAATGCCTAATCCTAAAACTGGTACAGTAACTATGGATGTTGCTCAGGCTGTTAAAAATGCTAAAGGTGGTCAAGTTAACTTCCGTGTTGATAAACAAGGAAATATTCATGCTGGTCTAGGTAAAGTTAGCTTTACAAAAGAGCAGCTAAATGATAATATCTCTGCCTTTATTAAGATGATAAATAAACATAAACCTGCAGCTGCAAAAGGTAAATATATTAAATCTGCAGCACTATCTTTAACAATGAGTCCATCTATATCTCTTGAAACTCAAGAGCTTATGGATCTTAAATAATTAATATTTTTATCTTAGATTGGAGATAGCTGAGGCATAAGCTTAATTGAGCGTATTTTCGCTCTCTCTGCTTGAAATCACCGGTCGGAAAGGAGAATGAAAGTGACTAGAAACGAAAAAGCTGAAATTATTTCAAACCTTGAGGCTGAATTTAAAGCTAGCGAAGCTATAGTAGTATGTGACTATAGAGGTTTAAGTGTTAAAAAACTTGAGGCGTTAAGAATTGCTGCTAAAGAGCAAAATGTAAAAGTTCAAGTTATTAAAAACACTTTAGCAAAAATAGCTTTGAATAATTCTGCTAAAGATGGTATGGAGCTTAAAGATACAAATATCTTTGTATGGGGTGAAGACCAGCTAGCAGTTACTAAAGTTGTAGCTAAATTTGAAGAAGCTAATAAAGATCTATTTAAAATCAAGACAGCTTATATTGATGGTGAGGTTGCTCCTGTATCTAAAGTTGTTGCATTGTCAAAAATGCCGTCTCGCGACGAGCTTATTGCTATGCTACTACAAGTTTGGAATGCGCCAATTCAAAATTTCACTATTGGTTTAAATGCGCTTAAAGAGAAAAAAGAGCAATCTGCTTAATTTAAAAAATAAAATTTAGGAGAATTAAAATGGCAATAACTAAAGAAGATGTATTAGAGTTTATTTCAAATTTATCAGTTCTTGAACTAAGTGAATTAGTAAAAGAATTTGAAGAAAAATTTGGTGTAAGTGCTGCCCCAGTAATGGTAGCTGGTGCTGTAGCTGGCGGAGCTGCTGAAGCTGCTGAAGAAAAAACTGATTTTAACATTGTTCTAGTTGATAGTGGTGCTAAAAAAATAGAAGTAATTAAAGTTGTTCGTGCTTTAACTGGTCTTGGTCTTAAAGAGGCTAAAGATGCTGTTGAAGGTACTCCATCAGTTCTTAAAGAAGGTGCGAGCAAAGAAGAAGCTGAAGCAGCTAAAAAACAACTTGAAGAAGCTGGCGCTAAAGTCGAACTTAAATAATTTACAATTTTGTAGAAGCGAGATTTTCTCGCTTCCAACTCCATTGTCGTTTTTACGACGTTCTTTCAATTAACTATTCTATAGAGGTAGTAAAATGCTAAATAGCCTTTATTCTGGAAATCGTCTTAGGGTAGATTTTTCTAATGTTGCTAAAGAGATTGATGTTCCAAATTTATTACAATTACAAAAAAAGAGTTTTGATCATTTTTTAAATCTTGATAATTCACAAACCGAAAGCGGAATCGAAAAAGTATTTAAATCTATTTTTCCTATTCACGATCCGCAAAATAGACTTTCGCTTGAATATGTCAGTAGTGAAATAGGTAAGCCTAGATACACAATTAGAGAGTGTATGGAAAGAGGTTTGACATATTCTGTAAATTTAAAAATAAAAATTAGATTAATAGTTCATGATAGAGATGAAAAAACAGGTGAAAAAATTGGAGTAAAGGATATCAAAGAACAAGAGATATTTGTTCGTGAAATTCCCTTAATGACCGATAGAATTTCATTTATTATTAATGGTGTTGAGAGAGTTGTTGTTAATCAGCTGCATAGAAGTCCTGGTGTTATTTTTAAAGAAGAAGAGAGTCCTACGGTTGTAAATAAACTTATTTATACTGCTCAGATTATCCCAGATCGTGGATCTTGGTTATACTTTGAGTATGATACTAAAGATGTATTATATGTCCGTATTAATAAGCGTCGTAAGGTGCCAATTACCATTTTATTTAGGGCTTTAGGATATAAAAAACAAGATATCGTGAAGTTATTTTACCCTATGCAAACTCTAAAAATTCAAAATAATAAATTCTTAGTAGAGTTTAATCCAGATGATTTTACTGGTAGGGTTGATTATGATATTAAAGATGAAGATGGCAATATCTTACATCAAGCTGGTAAGAGATTAACTAGAAAAAAAGCTGATAAATTAATAGAAGATGGCGTTAAATTTATAGAATATCCGCTTGAAACATTGGTAAATAGATATCTCGCTAGTCCTGTTATTGATAAAGATAGCGGCGAGGTTTTATATGATACTCTTACACAACTTGATGAGAATAAAATAGCTAAAATCGCTAATGAGCAAGATAGTATAGAGATAGCAAATGATTTAGCAAATGGAGTCGATGATGCTATTATTAACTCATTTTTGCAAGATTATGAGACTCTTAAACTTCTTAAACAAACAGAAGGCGTAGAAGATGAAAATGATCTAGCTGCAATTAGAATTTATAAAGTTATGCGTCCAGGTGAGCCTGTAGTTAAAGAAGCTGCTCGAAGTTTTGTAAATGATCTATTCTTTAATCCAGAAAGATATGATCTAACCAAGGTTGGTCGTATGAAGATGAATCATAAGCTTGGATTAAATGCACCTGATTATGTAACAGTATTAACTAATGAAGATATCATTAAAACTGCTAAATATCTAATTAAGGTAAAAAATGGTCAAGGTCATATAGACGATAGAGACCATTTAGGTAATCGCCGTATTCGTTCTATTGGTGAGCTTTTAGCTAATGAGCTTCATTTAGGTTTTGTAAAAATGCAAAAGGCTATTAGGGATAAATTTACAAGCCTAAGCAACAATATCGATGAGATTATGCCATATGATCTTGTAAATCCTAAAATGATTACCACTACTATTATGGAATTCTTTACCGGTGGTCAGCTAAGTCAGTTTATGGATCAAACTAATCCACTTAGTGAAGTTACTCATAAGCGTAGATTATCAGCACTTGGTGAAGGTGGTTTAGTTAAAGAAAGAGCTGGTTTTGAGGTTCGTGACGTTCACCCTACTCATTATGGTAGAATTTGTCCAGTTGAGACCCCAGAAGGTCAAAATATCGGTCTTATAAATACTCTTTCTACATATGCTAAAGTAAATGATTTAGGCTTTGTTGAATCTCCATATCGTAAAGTAGAAAATGGTAGAGTAACAAATGAAATCGTCTATCTTACAGCAACTCAAGAAGAGGGTCATATTATTGCTCCAGCATCTACAATCTTAGATGAGAATGGTATGATTAGCGAGGATTTAATAGAGGTTAGACAAGATGGTGAGATGATACTTGCCAAAAGAGATGATGTAACACTAATTGACCTTTGTAGCGGTATGGTAATGGGTGTTGCTGCTTCATTGATTCCATTTTTAGAGCATGATGATGCTAACCGTGCGCTTATGGGTTCAAATATGCAACGCCAAGCTGTGCCTCTTTTAAAATCAACTGCACCTATTGTAGGTACAGGTATGGAAGCTATTGTAGCACGTGATGCTTGGGAAGCTATTAAAGCAAGACGTGGCGGTGTAATAGAAAAAGTTGATAATAAAAATATATTTATTCTAGGCGAAGATGAAAATGGTCCATATATAGATCAATACACCATGGAAAAAAATATGCGTACCAACCAAAATACGACATTTAGCCAACACCCAATCGTAAAAAAAGGACAAAAAGTAGAAGCTGGTCAGATAATTGCCGATGGTTCTAGTATGGATCAAGGTGAGCTAGCAATTGGTAAAAATGCCTTAATTGCCTTTATGCCGTGGAATGGATATAACTATGAAGATGCTATTGTAATGAGCGAGAGAATGATTCGCACAGATGCATTTACTAGTGTTCATATCTATGAAAAAGAGATTGAAGCTAGAGAGCTAAAAGATGGCGTAGAAGAGATCACTAGAGATATTCCTAATATGAAAGAAGAAGAGATCGAGCATCTAGATGAAAGTGGTATCGTAAGAATCGGTACTCATATTAAGCCTGGTATGATTTTAGTAGGTAAAGTATCTCCAAAAGGTGAAGTTAAGCCAACTCCAGAAGAAAGACTTCTAAGAGCAATCTTTGGCGAAAAGGCTGGCCATGTAGTAAATAAATCCCTATACGCTCCAGCAAGCATGGAAGGTGTGGTAATCGATGTTAAAATCTTTACTAAAAAAGGCTATGAAAAAGACTCAAGATCATTTAAAGCCTATGAAGATGAGAAAAATATCTTAGAAAAAGAGCATCACGATAGACTTTTAATGCTTGACCGAGAAGAGATGTTAAGAGTAACTGCTTTACTAGCTAATAACGAACTCCAAAGCGATTTAGAAGTTGGTAAAATTACATATGTAAAAGGTCAAAAGATACAAAAAGAGTATCTTGCCAACATAAATAGATTTACTCTAAATTCATATGTAAAAAGCTTTAGTAAAGATGTACAAAAAAGCTATGAAGATATGAAAGCTTACTTCCAAAATGAGAAGAAAAAATTAAAAGATGAGCATGATGCTAAGCTTGAAATTTTAGAAAAAGATGATATTTTGCCAAGTGGAGTAGTCAAACTTGTCAAAGTATATGTAGCTACTAAGCGTAAGCTAAAAGTTGGAGATAAAATGGCTGGTCGCCATGGTAATAAAGGTATTGTATCAAATATCGTTCCAGATGTAGATATGCCATATCTTCCAAATGGTAGATCAGTAGATATTGTTCTAAATCCGCTGGGCGTTCCTAGTCGTATGAATATTGGTCAAATTTTAGAAAGCCACTTAGGTCTTGTAGGTATGAAGCTTGGTGAGCAAATTCAAGAGATTTTTGATAGAAAATCAAAAGAATGGATAACAGAATTAAGAGCTAAAATGATTGAAATAGCTGATGTATCAAGACTAATGGATGCTAAAGCAATATTAGAAAAAATCGATGATGAGAAGCTAATAGAATATGCAAGAGATTGGGCAAGCGGTGTAAGATTTGCTACTCCTATATTTGAAGGGGTTAAGGCTGAAGAGTTTAGCAAATTGTTTGAGATGGCAAAGATCGATATGGATGGTAAAACTGAATTATACGATGGTAGAACCGGATCTAAGATGGCTGAGCGTGTAAATGTTGGTTGTATGTATATGCTAAAACTTCACCACCTAGTAGATGAAAAAGTCCATGCTAGAAGTACTGGTCCATATAGCTTAGTTACGCAGCAACCTGTCGGCGGTAAGGCTTTAAGCGGCGGTCAAAGATTTGGAGAGATGGAGGTTTGGGCTTTAGAAGCTTATGGTGCGGCTCATACACTTCGCGAGATGCTAACTGTAAAATCTGATGATGTTGAAGGAAGATGGTTAGCTTATAAAGCATTAACTAGAGGTGAAAATGTCCCAAGTACAGGTATTCCAGAGACATTTTTTGTTTTAACAAACGAGCTAAAATCTCTAGCACTAGATGTTGAGATTTACGATGAGGATAATGATAATGAGTGAGTTAAAACCTATAGAGATTAAAGAAGATGCAAGACCAAGGGATTTTGAAGCATTTAAATTAAGATTAGCAAGTCCTGAACGTATAAAAGCATGGAGTTATGGCGAAGTTAAAAAGCCTGAAACCATCAACTATAGAACTCTAAAACCAGAAAGAGATGGTCTATTTTGTGCTAAAATATTTGGGCCTATTAGGGATTATGAGTGCTTATGTGGCAAATATAAAAAGATGCGCTATAAGGGTATCAAATGTGAAAAATGTGGAGTTGAAGTTACAAGCTCTAAAGTTCGCCGTTCTAGAATGGCGCATATCGAGCTAGTTACCCCAGTGGCACATATTTGGTATGTAAATTCACTTCCTAGTCGTATAGGTACGCTTCTTGGTATTAAAATGAAAGACTTAGAGCGTGTATTATACTATGAAGCATATATAGTAGAAAATCCAGGCGAAGCATACTATGATAACGAAAATAGCAAAAAAGTTGAAATTTATGATGTCTTAAATGAAGAGCAATATATACTTTTAGAACAAAGATTTGCTGATAGTGGATTTAGTGCTAGAATGGGTGGTGAAGTCATCCGTGATATGCTTGAAAATTTAGATCTTGTTAGCATCTTAGAGCAGTTAAAAATAGAGATTGGAAGCACAAATAGCGAAGCTAAGAAAAAAAGTATTGTAAAAAGATTAAAAGTAGTTGAAAGTTTCTTAAATTCAGGTAATCGCCCAGAGTGGATGATGATTACAAATCTACCTGTACTTCCGCCTGATCTTCGCCCATTAGTAAGCCTAGATGGTGGTAAATTCGCAGTTAGTGATGTAAATGATCTATATAGAAGAGTTATCAATCGTAATGCAAGGCTAAAACGCCTTATGGAGCTTGATGCTCCCGAGATTATTATCCGCAATGAAAAGAGAATGCTGCAAGAATCAGTTGATGCTTTATTTGACAATGGTAGACGCGCAAATGCTGTAAAAGGTGCGAATAAACGGCCACTAAAATCTTTAAGCGAGATTATTAAAGGTAAGCAAGGGCGCTTTAGACAAAATTTGCTTGGTAAAAGGGTGGATTTCTCTGGTCGTAGCGTTATCGTAGTTGGCCCTAGACTTAGAATGGATCAGTGCGGCTTACCTAAGAAGATGGCTTTAGAGCTATTTAAGCCACATCTTTTAGCTCGCTTGGAAGAAAAAGGCTATGCGACAAATGTTAAATTAGCTAAAAAGATGATAGAAGATAAGACAAATGAAGTTTGGGAGTGTCTTGAAGAGGTTGTTGCTGATCATCCAGTACTACTAAATAGGGCGCCAACTCTACATAAAATGTCTATCCAAGCATTTCACCCAGTATTAATAGAAGGTAAGGCTATTCAGCTTCATCCGCTTGTTTGTTCAGCTTTTAACGCTGACTTTGACGGCGACCAAATGGCCGTTCATGTCCCTTTATCTCAAGAGGCAATTGCTGAGTGTAAAATTTTAATGCTTAGTTCTATGAATATCTTGCTTCCAGCAAGTGGTAAGGCTGTGACAGTCCCTAGCCAAGATATGGTTCTTGGTATATATTATCTAAGCCTTGAAAAAGTAGATGTAATAGGCTCAAATAAAATTTTTGCTAGCGTTGATGAAGTTATGATAGCAGTTGAGACTCACTTCCTTGATCTACATGCTAAGATTAAGACAATGGTAGATGGTAGGACTGTATTTACAACTGCGGGAAGATTGATTATCAAATCAATTCTACCTGATTTGGGAGAGAATTCAGTTCCAGAGAGTATGTGGAATAAGGTAATGAAGAAAAAAGACATAGCAAATTTAGTTGATTATGTCTATAAAAACGGCGGTTTAGAATCCACAGCGGGATTTTTGGATAAGCTTAAAAATTTAGGCTTTAGATACGCTACAAAAGCTGGAGTTAGCATATCAATAGCTGATATAATAGTATCTGATAGCAAATATTCATATGTAGATGAAGCCAAAAAAAGAGTTCGTGAAATTCAAAATCAATACGGCTCAGGTTTGCTAACTGATTCAGAAAGATACAATAAAATTGTTGATATATGGACAGATACAAACAACAAAGTAGCTAGCGATATGATGAAACTCATCAAAAATGATAAGAGCGGATTTAACTCTATTTATATGATGGCTGATAGCGGCGCTAGGGGTAGTGCGGCTCAAATTCGCCAACTTGCTGGTATGCGTGGTCTTATGGCTAAGCCTGATGGTAGTATTATTGAGACACCAATTACTTCAAATTTCCGTGAGGGTCTAAATGTTCTTGAGTACTTTATTTCAACACACGGCGCTAGAAAAGGTCTAGCTGATACTGCGCTTAAAACCGCAAATGCCGGATATCTAACAAGAAAACTAATTGATGTTGCTCAAAATGTTAAGATTACAATGGATGATTGTGGCACTCACGAAGGTGTTGAAATTACTGAAATCACTGAGAGTGGTGAGTTAATTGAGAGTTTAGAAGAGAGAGTTTTAGGTAGAGTATTAAGCGATGATGTTATCGATCCTATTACTAATGAAATTTTATACACAGAAGGCACATTAATCGATGAAGCTAAGGCTAGAGTAATTATCGAAGCTGGTATAAAATCAATTAGCATTAGAACACCAATTACATGTAAAGCACCAAAAGGTGTATGTGCGAAGTGTTATGGTATTAACCTTGGTGAGGGTAAATTAGTCAAACCAGGTGAAGCCGTAGGTATCATCTCAGCTCAATCAATCGGTGAGCCTGGTACTCAGCTAACGCTAAGAACTTTCCATATCGGTGGTACTGCCTCTACAGAGCAACAAGATAGACAAATAGTAGCGCAAAAAGAGGGCTTTATAAGATATTATAACCTAAAAACCTATGAAAACAATGGTAAATCTATAGTGATAAATAGACGAAACGCTGCTATATTGTTGGTTGAACCAAAGATTAAAGCTCCATTTGATGGTGTTATAGATATTGAAGTTGCTCATGAAGATGTAAATATCACTATAAAAGGCAAAAAAGATGAAGTTAAGTATGTTTTAAGAAGACATGATTTAGCTAAACCAAATGAGCTAGCCGGTGTAAGCGGTAAAATAGATGGTAAATTCTATATTCCTTACTCAAAAGGTGATGCAGTAAAAGAGAATGAAAGTATCGTAGAGATGATTAAAGATGGATGGAATATTCCAAATCGTATTCCATTTGCAAGTGAAGTTAAGGTAGCTGATGGCGATCCAGTAACTCAAGAGATTGTAGCTAGTGCGCATGGTGTGCTAAAATACTATATCTTAAAAGGTGATTATCTAGAGAGAATTAGAGAGATTAAAAAAGGCGATATAGTAGCAGAAAAAGGTCTATTTGTCGTAGTAGCGGATGAAGAAGATAGAGAGGCTGTGCGCCACTATATCCCACGAAATAGCGTAATTGAATTTGATGATAGCTCTGATGTAGTAGCTACTGATATCTTAGCTAAACCACAGGTTGATTCTAAGCTAGTTATAGCTGAGTGGGATCCATACTCAAATCCAGTAATCGCTGAAGAAGCTGGTATAGTGGCATACGAAGATATCGAGCCAGGATATAGTGTAACAGAGCAATACGATGAAGCAACAGGCGAGAGCAGGCTAGTTATTAATGAGTATCTACCAAGTGGAGTTAAACCTACAATTGTTATTACAACTGATAATGGCAAATTAATTCGCTATCAACTAGAGCCAAAAACTGCGATATTTGTCAAAGATGGTGCTACAGTTCAAAGAGCTGATACTATAGCTAAAACACCAAAAGCTGTAGCAAAATCAAAAGATATCACCGGAGGTCTTCCTAGGGTATCTGAATTATTTGAAGCTCGTCGTCCTAAAAATACAGCAATAATTGCTGAAATCGATGGCGTTATTAGATTTGAAAAGCCTTTACGCTCTAAAGAAAGAGTAGTAATAGTAGCCGAAGATGGCACAACGGCTGAGTATCTAATCGATAAATCAAGACAAATTCAAGTCCGTGATGGCGAGTTTGTTCATGCTGGTGAGAAATTAACTGATGGTTTAGTAAGTAGTCACGATGTGCTAAGAATTCTTGGAGAGAAGGCACTTCATGGATATCTAATTAGCGAAATTCAGCAAGTTTATCGCTCTCAAGGCGTTGCTATTAGTGATAAACATATTGAGATTATTGTATCTCAAATGTTAAGACAGATTAAAATTGTAGATAGTGGCGATACGAATTTCATCGTAGGCGATATGGTTAGCCGTCGTAAATTCCGTGAAGAAAATGAGAAAATCATTAAAATGGGTGGCGAGCCAGCGATCGCAGAGCCTGTGCTTTTAGGCGTTACTAGAGCAGCTATCGGTAGTGATAGCGTTATCTCTGCGGCCTCTTTCCAAGAGACTACAAAAGTGCTTACAGAAGCTAGTATAGCGGCTAAATTTGACTACCTTGAAGACTTAAAAGAAAATGTTATTTTAGGTCGTATGATACCTGTGGGTACTGGTCTTTATCAAGATAAAAAGATTAAGATGAAATATAGCGAATAGCTAGGCAATACAAGTAGTAAAATGCTACTTGTATTATTTTATAAATTTATATAAATATATCTTCTTAAATTTAGAATTTATAATAAACATAAATTTATAATAATATTAAAAAGTTTTTAAGTTGAATTGAATTTGATTTATAGTAAAATTGATACTTTAATTTAGTAATATTAAATAGCTTGTTAGATTTATATATTGGAGTTTAAATGCCAAAAGTATCAGTATTGATGCCAATTTACAGGACAAATAAAGAACACTTGCAAGAAGCGATTGAATCAATCTTAAGTCAGACTTTTAAAGATTTTGAATTTTTGATTTTAGATGATTGTCCTGATGATGACAGGCAAGATATTATTAAATTATATAAAGATGAGCGTATAAAATACTTTAAGAACGAAAAAAACCTTGGAATTACACCATCTCGTAATAAATTGATAGATATGGCAAAAGGCGAATATTTAGCTGTTATGGATCATGACGATATTTCATTGCCAACACGATTTGAAAAACAAGTTGCTTATTTAGATGAGCATCAAGATGTCGGGGTTGTTTCATCTAGTATAAAATTATTAGTAAAAAACATAATACACGCCAATCCAATTGAAAGTTATGATATAAAAATGGCGCTTATTAGAGTGTGTTCTATGATGCACCCGGCATCAATGATTAGAAAATCTATTTTAACTGATAATAATATTTACTATGAAGAGCGTTTTTCTCCGGCTGAAGATTATGCTTTGTGGTGTCGACTTATCCCTTTTACAAATTTTTATAATATTCCTGAGGTATTATTTCATTATAGAGATCATATCGAAAATACCACCAATAAACAAAAAAGTAAAATGGATCAAGCTACATTATCTATTCGCTCATTTGTAAAAGTTGAAAACCCAGCATTATATGAGGATTTCTTATTTAATATCAAGAAAATAAAAAGAATAAAGCTTTTTAGATTGATTCCTTTTTTGACTATAATTACGCAGGCAAATAGGACTAGAGTATATTTATTTGATAAAATCCTTTTATTGCAAATAAAAGAAGCAATAGAATTAAAAGGTCAAAGAATATAAAGGTTTTCACAGATAGTGACAGCATGGTTTTTATTAGTAATAATAAAAACATAAAGCATGTTTGAAAAAATATAAAGAGGTGTTATGAAATTTATTAAAACAGATATCGATGGTGTTTTTATCATTGAGCCTACGGTGTTTGAAGATGATAGGGGATATTTTTTTGAAAGTTATAATGAAGCTGAATTTATAAAAAATGGTATTACTAATCGCTTTGTGCAGGATAATCAATCAAAATCAAGCTACGGCGTGATTAGAGGATTGCATTGTCAGCTTGGAGAGTATTCTCAAGCCAAGTTGGTTAGAGTGTTACAAGGTAAAGTTTTAGATGTTGCTGTAGATATTCGTAAAGGTTCTCCAACTTTTGGTAAGCATGTCGCTGTTGAATTATCAGCAGAAAATAAACGACAATTATTTATCCCTCGTCATTTTTTACATGGATTTTCGGTTTTGAGCGAAGAAGCCATTTTTGCTTATAAATGTGATAATTTATATTGCAAAGAAGCTGAATTTGGCATTCGCTATGATGATCCTGAAATTGGAATTGATTGGAAAGTGTCAATAGACAAGATCATCACTTCAGAAAAAGATCGCTTGGCTAATAGTTTAAAGGATATTTTAAATGAGCGATAATATACTGGTTACAGGTGCAAACGGTCAGCTAGGAACAGAATTTAAAAAACTGCTTCCAAATGCGATATTTGCAGGTGTAGATGTTTTGGATATTACTGATTTAGATGCTGTTAAAAATTTTGTTCAAAAAAATAATATTAAAATAATTATCAATTGCGCTGCATATACTGCAGTTGATAAGGCTGAAGATGAGATTGAACTGGCTAAGAAAATCAATGAAGATGGGCCTCGCAATCTAGCATTATCAGGCGCTAAAATTATACATATCTCAACAGATTATGTTTTTGATGGGAATAATTATAAGCCATATTTACCGCAAGACAAGACAAATCCGATTTCAGTTTATGGTCGCACCAAACTAGCCGGGGAGTTAGCTGTATTAGAAAATGCTAAAATTGCTATTATTGTTCGAACTGCTTGGCTGTATTCAGCTCATGGGAATAATTTTGTAAAGACAATGCAGCGTTTAGGGGCAGAAAAAGAAACTTTAAATGTGGTTGCTGATCAAATCGGCAGTCCAACATTTGCCGGTGATTTAGCTCAAGCTATCGTAACCATTTTGCCACAAATGAATGAAGCTAATAAAGGTATTTATCACTATACTAATGAAGGGGTTTGCTCTTGGTATGATTTTGCGGTGAAAATTATGGAATTATCTGGACTAAGCTGCAAGGTTAATCCTATCCCTTCTTCTGCATATCCGACCAAAGCAACTCGCCCGTTTTACAGTGTGCTGAGCAAAGAAAAGATTAAAAACGTGTTTAATATTGAAATTCCTCATTGGAAGGAGGGTTTAGTAAAATGTCTAAAACAATTTTAGTTCATTGTCATATATATTATCCTAATTTTTATGAAGAACTTAAAGAGTGTATCTTAAATATATCTCCGCATAAATTTGATCTTTTTGTAACTATGGTTGCAGAAAATTCGGAAATTATAACCGATATAAAAACAACATTTCCATCTGCTAAGATAGAGATTGTTGAAAATCATGGTTACGATATTGGACCTTTTGTTCATGTATTAAATCAAGTTAATTTAGATGATTATTCTTACGTGGTAAAAATTCATACAAAACGAGATATGAAAAAAGGTTCCTTATTAAATTATTTTGATGTATCTGGTTCTAAATGGCGTAACTATGCATTGGATTTTATATCTACTGTAAATAAATTCAAATATTGTATCCAAGAATTTGAAAAAAATAACGATCTTGGGATGGTTTCTAATTATCGTTTAATTTGTAATAAGGAACTGTATGATAAAAATGCAAAAAAAGAAGCAATACAATTATTAAAGAAGCTTAGCTTTCAAAACACTGATTATGGTTTTGTTGCAGGTACAATGTTTATTGTAAGGGCTAAATTACTTAATCCTCTTCTAAAGTTACAATTAAATATAAAAGATTTTGATGTTCCTGATAGCGAGCATTCATCAAGTCTTGCTCATACAATAGAGCGTTTATTGGGTTGTTTGGTTTTAGCTGAAAAGAAAAAGATAGCTGATGTTTTAACTCCAAGACAATATTTAATTTCAATTCAAAAAATATTATTAAGATTAAAGTTTTTTGCATTTCAAAAAAAAATAAGTAGTCGTGGTGTTTTAACAGTAAAAATCTGCAAAATCCCAGTTTATTCAAAAAGGACTGACAAATGCCAATTTATGTAACAAAATCATTTATGCCACCAATTAAAGAATATGAAAAATATATTAAAAGTATTTATTCTTCCGGCATATTAACAAACCAAGGTCCTTTATCCATAGAACTTGAAAATAAATTAAGTTCTTATTTAGAAGTTAAAAATTTTCAATATGTAACTAATGGAACTATTGCGTTACAATTAGCATTGGCTGCGTTAGATATTGATGGTGGTGAAGTTATAACAACTCCATTTTCTTATGTTGCCACAACAACAAGTATCTTATGGGAGAGATGTACTCCGGTTTTTGTTGATATTGAGCCTGATAATTTTACAATAGATGTTACAAAAATAGAAGCCGCTATTACACCCAAAACACGCGCCATTATGCCAGTTCATGTTTTTGGGTATGCTTGCGATGTGGAAAAAATACAGCAAATTGCTGACAAGCATAACTTAAAAGTCATTTATGATGGAGCTCATGCATTTGCCAGTAAATTTAAAGGGAAATCCCTACTTTCATACGGTGATATAACAACATGTTCCTTTCATGCAACAAAGCTTTTTCACACAATAGAAGGTGGTGCTTGTATTATTAAAGACAAAGATATTTCTGATAAACTGGAATTGCAAAAAAAATTCGGACATTTTTATGATGATTACAAATGTGTAGGCATAAATGGTAAGCAGTCCGAATTTAATGCTGCAATGGGATTAGCAAATTATCCGTATATCAGCAAGATAATCACTGAACGCAAACGAGTTTCTAATTTGTATGATAAAGAATTATCTATTCTGGTTCAACGTCCAAAACAACAATCGGATTTAGAATATAACTATGCTTATTATCCTGTTGTCTTTAGATCTGAAGCAGACTTGTTAAAAGTTTTTGATGAATTAAAAAAACAAGATATTTATGCTCGCCGTTACTTTTGGCCGAGTCTAAATACTTTAACCTACCTAAAAGACAAATTTGATTGTCCGATATCTGAAGATATTGCTTCGCGCATTGCGTGTTTGCCGCTTTATCCGGATTTAACAAATGATGAAGCGCTGAAAATATGTATGATAATTAAGGAGAGCTTGTAATGAAACAATATGATTGCGTTTTTAGTTTAGGTGAAGCTTGTTTCATTGCAACCCATTTAAAAAATAATGGTTTGCGAATGTTTTCAGGACCATTTGATTGGATATATGGCTCAAATTTCAAAACCAGATGTGATATTTTAGTTTCAAAATTTGAAAATTATTTTAACAAAGAAGATTTGGAATTTAAAGAATATAGAGAATCAAACAAAATGGTTACGTATAGGAACAAAAGAACCAATCTTCACTATAATCATGATTTTCACTCTGATTTACCTTTTGATTATGAATACGATATTGTTAAAGAAAAATATGAACGCAGAATAAATAGATTATTAAAAATAATATCCAAAGCTAAAAAAGTGCTGATTTGTTATGGAGATTTAGCAAATACAAAAGGAGGTGCATCTTCGGATAATGAGATAATTGAATGTGTGAAAAAACTCAATGAGGTTTATGCTCCAACAAAAATTGATATGTTATACATTAAACACAATTCTGAAATGAAAAATGGTGATGTTGCCTTCAAAAGCTTAAATGACTATCTAATAATTGCAGAAACGACCACTATCACAGGCATTCCTGGTGTTATAGAAGATTGTTCAAAATCAATGAAAGCTGTTTTTCAATCAGTTAAAAGTCCTAAGCAACAGTTATTTTGTTTTTCTAATATGTTAAAGAAACTTTACAAGATAAAAGAAAATGAAAATGGAATAAAGGTTAAAATTTGCGGCATTACCATATTCAGGCAAGAATCATCATTGGTATTAGAGTATTATAAAAAGAAGTACGTTTTTAAAAACAAGAAGAATATTCAAACCATAATTCTTGGATCTTCACATGGAAATCGTGGCATAAATTCCATGTTTATGAAACAACCAACGGTTAATTTAGCAACAACATCTCAAGATTTGTATCAAAGCTATAAAATGTTTGAATATGCTTTAAAAAATTGTTCAACTATTAAAAATATAATTTTATTTTATTCTCCTTTTTCATCCGGCTTTAATATTTCTCATTCGTCAGAAAAATATCGTACCGCATTTATGAAGACTGTTTTTGGAATTAAGCCTTATAAAGAAGATAATAGTATTAATAAAAAACTATATAAAAAAGCATCTAAATGTTTTTTAAAGAATATTTCTATCAAAGCAGATAACAATCCATTGTTTGAAAGTGAAGAATTAATAGAAGAAGAAATAAAAAAACGTGCATTAAAACATATGGACTTTGCCCAAAATGATACAATGAAGGAATTTTTAATAAAAATTATTGAGTTAGCAAAACAAAAAGATATCACATTATATTGCGTAATTCCGCCATATACTGAAATGTATAAAAAATATATATCAACAGATTTTAAAAAAAAGCTGAAAGATATTTGTAATCAATATGGAATTTCTTTTATTTCCTTTTATAAAGACAAAGATTTTAATGACTCAGATTTTTACGATGCAGATCATTTAAATATACATGGTTCAATAAAGCTGACAAAGAAAATTAATGAATTTTTGGAGGCTAAACAATGAGTATAAAAAAATTTAAAACCATTTTAAAGTTTTATTATCTGGAATTTAAACGCCAAAAACTGATAAAAGAACTGAGGAAAAAGAAAAAAATAAAAGTTGCTTTTTTAGGTTATGCACTTGGAGCAAGTTGTGATTTATTTTCCGGAATATATAGTGAGTTTAAAAAAGACAAAAGATTTGAACCTTACATGGTTATTGTACCTAACTCTTATGGTTCTAAAGAAGTAATGATACAAATTCAAAATCAGGCAAAAGAATATCTGGACAGCTTGAAAATACCTTATGTTTGTGGTCATGATGAAAAAGATGATGTTTTTGTAGATATTGCAAAAACAATAAATCCCGATATTGTTTTTATGTGTCACCATTATGATTGGTTTCCTAAAGAGTTTAAAATCGACAATTTTAGAGAAAAGCTTGTATATATAACTCCATATAGCTACTTCCTAGATGATAATTTAAAATACAATTCTAATACTAATGCGTATATGTATGCACATAAGTGCTTTTTTGAAACAAAAGATTTATCCCAAATGTGGAAAAATGCTTCTGCTGTCAAAAAAAATAAAGAAGGAGAATTTTTAGGCTATTTAAAAGTTGACAATATACTGTTTAGCCAAAATAGTTTTAAAGATGTTTGGAAAATTAAAGATAAAGCAATAAAAAGAATTATATGGGCACCACATCATTTGGATGCTCCGTTGTCAAATTTTTTGGAATATAAGGATTTATTCTTAAGTTTGGCTCAAACCAGAACAGATATTCAATTTGCTTTTAGACCTCACCCTGGGTTAAAAGGCTCTCTTCAACGTGTTGCTCATTGGAATAAAACTGAGATTGATAATTATTATCAATCTTGGCAAGATTTACCTAATGCTTTTGTCTCTGAAGGCGAGTTTATTGATTTGTTCTTTTCTTCTGATGCGATGATATTGGATTCTATATCTTTTATCGCTGAATATTTTATTACAGGCAAGCCAATGTGTATACAAACACCTAAGCATAATTTTAAGTTTAATTCTTTCACAGAAAAACTTAAAGATAATTTGTATAAATCAAATTGTTATGACGATGTTATTAATTTTGTGGATAACATAGTATGTTCAAAACAAGATTCTTCTTTAAGTAATCATCGCCAACAAATTATTTATGACCAGTTTTTACCACCAAACAATAAATCAGCAGCTTTTAATATATATGATTATATATGTAACGAAATTTTTAAGGAGAAGATATAATGAAATTATTTACAATAGGTCCTGTTGAAATGTACCCATCAACACGCGCTGTAAGAATTAAAGGAGTACAGCATTTTCGTACTACTGAATATGGAAATTTGGTAAAGTCAAGCTTAAAACGTTTGCAAAATTTGCTAGGTACTACAACAGAAGATGGATTAATTTATATGGCATCATCCGGCACCGGTGCTATGGACGCGGTAATAGATAATTGCCTCACTAAAGATGATAACGTACTAATTATTAATGGAGGTGCTTTTGGTCATCGTTTTTGTGAGTTGTGTGACTGGTATAAAATAAAATACTCATCAATTGATTTAGCTTGGAATGAAACGTTAACGGCTGAACATTTACATCCGTACAATAATCAAAAATATACAGCACTGATTGTTAATTTACATGAAACAGGAACGGGACAGTTGTATGACATAAAAATATTATCTGAATTTTGCCACAGTAACAATATGTATTTGATTGTTGATGCGATAAGTACATTTTTAGCCGATGATTATGAGATGGATAAATATGGAATTGATATTACCATCTTTTCATCACAAAAGGGGTTGTGCTTATCCCCTGGAATGTCTTTTGTTGCTTTTTCCGAACGTATGAAAAAACGTATTTTGGAACTACCCAATCCTCAAAGCTACTATTTTAATTTTAAAAATTATATTGGTAATATAGATAGAGGACAAACACCTTTTACTCCGCCCGTATGTGTTATGTATGAATTGGAGGATATGCTTAATATGATAGATGAGGCAGGTGGAAAAGAACAATGGTTAGCAAAGATTGATGAAAAAGCTAAATATTTTAGAGCTAAAGCAAAGTCTCTAGGCTTTAAGTTGCCGGAATTTCCTCAATCTAATTTATTGACATCTTTGTATTTTGAAGAGGTTAGCGCTTATGACGTATTTGTATACCTGAAAGATAATTTTCAAATATACATAAATCCTTGTGGAGGAGAGCTTGCAACTAAGTTGTTCCGAGTATCACACATTGGCAATACTTCTGTTTCTGATATTGATGATTTGTTTGATAAAATTCAAATTGCAATAAAAGAAATAAAAAGAGGTAAGAAAAATGATTAAAAATAAGATTGTTGTATACACTTCTGGTACATTTGACATGCTTCATGCCAATCATTTAAAAATGATTGAATATGCAAGAGCTTTAGGAGATATACTTATCGTAGGTGTAAACACTGATGAATTAGTGGCATCATACAAATCTCAACCCATTATTCCGTTTGAAGAAAGGATAGCTCTTGTTAAAGCTTTAAAATATCCTGATATCGTAATTCCGCAAAAATCATTAGACCATACAGATAAAGTAAAAAAATTAAACTTTGATATATTTGTTGTTGGAGATGATTGGTCTGGAAAATACGATTATTTAGAGGAACAAGGAGTCGATGTTATCTATTTTCCTTACGGGCAAGGTATTAGCTCAAGTTCACTAAAGAAACGAATTTATGATAATTATAAAAAATTACAAGATGCGGCAAATAATCACTTTCCTTTAGATGCCGAAACAAAGGAAGATAACAAATGAAACCTAAAGTAAGCATTATTTGTACAACGTATAATCATAAAGATTTTATAGGTAAAGCTTTGGATAGCTTTGTTATGCAAAAAACAAACTTTCCTTTTGAGGTTATTGTTCACGATGATGCTTCTACCGACGGTACAACAGAGATAATTAGGGATTATGAAAAAAAATATCCTGATATTATCAAACCGATTTACCAAAAAGAAAATCAATTTTCACAAGGAAAAGATATAATAATTGACTGTATGTTGGAGTATATTCAAGGCGAATATGTTGCAATGAATGAAGGTGATGATTTTTGGATAGATGAAAACAAACTACAACGACAAGTAGATTTTTTGGATGCTAATCCCGATTTTAGTGTTTGTTTTCATCCGGTGAAAGTAGTGTGGGAAGATAACTCTCAACCAGAAAGTATTTTTCCAACCTCGGATTTAAGATTTCATAAAGATACATTGACTTTGAAAGATTTATTAAAACACAACTTTATTCAAACAAATTCTGTAATGTATCGTTGGTGTCTAAAAAAAGAAATGTGGCCTCAAAAAAGAATATTGCCGTGCGATTATTTGTGGCACTTGTTACATGCAAAACATGGTAAAATAGGCTTTTTACCACAAGTTATGAGTGTTTATCGCAGGAATCAAGGTGGAATTTGGACAGGAGCCGGAGAAACAGATGAATGGTTTTTGCGTTGTGGTATTCCTCATATTAGATTTTTTCAGATATTGGAAAGTATGTTTAATATAGACCAAACGAACAACATCATATATATGGGACACAGGATGATACATATACTTTTACAACGCAAGGATTTCGCAACCATAGAGCAAATGTCAGAAGAATTTTCAGAATTATGGGAAAAATTTATTCCATCTCTATTAGCCAAAAATGACCATAAAAAGCAACGTCGACTAAAAAGGAAAATATCATTTTTTAGATTGTTATCTGCGATACTGTTTATAATAATACTTTATTTAATTGTTGGGAGATAAATATGAAATCTAATTTTTATACAGAACAGGAATTATCTGAACTTGGCTTAAAATCATTTGATATTTTACGGAGAATAGTATATATTTTAGAAAGGTTAAGATGAGCATGAAAATAGCAATAATGCAGCCTTATTTATTTCCTTATATTGGTTATTGGCAGTTAATTAATATGGTTGATGAATTTATTTTACTTGATGATGTTAGTTTTATAACTCGAGGATACATAAATAGAAATTCAATTTTACTTAATGGAAAAGATTATTTATTTTCAATTCCTTTAAATAAGCCTTCTCAAAATAAATTAATTAAAGATACTCAATTAAAGTTTTTTGATAAAGATAAAATTAATTTTTTAAAAACTATAAATATGCCATACAAAAAAGCCCCTTATTTTCATAATGCTTACCCAGTGATTGAAAAATGTATTTTGAATGATGAAATAAATTTATCTAAATATATTGATTTTTCTATAAAACAAATATGCGATTACTTGTCAATTAATACAAAAATTTCTAAATCTTCCAATATATTAAAAGAAGAATCGCTTAAAGCTCAAGATAGAATTATATATATAAATCAAGTTAAAAAATCTACTATTTATATTAATCCAATTGGTGGATTGGAATTATACAATAAAGAAGACTTTTTAAATAATAATATCAAGCTTTATTTTTTTGAAAACTAATCAAATTATTTATAAACAATTCAAAAATGAATTTGTCCCTAATTTATCTATAATTGATGTAATGATGTTTAATAATAAAGAAGAGATTAAAAAAATATTAGAGGAGTGTGTTCTTGTATGAACAAAAAATTTGAAATAATCGTTTGTGCTTCTGGTGGCGGTGGAAATTTTCAAAAAATTATCGATAAACAAAATTTGATTGGTTATAAAATCGTCAAGTTAATTTGCGATAAGGAATGTGCGGCGATAAAGCGTGCTGTTGATAATAACATTGAATATGTTTTAATTGACAAAAAAAAGTTAAAGCCAACAGAATTTGAAAAACAAATAAAAAAAGAATTGGATATTAATCCAGATTTAATTGTATTAGCAGGTTTTATGACAATATTATCAAAAGATATTTGTTGCATGTTTGGCAATAAAATTATTAACACACATCCCTCATTATTGCCGAAATATGGCGGGAAAGGTATGTATGGTGTAAAAGTACAAGAATCTGTAATGAAAAATAAAGAAGTTTATGCAGGATGTTCTACTCATTTTGTTACTTCAGAAATAGATGCTGGTGAAATAATATTTCAAGAAAAAATTAAGATAGATTATTCGCTCACCCCTTGGGAATTAGGTGGAAAAATTTTTGACTTAGAGGGTGACTTGCTAATTAAAACAATACAAAACATTATGTTTAAGTGAAAAATATAAATTTCTGATATTTATACTTAAAAAAGATTAATAATAAATCTGGGTCAGAAATCGACAAAAGAATAAAAAGCTATTCTTGATAAAGACCGGTATCTTGCTGTAGATGAAAATAAGATTTTTAATAAAATTTACAGAATAATGTGATGTTGGATATTGTATATGATGTACAAGCGGATCTTGATGCACTAAATCTGATTAATGGTAAAAAAGGGGGAGGGGGAGCAGCTTTACTTTTATTAGCTTGGATTTTAAAAAGTCATTTTAGTATTAAAAAATAATGCCAAAGTATAGCATTTTGTAAGATATTTAGCGCTATAATAAGCAAAGATTTTGCTAATACAGCAATAAAAATTTCTTATATAGTATTTGGATTGATATGCATTATAGTAATATACTTAAATGAGTGAGCGTTATAATAGGCGCTTGTTTATTTGCTAAAATCATTTGATGGACGGGATTGTAATATTTTTGTAATATTTACAAAATAATGTTAAAATACCAACTGTTGAAAGAATTATATATTTGTGGAGGAAGCTATATGAGTGGATTATGTGGGGGGGGTGTATAAGAAACATAGATATTAATGAAATGATCAATGAATTACAGACAACGCCAAATGTAGAAAGAAAAGATATTTTTACTGATGAGTTAGTGAGTATATCTCAAGTTTCATTAAAAGCAAATTTATTTAAAAGCTATAATAAAAATGATATTATCATTTTTGTAGAGGGTTACTGTTATAATATAGAAGAGTTAAATTTGTTATTTAAAACCAAATATGAGACATTTCAGGAATTTATATATTGGGCATATAATAAAAATTGTTTAAAAGATTTTTTTAATAAAGTTGATGGTTATTTTCATGCTGTAATTTACGATAAAATTAAAAAGAAGATTTTTTTAATTTCAGATCGATTAGGAACCCGTTTTTTATTTTTTTATTATAAAGATGGCGTATTTGCTTTTTCTGGTGAAGTCAAGGGAATTTTGGCTATAAAAGAGATAGATAGAGAAATTGATAAAAATTCTTTTGAATGCTTTGTCAATGGAGGAAGTAATTTTTATTTATTAAATGATAATACTATGTTTAAAAATATAAAATTATTAAATCCTTCAACAATCCTAGAGTATGATATCAAAAATAATATTTTATCTCAACAGTATTACTGGAAATTTAGTGAAATCAAAAAAACAAATATTTCATATGAAGATTCTATTGATATATTGCATAATTTAATCGAGGACGCTGTTTTAAAAAGAATTTCTAAAATTGACTTAAGTAACGCACAGCTACCATTATCTGGAGGGTTGGATTCCAGATTAATTTTTGCAATATTGAATAAATATGATAAAATGCCAGCACATATATTTACTAATGGCACAAAAGATTGCACAGATGTGGTTTTTGCGAAGAGGCTTTGTAAAAAGTTTGGATATAAGCATAGCTTAAATTTGCCGATGGGATATTCAAATTATATTGAAAACGGAAAAGATTATCCCTGGGAAACAGATGGTATGCTGATATATATTGAACAAGGGAGCTATAAGCCTATAGAAAAATATCATTATAGTTTATGCGGTTATGTTGGGGATATGGTTTTTGGAGAGACTTTTAAGCAGAATAGCGACTTTTTGGATCAAAGAATAAACGCAACAATTGCTAAGCATTTTTACGGAGAATACTATGAATTTTCAGATTATAATAATGATTTTTATAATATAGATAAGATTGAGCCGCACTTGTTTATGAATATGGTTAGAAGATATACCGCCCAAATGCTTAATTATGGTAACAACTATAATGAGTATTTGTTGCCATTTATCGATAACAAAATAATAGAATTTGTCTACTCAATTCCAGATAAATATAGGGCTCATAATCATTTATATGCAGATTTGTTGTTAAAGTTTTATCCGGAATATTACAATGATATACCTTGGAATAGATATAATTTGCCAATTCAAGGGAGAATTTATAAAAATAACAAAAAAAATATAAATGCCTTAATGGAAAAAATTGAAAATTTAAATTTTCTCAGTAAAAAGCAGAAAAATTCAATAAAAAAAAGAATCAATATTAATAATTTAATTTATAAGCGCACATTTCATGTTTATGACAAAGAATTATCTAATGATCTCAATATAAAATACATAAAAGAAAATTATATTAATAGTAATTCGATTTTAAAAAATTATGTTTCATATTCTAGCTGGAAAGATATCGAAAAGTTTGTTGAGCATAAGAATGCTTGGAAAATAGCTCTTATATTAACTGCAGAATTCTATTTGCGTTCATTTAGTAAAAAATATCTTAATTAGCAAGGCATGTAAATTGGTATACTTAAAAACGACAACTAAGTAAATAATTGGGAGTTTGGTTGCAAAAATATAATTTAAAAATTATCGAGAATCATGCTTAAATTTATAATGCATATTGCAGGAGTAAAAGATAGCGAAAGCTCTGGTAGGATTAATAATATTTTTTGATTATTTAGGCGCCATATAAGGGGTTTAGCGCTATAATAACAAGCAAAGATGAATAAAACTATTATTTTAAATTTACTTTGCAAGAGTATAATGAAATAAGGAAAAAAATATATTAAATTTTGTGCTATATGATAATTAAAATTTATTTTATAGCATAATAGAGAAAGTTAAAGTTCTAAAAATAAAAATATAACTTAGAATTTGATAAAAATTTATAAATAAAGTATTAACACTTTATTTATCGGAGTAATTTTATGATGCCATTTCTAGATTTAAAATCAATAAATTCCAAGTATAAAGATGAGATAAAAGCTAGGATTGATGGG
>NZ_MJKK01000009.1:0-21578 GCF_002138755.1 Campylobacter sp. P0109
TGCTGGTGCGATAGCTCTATTGGAGTTACCAACCACAGCATAATCTAGAGTTCTTCTAGCGCTTATTTGAGTGATGGCGTTATTAGTATAATAAGTAGTATAAAATCAATTGATAATTTTAGAAATCTTAAATTGAGTATATACAGTTTGTATCAACTAATGATATTAATATGTGCTTAGCAATTAATGAGAGTGGGCTATTTACTCTAAAGAGTTGTAGTGATGATTTAAATAATAAGAAGTTTGAAACTGTATTTCAACTCATCCCACTACTAAGTGATGCTGTAGAGATAAGATCATTAGTATTAGGTGGTAAAGAGTGTATAAGCACATTTTTTAACCCAAATTTAGAGCCATGGCAAAGAGTAGGAATAAATAGATGTGAATTAGATGAAACCTTTATAGTTGATATAAAAAGATTATGGGCTATAATGCCTGAGCTTAGAGCTGCGATAGTGTTGTTGCTGATTGAGTAGGTAAAGGTTATTGTACTTAAATAGATTATATGGGGTGTAAATGTAAATGCCCCATATGTATTTTTATTAATTTCTTATCATACTTTATAGATATTTTTATTATTTATCAGATATAATTGCAATTAAATTTACTAAATCCAAAGGATATGTTTTGGTTAGTTTTATGACAAAATAATAAAGTTGCATTAAACTTACACCAAAAGTATAATAGTATTAAGAAACTTATATAATTAAATTATTCCAATCTTCTATATATATTTTTGATTTATCTTTTAGATTTTCATTATTAAATCCATAAAAACCGATCTTATTAACACTAGCTGCCTCGTAGTCGTTGATGCTATCGCCAATTAGAATAGTCTGGTTTATATTATAATTATAAGATTCCAAAAGATTTTTAATTAGTTGATTTTTAGGCGTTGGAGAGCCATTTATGGAGATAAAATATTGTGATAAATCCAGCTTTTGACATAAGAAATTAAGTTCATTATGTTCCGAGCCAGAAACTATATGAAAATTATAATTTTCATAATTATCTTTAATAAATTGAATTGTATTTGCTATAAGATATTCAGGGTTGCAAAGCTCTTGGCGCATAATAGTAGTAAATTTATTTGCATATTGCAATATCTCATCTTGGGTAATATTTTGTTTTAAGATTTCATTAAAGAAATATTCTATTTTGTGAAACCTTGATAATCCTCCATTGTAGTTATGGTATTGAATTAATTTATCTACGCTTTGTTTGTCGAATTCTTTGAATATTTCCCTAAATCCATAATCTCTAATAGCTAAACTATCAATGATAACTCCATCAAAATCCCATAAAATATTTTTAATCATATGTTACAAACCTAAATAGCGATATTATTAATGATTATAACATAACATAATTAAGCTTTTGTTTTTATAAAATTTTCTACTTTTATGATATCATCAGGAGTATCTACACTGATAGAATCTAAATTTGTTTTCTCCATTTTTACTTTATAGCCTAAATCTAAAAATCTTAATATTTCTATATCTTCATAATATTCATTTAGAGTTTTTGAGCTAGAACTAAAGATGTCTAAGCTATAGGCACTAAAGCCATATACGCAAACTTGTTTTTTGTGCGTCGCTATTTTGTCTGTTTTGTTGTATGGTATCCCAAAGCGAGACATATACATCAATTCATCATTTTGATTTGTGATAACTTTAATAATGCTATTAGCATTTATTTCATTAGTTTCTGTTATGGTTTTGTATAGATTGTAAGCAATATATTTATCTTTCCATTTTTGATAAGATTTAACAATGAGATTAATATTTAGCGGATCTATTACTGGTTCATCACCTTGAATATTGATATATAAATCGGCTCTTATTTGCTTTGCAACTTCAGCGATTCTATCAGTTCCTGTTTTGTGATTAGAACTTGTTAAAATAACTGGAATATTCTCTTTATGGCAAAAATCAAAAATTATTTGGCTATCAGTAGCAACCATAAGATCGTTTAGTAAATGTGATTGTTGTGCTTGCAAATATGTTCGTTTAATCATTGGTATGCCACAAATTGAGACTAATGGTTTTCCTGGAAATCTACTAGAATTGTATCTTGCTGGGATTATACCTATAATTTTCATATAGCACTCCTTATGGAGTGTGTTGGAGTAGATACAAAATCAGGATTATTTAGAGCAGCTACCCCCCCCCTTATCTCTTTATCTTTTTTAATTAGAGTTTGATATAAAATATCAGCCATAATAAAATCCTCCTTCCAATCGATATCCAATCCTTTAATTTTATCAATTTCTAAAAGATATGGATTTGTTCCTATTCTGTCTTTTTTAGTTTTATAAATTTGGCTATCAGCGATAAAAACAGCACTATTAATCTCATATAAAGGCATAGTATCTTGTGTTGGTGGCCATTTAATTGCATTCCTATCATAATTTATGGGTTTATTTTCATACCAAAAAAGCCTTTTAAAGCTGTAACACTCATCAGAGAATCATAGCCATTTTGTAAGCAATCTTGATATTTTAATATCGCTTTATCATATTCAGTATTGTCAAAGAATGGACTAGTAACATGCGTCCATAGTATTGCACCATCTTGTATTAGCTCGTATGCATGAGATATTAAATCATCGGCGGTAGCTTGATTTGAAGCTAGATAAGCATCTCTTTGATGAATAGAAATTTTTGGATTTTTTAATTTATCTGCAAAATTTAAGACTATTTCATCATCGCTACTAATAAATATTTTATCTATATATTTAGCTTTTAATAATTGATTTAGTTTGATTTCTAAAAGCCCATATTTTGCCCCACCAAATTTTTTTGTATTTTTATTTGGTACCCTTTGTGAGCCTTTTCGACAAGGTAAAAATACATTTATATTCATTATATTCCTTAGTTAAACATAGTTGGTGTAATAAATTTAATATTTATATGATTTTTTGCATCATTTATTAATTTTTCTATAGTTTCATTATGAGATTTTAAGGTATTAAAATCTATCACTACATCGTTTTCATCATATGCGTAGTTATTGCCATTGATTTTATATCCATCTAGTCCTGCGATATTAACAAATTTAATGCCATTAGCAATTAGCCACCTTAAAGCAATATTCATTATATTGGTTATTAATTCACCGCTTGATATGAATGCATAAGACGATATATCTAGTACATTTTTTATCTCATTTTGAGTTTCTACATTGCTAGTTATTATTGTTTGTTTTGGAGATATTAGAGTTGTAAAAGTATCATACCTTTTTTGATTACTAAATAAATAATAATCACAAATAATATCATTTGGGTTATGATTTAATGCAATTACACAAGGATTTTTGCTGGCTTTTATTTGATTATTGATCATATCCTTATATTCTGCAACACTATATCCAGAGGCTATAATAAAAATTTCCTTGTCTTTTATATTTATATTTTCACTGATCTTTGTTTTTTGTTCTAATATAGAATCTGTATATAGCTTAGCAATCAAATTTTTATCAAAATTTATTTTTTTATCTTTTGGTATTTGCTGAAGCACTGTAAATACCTTGGTTAGATGATAATTATTCTGTCCTATAAGATAAGTAGCATAATTAGGATGGCAATCTAGCGATGCAGATAAAAATTGTGCCGGAGAAAATCCCCAACCCTTTGTTTTCATTAAAGATTCTAATAATTCATCTATTACTTCAAGGATGTAAAAATAATTATATGTTTTGTTGTATTCTTTGTTTAAAAAATTAGCTATTAGCTCTGTGTTTAAGTTGCCAGCCCCTCTGCCAATGCCGTAAATGCTAGAGTCCAATATTATATCGTGACATAAATTACTCTGGCACATTTTAATAGCATTGCAAAATGCTAATTGCATATTATTATGAGAGTGATATCCTAGCTTTATAGAGGGCTTTAAATTATTTTCACAGATATCTAAATAATGACTAAACTCTTTTAGGCTCATTGATCCAAAACTATCTACAATATAAAATGCGTATGGATTTAAATCATTTACCAATTCAATCATTTTTAGAAATTCTATATCACTATAGGCTTTACTAACCATGGGTTGAAAATATAGTTCATATCCTAAATTTTTTATTATTTTTGCTTGTTCTATAGCAATATTTAAATCTTTTTTGTGAAAAGCAAGACGAATGCCATCTATTAATTTATTATTTTGTTCTAAACCCCGAATATCCCAATCTCCAAGATTAATCATTGCTACTTTTTTAACATTATTTAGTAAGGTACTGTATTGTTTTAATGTGTCTATATTGGGAAAAAGAGTACTATTTTGACCTGTAGAATTATTTTTTAAATAGCCTAATTCTATTATGTCAATTTTAACTGAATTTAGAGATTTTAGAATTTTAATAATATGTTCGGATTTAAAATTCCAATTATTC
The DNA here is from genome assembly GCF_002138755.1 of Campylobacter sp. P0109. NCBI lineage: Bacteria > Pseudomonadati > Campylobacterota > Epsilonproteobacteria > Campylobacterales > Campylobacteraceae > Campylobacter > Campylobacter sp. P0109. Next base: position 4,383 of record NZ_MJKK01000009.1, read on the forward strand.
ATGTATCCGCCATCTCTTAATGTGCAATCTAAAATACTTATATTCATAATTACTATCTCTCTTCTATTATTGAAAATGTAAACTTTCAATAGTAAATATTAGTTCAAACTATGATAAAGTCAATATGTGAATTAAATTCATATACTAAGTAATATAGACTAAAGATATTTTAAGCTCATAATAGCTATACTTCTATTATTGAAAATTTACATTTTCAATAGTAAATAGCAAAAGTGAATATAATTTAATGAATAATGTTTTTAATTATCTAGATAATAACCATATATTGTTTATATCTCATTGCAAAGATTTATTTTCTATAAAATTTATACAGTATTGTAAGCGCTTGCTTGGGAAAAAGCCATTAACAATAGATTTTGATCAATTTAATGAAAATATAGTTAATTTTATACAACTTTGTCAATATAAATATATCATTATCAATGCTATAGATGCCTCCGAATCAAATTTAAATAAAATAATGGATAAAATAGAGAGAAATTGTATTATAATTACCTTGTGCGGAGAAAAATTAAAATTTAACAACATATACTCTATAGACATCCCTGATTTTATGGGATTTAATAATCATAGTTCTCAAATAGAATATTATGGAAAATCAAATCGATATATTTTAATTGATTATATTATTGAAGAAATTATAAATAATATTAATAATTTGGAATTAATCAATTTTTCTAATTTAAATACTAATCCGATAGTGGCTACTAAACAACAATATTGCTCTTTGAGATTACTATATCAAGGAAAACCAGATGATTTTATTCTAGATAGAAATGTTGGAGAATTTAGAATTAATCTTGGTAAAAAGTTATTTTACTGTATAGAGAAATCTGTATTAGAGAGCATAGATTATATAGTACCTATTCCATCTAGCGGTATTTTTTATGCTGTTGGATTATCTATTATTTCTAAAATTCCGGTAATGCCTATCGCAAATAAATTAAATATTAGCGAAAGAGCTTTTGAAATTCAAAATATAGATAGTAGAAAACGAAATCTTTATAACAATATTCAAGTTAATTCACACCTTATTCAAAATAAAAATATTTTATTAATAGATGAAGCTATATTTACAGGTGCTACATTAAAGGTATTTTGCGATATATTAAAAAATACTGCAGTTAAAGATATGCATATAGCAATTCCATCTCCCAAATGTTATAATGAGTGCGGTTATTTGGTTCAACCAAAGAGAGAATTGCTTTTAAATAAATTGCAAGATGATCATCTATCTTATTATTTTGGTGTTCAATCTGTTAGCTTTTTAAATTTAGAAGACTATGAAGATGAATTAAGAAGTATTGATAATATTTGTATCGAGTGCTTTAAAAATAAAACTATAAAATAGGAGTTGTTAATGTTTAGTGTAGTAATACCAATTAAAAAAAGAAAATTTCAATTAGAAACTATAGAAATAAATTCAAAAAGCTTATTAGATAAAAAATTAGAAAATCTATTACATATAGATATGGTAGACGAAATTATATTAGCCTCAGATGATGAAGATCTAACAAGATATGCCGACTCTAAGATTAAATTTTTATTGAGAGATATAAAACACATAGATAATATTTGTTATTTAGCAGATAATATTTTAAATATAGCATCTTGTGAGCATATAGCTTGGACGCCAAGCACCACCCCTTTTATTGATCAAAAGATTATATGTGATATATTTGAAAAATATTTATCTTTAAATTTTGATATTTACGACTCGCTTATAACTTGCAAAATACTTCAAGGATTTATATTGGACGATAATGGACCAATAAATTTCTATACAGGCAAAAAAGAATTAAATTCTAGAACACTATCAAAATTATATCAAATTATTGGCGGATGCTTCATCGCGCCAAAATCTACAATTAAAAAATATCATTTTCAATGGGGTGCAGTTCCTTATAAATATATAATAGACAAAAAACATTCACTAGATATTAAAGATAAAGAAGATTTTGAAATATATAATCTTATAGGCAAGGATTTTATTATATGAATATTTCACTTTTGGATTGCACATTGCGAGATGGTGCCCATGTTAATAAAGGATTGTTTGGTATATCTACTATACGCAACATTATTAATGCCCTAGATAATGCGAAATTAGATGTTATAGAAGCTGGGTTTTTGAGAAATGTAACATATCAGGATGGCTCAACAATATTTAATGAAATCGATGATTTTGAGCATCTAATAAACCATAAAACAAATTCCAATATTAGTCTAATGATTAGACCTGATCAGTACAATATAAATAAACTATACAAAAAATCGGATTTAATAGATAGATTGAGATTTGCTTTTTATAAAAAAGATATTGATATTACAAAAGATTTTGTATATAAGGCAAATAACCTTGGATATAAAATTAGCCTTAATCCTATAAATATAGGTATGTATTCTTATGTTGAGATAGAAGATATATTAAAAAATATAATTGACTTACCAATTGATTCTATTTCTATAGTAGATACTTTTGGTATGTTTAAGAAAGAATCATTTAGAGCAATTTGTAATATTTTTTCTATGCATTTACCTAAATCAATATCTTTAGGAATTCATTTACATGAAAATTTGAGCTTAAGTTTTGGGCTTATATGTGATTATTTGGAATTTGGTGATAAAAGAAAAGATATAATTATTGATTCGGCTTTATTTGGGATGGGAAGAATACCCGGTAATCTGCCTACAGAGATTATAGCTCAACACCTCATAGAAGAATACAACAAACCATATGAGCTAGAATATATTTTACAAATAATATCTCAAGAAATTGAACCAATTAAACTAAAATTACCTTGGGGATATTCTCCTGTATATTTACTGACTGCTACAAAATGCATACATAGAGATTATGGAGAATATTTACATAATATGAAAGTGCCATATAATTTATGCGTTGAAATTTTGGACGAAATAAAGAAAAAAGGCAAATCTCTTATATATGATAAACAATTTATAGAAAATTTATTAAAAAAAGGAAATATATGAAAAAAGATATAGTTGCCGTTATACCTGTAAAAGAACATAGTTCTCGATTAAGCAATAAAAATATTTTGCCTTTTGCCGATACAACATTACTAGAATACAAAATTAAACAGCTCAAACAAGTAAAGGAAATTAGTAAAATATTAGTTAGCTCTGATAGTATTAAAATGCTAGAAATTGCAAAAAGCTATGATGTCGATATTGACAAAAGACCAATAGAATATGCTAACGAAACAAAACCATTTGGTGAATTTTTACAATATATTACAACAATAGTAAACAATACACATTTAATGTGGGCTTGTTGCACTTCACCACTTGTATCAACAGATAGATACAAAGAAGCTATTGAATCTTATTTTTATCACTTAAAAAATAATACACATGATTCTTTAATTACGGTTTATAAATTTCAACACTATTTGTTGGATAAAAAAGGACCTTTGAATTTTGTTAGAGGTTTAGGACATGTAAATTCCCAAGATTTACCATCTTACGATTATTTTACTAATGGAATTATACTATCTCCGGTTAAGTCTGTAAAAAAGTGGAACTATCATTATGGACCAAATCCTTATAGAATGTATTTAACTCAAATAGAATCAATTGATATTGACACCGAATTTGACTATTATTGTGCCTTGACTGGATATAAATTACTATCTAAATATATGGGGGGGGGTAATAGTAAATAACTCTTTTTATGCACCTTTGCTTGTAAAAACCATTAAAGGTGCTATATGAAAGTTATAGGAATAATCCCAGCAAGATATGAATCTAGCAGATTCCCTAGAAAGCCTTTGGCAGATATTTGTGGCAAACCAATGATATGGTGGGTTTATAATGCAGTAAAAAATTCAAAAATAAGCGATTTGTACGTTGCCACAGATGATATCAGAATATCTAATGCTTGTAATAATTTTAATATTCCTAACATAATGACTAAAAAACATAAATACGCAATTGATAGAGTTCAAGAAATAACAGATATAATAAAAGCTGATTACTATGTACAAATTAATGGCGATGAACCGTTGATAGATTATAATGTTATTAACAAAATATTGATTAATGATATTAAACATGATCAAGAATATATATTTAATACTGTTACAAAGATAAAAAACCCTGTAGAATTATTATGTCCAACGAATATAAAAATAATATTTAATAACGATAAGGAAGTATTATATCTATCTAGAAGTCCTATTCCTAATCCATACAATAATATTGAATTTGCTTACTATAAACATGTCGGAATATTAGGATATAATAAAAAAGCTCTAGATTTTTTTAAAAATACAGCGCCCAGTTACTTGGAAAATATAGAAGGCATTGAATTGATTAGATTTATAGAACATAAAAAGAAATTTATATCTATTATAGTTGATAATATTGCTACTTTATCTGTAGATACGCCAAAAGACATACATTTAATTAGAAACATAATTCAAATTAAATATAAAAATATCTATAAAGTATGATAAGAAATTAATAAAAATACATATGGGGCATTCGTATTTGTACCCCATATAATTATTTAAGTACAATAACCCTCACCTACTCCACTGGCAACAACACCATCGCAGCTTTAAGCTCAGGCATTATCGCCCAAAGTTTAGATGTATCTACGCTAAAACCCTCTCTTAATTCACATCTATTTATTCCTACTCTTTGCCATGGTTCTAAATTTGGGTTAAAAAATGTGCTTATACACTCTTTACCACCTAATACTAATGATCTTATCTCTACAGCATCACTTAGCAGAGGTATTAGCTGAAATACTGTTTCAAATCTCTTTCTATCTAAATCCCCAATACAATTCTTTAAAGTAAAAAATCCACTCTCATCTATTCCTAAGCACTCATTTATATCATTAGCTGATACAAACTGAACATACTCTAAACCCAAATTCGCAAAGCTATCAACCCTTTTAATCTCACTAATTATAGTTGGTTCAAATGCCTTAATCTCTCTTAGGTTATAATTAAATGTTTCATCTGATTTACCTAAATTGACTACTAAAGGCATACCTGTATCAAGGGATCTAAGACTTAGTAGTGGAGTAAATTCATCACTTAGCATAGATGATTTTAGTAGTGGTCTAATATTCTCATTATTTACATTAGGTTCTCTATCAGGAACTTTTAATTCATCTGGAGCTTTAATGCTATCTCCTGCAAATCCTTTAGAATCATCTAGTTTTAAAATCATCTATTACAGCATGTGATAGAGTAAAACTAAGTATTAAAAAGAATTTACTTAATAAATTTAATCTTAGAGATTTTAATGCTTTTAATGGATTTATTAATCTAATTGCTCTATTTAAACTATTTAATATATCGAGTTTAAATGCTCTATTAGATATATTAAATTTAACTATTTTACTTAAAGTCTGTAAGATATTTTTATTATTTAACTTAACTATTTTATTAAATAAGCTTACTCTCATTATCTATCTCCTCATAATGGTGAAGTCTGAGTTGGTTCAGGGATAAATATACACTGCTATCCAATAGTAAGAGATGGCGAGCAACCCTCCATTGTAATACTAAAGAATCTATTATTATCAGTAATACTTTTAAACTCACTTTTATTTCTATTACAACTTCTATGGGTTATACCTCTTCCTTCATCATTAATGCAAGTGTTTGTTAATAGATTTTTTATTAAAACTATATCATCGCCAAGATTTATTATCTGCCATACTCTAGCATCTCCAAACTCTCTTGAATTATCTAAGGTATATCCCCATAGCCAATTACCAGAAGCTAATGCCCAAACGGTTAAGGCTGGGCCATGAGGATTTATAATAGCAAGTGGAGCTGATGGAGTTCCCACTCCATTAAAAGCTGGAGCTGCTGTTATAAATGGGGGAGCTATATTTAAGCTTGGCTTTGATGGGATAATTTGAGTATTAGAGTTTAAAAATAGTGGCTCGTTGGTATTATTAAAGTCCATATTTATATTACTACTATTAATATCGCTATTAGAGACTGCATAAATGGTATAGATTAGAGTGAGATTGGAGTGATTAAAGATGGTGATGGAGTACCAGCAAATCCAATATCATCATCTTTATCAGCTATATGGTTTAGCACTACAAGATATAAATAACAAAGATGTAAGAGCTAAGAATAGCTATTTTAGACATTTGGGTTCTTTAATATGGATTTTATTAAAAGTCAATTGCTAGATAATAAGATATATCAAATATATAGTAATTAACTATTTGATAATTTATATGGATAAATTGTAACTTAGTAACACTTAAAATTAATTTAATTATATTATATATTATTACTATATTTTAATTAATCTACACCTAAGCCCTAATATGCCTACAATATAGAGATTTTATAATCTTGAAAATTATTATCAAATTAATGGATTTAGATTTAATTTTGAGAGTTATTAAAAGAGATTTTTGGATATAAAGATATAAATTTAGCAAAAATCAATCTGTATTTAATACTAAATTTATATCAATGTTTTAAAGAATAGATGTTTTATCTATCTATTTTTACACTCTTTTTGAATCTTTTTGCACTTAAACCATATAGTTAGGTATCCTAGTTTTAGTGGGCTTTTATCGGCTTCTATCATAGCCTCTCCAAGTTTGTATGTTAGGCACTCTTTTTCTTTTAAGGCTTCTTTGTAATCTGGATAGGTCTCAAGTGGTGGGAGCTTTAAGCTTGGGTTAGCTTTAATTTTTTCATTATAGGCTATTTGTTCTTTTTTATGCATATCTTTTATATAGCTTAATACATAAGGCATTCTTATATATCCCCATATGCTTTTAGAGTTTGCTATCATAGCTTGGCCTAGCTTATAGCTTAGTTGGTTGTGGATACGGGATTTGGCTTTTGGGGCTAACTTTTGTTCTAATATTGAGTTTTGTTCTTTACAATACAGCAACTCAGCAATTAAATTTTTATTTTGATTTATGATTGATTGATCTTGTAAATTTTTGTTATTTACATAGTTTTGTAAAATCATACTGCCTGATATGATTTGTGTTAAAAGTTCTTTGTTTGATTTTTGTTCTTTTGATATTTTATTTAGCTCTTGTTTTACTTCATCAAATAAAGCTACGCTCTCTAAAAGTTCTTTGTTTGATTTTTGTTCTTTTGATATTTTATTTAGCTCTTGTTTTACTTCATCAAATAAAGCTACGCTCTCTATAGGAATTTTAATGCCTAATTCTTGTTCTAGATCATACTGTTTGGCAACTAATTCAACTGGCGGCACATCTAGCCTATGCATTTTTACACCCTTAATCTCTTCTAAGGATTGTGCAGCCAGGTTGTATAGATGTTGCCATGGGATGTGGAAGTTAAAGCCAAATAAAGCATTTTCTTTGTTAGCAATTGACTTCAAAAAAGATGCATCTATAGCAAGTATACTAGGTATTTGATTTTTTATTTGTTCAATATCTTTTTTTGCATAAGTTTCGGAAGCAAAAAAAATAACGCCAGGTTTTTTGCAAAAGTAAAAAGGGACAAGTGCCGTAGTGCCTACATCACTAATAGCCATATCACAAGTAGAACAATAGCAAATTTTACTTCTATAATCATATCCACTCAAGGACTCCATATCTATATCTAGATTAAGCTTATCAACTTCAGCTTTTATAGCTGTAAATGCTTTTAAATTATCAGTTACTTCTATTCTCTCTCCATCATGTGCCGTCATACCATCTACATAGACTTTAATTTTAGGAAAGTATCTGGCTATATTTTTTAAGATAGATGGTATTCCTTCAAGCTGAGTTAGCCAAGTTCTTCTCTCTCCAGGTATGCCTAGCCAGATAGTAAGATCGTGGTTGTGTGTGTTAGATAAAACACCCAAAGTGCGAATAGATTCATTGACTATTTCTTTCAAAAAATAATTTGCTTTATCAGATAAAAAGCCACCAAATGTAGTATCAATAGGAATAATATTTGGCATAAAACCTACTACATCTTGTTTTTCTAGGTTGAATGGTTTAAAAAATGATGCATCATTTGCAATAAATTTTATATTTTGTTTTTTTATTATATCCATAAAAGTAAAATATTGATAATAAAAAAAATGCATAGGACGGCAATTAAATAATGTAAATCCCCATGGAATATTTTTATAGGTTAGTTTAGATATATCAATAGAAGTAAAAATATTACCGCGAACTTTACACCAATCACATACTTTATTACCCCAAAAATCTTGAATATAAATTATTTTACCTGGCAATATTATAACTTGAGCAATATGAGACATTTGAGCCATTATCCAAGGAAATTTATTATCTTTATCTATAAAAAATATATAATTAATCATTTTTACATAATTAATATTATATACAGCTCTTGTTATAACATTTGTATACAGCGGATGCTTTATCTCAAAATTGGCCCCATAACTATTACTTATTTTGTTTTTCCAAAAATCCAATATTCCTTGATAATCTACTTTAGCAAGCATTTCCTTGATTAAAGACATTTCGCAAGGATATTTGTTAAAATCATAACCATCGATATGTTCAAAATTATTTATATGCTTTAAGCTATCTATAAACTCTTTTATCTCTTTAGACATTTAACCTTCCTTTTAATTTGATATGTATATATTTTTAAGTATGTTATTTATATGTTTTAATTCCATTGTTTCTAACAATAATTGATCTATGTATAAGGTAATATATGGAATTTGCTCAAATAACTCTTTATTGTCTATAAACTCTTTTAAAATATGATAATTATCAAAATTTATATAAAGATCAAGCCAAAATATATTTTTTTTATTTTTAATCAACATAATCCAGGAGTTAAGCGATAAGGCTGTTGGAAGCGTGTCTTTAAATCTATTATAAAATCCAGGCGATATGCCAAGACCATCGTTATTTCCTAGTTTTAATTCTGGTTTTTTAGATAGTGTTTGATACGATAACTTTATATTTTTATTATTGGATTCGGTTTTTAATCTATTGTATAACAAAAAATCATCTATGATGACATCTATCGTTCCATTATGCTTTAAAACTACATCCCAACACCACTGAGCGTGATAATTAGAGATATACGCCACATTTTTAGTACAAGCCATCTCATTAAATAGAATATCAAAATTTATCTTTCGCATCTTATTTGCCTTTATTTTTTTGATTTAATTTAAATTTAATTGCTGTAAATGCGATACAAAAAGGCCAAGCAAGCCATCCACCAAAATATCTAAATTTATATGCTCTCATAGTTGCTATACCTAATTTATAGGATAGATGGCTTTTGATTTTTGATACTTCGTGATAATCTGTGTAGTTTTGAAGATCTGGCTTTTTGGCAAAGGGGTATTTGCTTATCCTATCTTTATAGAGCTTTTTAATCTCTTTTTCATTTTTAATGAAAATAGATATTTGATTAGGAAGGGCTAATATCTTTTTAATTGTTTTAGCTCTAAGAATCGTAAAGCCAATTTTATAAATTGTGCTATCTTTTATTATTTTTTGAGCACCAGATACCTTTCTATGTATGTCTGTATAAGGCTCTAGGGTAGGTAGTTGCGAGATTAAATTTAGCGGATCTGCACTACTATCTACAATGCCTAAAGCTAAATCTATGTATGTAGGCAAGAGATATTTATTAATAACTGATTTAGCATATGCGTCTTGGACTTGTAAAAACTCTATAAGTCCCAATGTAGTTTGCAACATAGAGCTGGTATAAAAATATTTATATGTTAATGTCGAGTTATTATCAAAAATAGATAGATGATGTCTAAAATAAAGCGGAATTCTATTTTTAGGCACTTCCATATCGTATGTAACAGTAGAATTATTTCTAATTCTATAGTTATATAATTCTTTTGGTAATATATAAACCTTTCTAATTTGTAAAAACATCAATATCCCAAAATGGTCATCTTCATGAATTATGTGATTTATAAATTTAAGCTTAATATCTTTTAAAAACTTAAAATCAATCATCCCTTGCCAAGCAAAATAAAAAAATCTCTGTTGTCTGATTTTGATGCGATCTAGCCAGTTTTTACGAGTAATTATCTGCTCATAATTATAATCTAACCATTTTAAAGTCGATACCCAATCACTCTTAGCTCCATCAAAAAAGGTCTTAGCATCAAACCATACTATATCCACTCCTACCATTCTACTTACACACTCTTCTATGCATTCTAGCTCCCAGTAATCATCAGAGTCTAAAAAGATTAAATAATCAATTTGTGAAGCTGTATTTATCTTATTTTGATTTAAGATATTGTGTATTTGAAGCGGATTATTGCCTTTTATATTATATTCTTCTAATCCATCAATATTTTTGCAATATTCCAAAGAATATTCACCGCTAAAATACTCAATTCCTACATTTCTAGCGCTTGATTGGCCGCCATTTTGTTTATTAATGATGGTTATTCTAGGGTCGTTTTTGGCATAATCTTTGGCTATATCTAGACTATTATCAGTGCTACCATCATTTACTAAGATTATCTCTAAATTTTTATATGTTTGATTGATTACAGAATCCAAGCACTCTTTTAAATATTTCTCTACATTATATATAGGGATTATGACTCCTACTTTTTTATCGTTTGTCATTATTTGGCCTTTTTAAAATTTTTATAGATAGTAGGTATTTTAAAGATAAATGTAATAGGATTTTTTATTAAAGCTTGACCTAGTTTATAACTTAAATGCTCTTTATATTTTAAAGCTTCATAATAATCCCCATATGACTCTAATGGTAGTGGTTTAAGCTCTGGACTCACCTTATACAATATCGATAATACTCTTTGTTCAAATTTGTGCTCTTTAATAATTGATATTAGAGTGAAAGGCAACTTTAGCATCTTTGTAGGTGATTTGGCTTTTAGTATTTGGCTACCTAGCTTATAAGATAGTTGGTTTTGGACTCTATCTATAGCACCTAATGGTCTTTGGTATGTGTCTATATAGTATTGCTCTGGATTATTGATAATTCTATCTAGTTGCTCTAACTTCCACCAGTCAAATAAATCTCGATTTATTTCTCCATCTCTTAAAATTTTTTGAAAATCTTTTTGAAATCTAAGCAAGAACTCAAATTTGAATTCATCAGATATACGATCCAAATTCCAGCAATACCCGCAAAATTCTATATAAGATAGGACATATTTATAAATTGATTTTTCTTTTGGATATTTATCTAAAAAAGCATGCATAAAATCATATTCCTCACAAAGACAATAAACCTTGGCTTTGCTATTACATGAGGAATTTTCATTGTCTTGTCGATAATAGTAGCAAGATTCATTTAAGAAATAAATTTTTTGAGCTAGAACCTGCATCATAAACCAAAACCCAGTATCTTGATATGAAGCTCCGGGTGTTTCATTGAATCTAATATTAAATTTATTGATAAAATCCAATCTATATAAACCAGGTTGATTCATATTCCAAGTATCTTTTATTAAAGAAATGATTAAATTTGGCTCAGTAGTTTCTAATAATTTTTTATCAAATAATCTACCATATAGATCATCTCTATAGCTAATAGGAGCGTATTTAAATACCTTATTATCTCCACTTCCCCAAAAATTCTCTATATCACACTTTAAAACTTCACAATCTTGCTCTTTAGCTACTTTATATAATCTTTCATACATATCAAGCTTGATATAGTCATCGCTCTCTACTATGCCTAGATACTCGCCATTAGCTGCGTTTATACCTAGGTTCATTTGATAGCCATAGCTTTTTTTGTCTGATACTATTACCTTTACTCTTCTATCTTTTTTTTCTAAATCCTTTAGATACTCAAGTGTTCCATCGGTAGAATTAGCATCTACGCAGATTATTTCTATATCTTTTAGAGTTTGATTAATTACGCTTTGTAGGCATTCATCTATATAATTTATAGAGTTTAACGATGGTATTACAATAGAAACTTTTGGTTGCATTTACTTACCCCCCCCCTTTTTTTTTATTTTTTTAAATTCAATTCTTTCTTACTAAATTCTAAGGCTGATTTGATGACATCTTGCATATCATAGTATCTATACTCGCCAAGTCTTCCGCCAAAATATACATTTGATTCATTTTTAGCAAGTTCTTGATATTTTTCATATAAATTTTGATTTTTCTCATCATTTATAGGATAGTATGGCTCTATATCTTTATTCCAATTAGCTGGATACTCTTTTGATATGATGGTGCCTTTTTGATTACCAAATTCAAAATGCTTATGCTCTATAATCCTTGTATATGGTATCTCATACTCAGTGTAATTCACCACTGCTACACCTTGATAGTTATCAATATCTAAAGTTTCATGTTTAAAATCTAAACTCCTATATTCCAAAGCGCCAAATTTATAATCAAAATATGAGTCTATAGTTCCTGTAAAGATAATTTTTTTAGCCTTAGCAGATAAATTATCTCTATCTTGTAAAAAATCAGTATTTAATAAAACATCGCAATCTTTTAATAACTTTTCAAAAATTTGAGTATATCCACCTATTGGAATACCTTGATACGGATCGTTAAAATAGTTATTATCATATATGAAACGAACTGGAATTCTACGAATTATAGACTTTGGAAGCTCTTTGCACTCTCTTCCCCATTGCTTTTGCGTATAGCCTTTAATTAATTTTTCATAAATATCTCTACCTACTAAGGATATGGCTTGTTCTTCTAAATTTTTTGGCTCTGTTGCGATCTCATTCTTTTGTCTGTTTATAATCTCTTGAGCCTCTTTTGGAGTTTTTATATTCCACATTTTAGAAAATGTATTCATATTAAAAGGTAGATTATAAATTTCACCTTTATAATTAGCAATTGGTGAGTTTATAAAGTGGTTAAAAGTGCAAAATTGCTGCATATAATCCCAAATTTCTTTATCTGAAGTTCTAAAAATATGAGCTCCATATAAATGAATATTTATGCCGTTCTCTTGCTTTGTGTAGCAGTTGCCACCAATGTGATTTCGTTTTTCTACTACTAAGCATTTTTTGCCTTTTTTGGTTGCTTCATAGGCAAAAATAGCTCCAAATAATCCACTACCAACAATTAAATAATCATACATATTAACAACCTTTATTTAGTGATTTTTGTTTTGAAGATTATAGTTTTCAATACTAATTAAGAGCATATGTAATCTTTCAGTTCATCTAAAACTAAGCCGCACAATGCGAATTTAATATATTTATAAGCTTGTAATAACATGGATTTTAAATAAATATCGCAAGTAAAACTCAAAAAGAAAAAAGGGGAGATGACGCCGACACTCATATTTAACTCGCAAACCTTAAAAAATGATTAATGATATGGTGAAACTATATCAAAATTTATTTTAAAAACATATAAAAAATTATTATGAAAAAATACTATTTCATCATAATTAATATAAATATTTCTAATTAGTATTAAAACTATAATCTACAAGACAAAACCATCATCTCAAATAAAGAGTGGTTAGAATTAAGCCAAAATGTGAATTTACATAGTTTTGCTAGTGGTTGCTGGGTGATGATAGATGTTAATTATCTAAAAAATATAAATTTAAGATTTTTAGATATTCACGGCGAGGATAACTATTTTGGGATTGTATTGTTTGCTAAGGCTAATAAAATTAGCATCCTGCCGAAAAAGCTCTATAACTACACAATAAGAAAAGATAGCACTATTAATTACGGCGGTAAAATCAATAGCCTAGTCCCATCTAGGTTAAAACAATATCTAAAATATTTTTATGATAATCCTATGATATTTTCTAAATATTATCGCTGTGGCGGTGCTGCTGTTATGCTCTCATCTGCCATTAAGGATTTTAAAAACAATAAAAATACATATAAATTTTTAGAAAAAACCTTTTTAAATCGTTATTGTATGCTGGCTTTGAATTTATCAAATTTCTCAAATGATCCGCTTGGGTATAAGAGATATCTACCTATAGCTAAAAAATACGCCAAAGAGCATAATATCGGAGCCTTTGCTCTAGTGTATTCTAGTGTGTATTACTGGATTGGCTTAATACTAATTAGCTCTAAAATTTCATTTTCACATTTTTTAAAAACCCCACTTTATATCTATCAAATTTCAAAAGACAAATCCTACACTAAAAAATATGAATTTGATATAGATAACTACTGGGATAGAGATTATGCGCTAAAAGTGCTAAAACATAGGTCTTATAAATTAGGAATTTTGATAAGCAAAATTTATTGATAGATTGGAGCATAAATGTCACTACAAAAAAAGATTAATAAGCTAAAAAGAGAGCCAAAATTATTTTTTAAAGATATGTTTTTAAAAAGATATATTCCATTAAAAAACAAAGTCAAATCCGCAACCCCAAAGAAAAAATATGGATATTGTAAATACGCTATTGTTTCTGCTGTTTATAATGTAGAGAAGTATTTGGATGATTACTTTAAATCGATTATAAATCAAAGATTGGATTTTAAAAATAACATACATATTATATGTGTAGATGATGGCAGCAGCGATAATTCAGCTAAAATCATAAAACATTATCAAAAAAAATATCCCAAAAATATAACATATATTCATAAAGAAAATGGCGGTCAATCAAGTGCTAGAAATATGGGGTTAAAATATTTACAAGAAAATGATAGTTTAAAAGATAAATTCTCTTGGGTGACCTTCACCGATCCAGATGATTTTATAGATAGGGATTACTTTTATGAAGTGGATGAGTTTTTGGCGAAGAATAAGAATATAGCTACTATTCATGCTAAACAGATGTTATATTTTGAACAGTTTAAAAGTTATCAAAAGCATCTGTTATCACATTTTAACATGATAAAGGGCTTGTTGTAAAAGTTATACAAAATCTAAGAATGGAAGTTCAAAGCTCTACACGCTCCATATTTTTAATAAAAAATATATTAGATAATAATATCAACTTCTATGAAATTCAATATTATGAAGATATGGCTTTTACTATTGATTATTATCTAAGTTGCAATTTAAATCACAAAGTTACATATTTACCGCAATGTACATACTATATAAGAAAAAGAGAAGCTGCTAACTCTACAATGAATAGAAGCGGTAAGGATAAAGCCTATTACCTTGATGCTATAAATATTTGTTTAAAAACATTGCTTGATAGCAGAAATAAAAATAAGGGCTTATTTTTGCATGCGCAATACTCCACTTTTTCTATGATTATACCAAATTAGAAATCTTGTGGATAATGCCCAAAAAATTGCCTTTTTGAGCGATCAAGAAAAAGAGCAATATCAAAACTTATTGAATAAGATATTTGAATTAACAGACAGCGAAGTCATATCCTCTTTTAATGCCAATGGGAATAATTATTTTTATAAATTTGGAATTTTAAATTGCTTTAAACATGATGCATTACCATATAATATATCTTATATAATAGATTATGATTGCGTTAAAGAGCAAATTCTTGTGCAATATTATAGCAGACAAAAAACATCTATAGAATCGATAAGATTTGATGGCAATGAAGTTTATCATGATTATGAAAAAATTATAGAGCATAATTTTTTAGACAAAGTATTTTGCTATGAAAAATTACTTTGGGTACATGTTCCTAAATTTTCAAAAGATAAGTTACAAATCTTTATTGATGGCAAGCAATCTATGATAGGATTTAAAAATTATGATTATAGCATCAATAGCATTCGCAAAGAATTTGATCTATATAATAACATAGAAGATATATGTCTGTTTATTGATAGAGCTATAGAAGCCGATGATAATGCTGAACGATTATATAGATATGTAGCAAAAAATTATTCAAATCAAAAAATAGTATTTGCTTTAATGAAGGATTTGCCCCGATTGGTCAAGATTAGAAAAAGATGGCTTTAATCTAGTTGAGTGTTATAGCGCAGAGTTTTATCAAATTGCCAAAAAATGTAAGTTTTTTATAAGCTCTCATACTCCGCAAGGCTATCAAGTCAAATTAAGCAATAGTCAAAAATTTGTATTTTTAGGTCATGGCGTAGATGCTGTGGATATATCTGATTATTTTAATCGTCTTAATAATATAAAATTAAGAACTAGCACTACTTATGGTGAATTTAAATCTTTGGTTGATAGCAAGTTTCGTTATAAATTAACAAAAAAGAAGTAACTTTAACAGGTCAGGCAAGACATGATGCCTTGCTAGCTGGAAATAAGACTAATAATAAAAATATAATGATTATGCCTGCATGGAGAAATTATCTAGTATTGCCTAGAGAAAAAACTTTTGATAGAAAAATAGCAGATAATTTCTTAGAGCCTGAATATTTTATTAAATGGTTATCCTTGCTCAATAGCAATGCGTTAGAAAAACTAATCAATGATTACAATTATACAATTACATTTGTACCGCACTTTAATATGAGAGATATATTAAACTATTTAAATATTCCAAATTATATTAAAATTGGATACAGAGAAGATGGAGAATCATTTCAAAAATATTTTCAAGAATCAGATTTAATGATAACTGATTATACTAGTGCAGCCTTTGAAATGGGATATCTTAAAAAAACCAGTAATCTACTATCAATTTGATGAAAATGAGTTTTTTAATAATCATACTTATACTAAAGGGATATTTTGATTATAAAAGAGATGGCTTTGCCCTGTTGTCACTACCCAAGAAGAGCTTTTAATAGAGTTAGAAAATTTAGTAAAAAATCATTGCCAAATAGGTGAGTCATATAGATCAAATATAGAAAATACATTTGCTTTTAGAGATGGTAAATGTTGTGAGAGAATTTATCAAGTAATTTTAGAGCTTGATAAACCATATGAATCAAAAATTACAATAGAACAAATAAGGCAAAAAGCCAAAGATGCCTTAGAGCACGAGTGCTTTTATGAAGCATCTTGTAGATATAGATATATTTTGGAAAATTCTCAAACCATAGATATATCTGATGTAGAACAATATCTATATTGTGCATTAAAGTCAAACAATGGATATGAAGCTAGTAAGTTTGTTTTAAGTATTGAAGATAAAACCCAGCTTAATGCTCATATCAAAATAGAGCTAATAAAAGGCATATTGTCTAAAAATAGTAATTCTAAAGAGGAGATAGAGTGGGTACTAGATACTTTAGAAAATATACAAGTAGGTAGCGATGAATTATATCACTGACATGGGCTAAGCTTAGAGTATATATCTATCTTGAAAAAAGAGAAAAAATCAAAGAGATTAT
>NZ_MJKK01000009.1:21883-27900 GCF_002138755.1 Campylobacter sp. P0109
ACAAAGCTATCATCTATAGACAATATGAGATTTTTATGGGATGAGACGAGATTTGTAGATAAATCGGATAAACCTGATTGCAATAATACAAGTATGCGCAAATTCGCAGATAATGTTATTATTGGGGCCAGTTGCGAGAATAAAGAAGTTTTATTTAAAGAACAATTTATTCAAAAACATTTTTTAGAAAAATATGAAACAAACAATCAAATTGGAGTAATTAGAAATATTGATAAACTAATAGAAACATATAATGCATGCGATTATCTTAATATAGGGCATGGTTTTCTTGATTTTTTATTTTCTAGCACAATGGAATATAGAAGCAAATTAGCTTTAATGTGGGATAAGATAGATTTTAATGATAATATATCACACATGATTAATTTAGCAAGACAGCATGCTGCAAAGTTAGATAATTTTATCGCGATACATATTAGAAGTGGCGATGCTATTTATACTTATGCTGGGTATAGACTATGCAATAGACAATCTACTAATCATGCCACTCCATACGAGTTTGCTTTAGGTATAATCGAACAACATAAAAATGAGAATATTATTATAATAGGCGATGATATATCATCTATGAGAAAATTAAAACAAATAGCAAATAATAACAATGTAAAATTAATAGAGAAATTTAGAGATATAGATAAGTATTCCAATTTAGAACTTTTTATATATGATGTTGTGTTTATGTCTAAGGCTACATTGCTATATGGTACACATTCAGCATTAGTAAAACTAGCTTATGGTATTAACCCTAATTTAAAATGGATTCATCCACACAATGATATAGATATTCCAACTTTATACAAGTGGCTACAAACATACTATAGAGTCTTGGATAACTTAAGTCCTTCGCAAAGGGCATATTCTTGTTTTTGCTTATTTATGTATGGAGAAAAATGCAATGAAAAATTAGAAATTTTACAAAAATATCTACAAAATGCTCTAGAATTTGATCCTGAAAATGATAAATATAGAATTCATATTGTAAATTGTTTGTTAAAAAAACAAGATGTCGAACAATCTAATTGTTTGCTATCAAACTATTTAACAAATAGATTTAATCAGTTTAATCGTTTATTCGTATCAAAATATTGGGGTGGCAGATATGCCTTTGAAGAAGTCTTTAATAATTTTATACTATATGCTAATCCAGATTATCCATATATTTCATTTATGGCTGCAAAAGCTTCAGAGGCATTGGGAAAAAATGATGATGCTATAACGTGTTATAAATATGCAAAAAAAGAATTATATGATCAATCTAATATATGCTTGTTAAACTTATTTGATATACAACTAAATATAATGACTCAGAATTTAACTCAAAAGGATATAGATCTCAAAAAATTACAAGATAAATCATCAGAATTGCAGCTGCAATTAGATGAAAAAACTAAAGAAAATATGCAAATGCTCTCTAAATTTAAATCCTTAGAGGATACTTTAAACTCCTATCCTATCAAAAAACAATCCTTAGAAATTTCGAATTTAGAACAAGATCTAATAAACAAAAAACTAAAAGCTCAAATCTTAGAAAAAGAGCTAGGTCTTGATAATGAAATAAATTTAAAATACAACAACGCACTCCAAGAAAACGAAAATCTAAAAGCTCAATTATCTAAATTAAATCAAGAGTATAAATCACTCACCAACCAAATAACCAATCAAACAACAAATCAAACCGCCAAATCCCGCATTAAAAACCAGCTAAGCTATAAACTAGGCGAAGCCTTGGAAAGGCTATGATAGAGGCTAGTAAAAATTGGTATAAAGGTGGATATATAAAGTTATGGTTTAAATGTAAAAATATTCAAAAAGAGTATAAAAAAAGATAGGTGGCAAATTTTAACAGTTTGAATCAATTCAAACTGTTATTTTGAAATATCAATACTATGCTTTTAAGTAATATAATTAAATTTAATAAATTTTATTTATAAAAATTTATTAAATTTAAATTAAAACAACTTGGTGTTATAATTATTCCTTTAGTTTAAATGCCCATTTTAGTAAAGTCTTTATTGCAAAAACCTATTTACTATTTTAAGCAAATTTTTTGTATAATTTCTACTTAACTTTTAGGAAGGAGTTAGTATGCAAGATTATTCTTTATCTTCATCTACTTGGGATGAAAAAGAGTTAAACGCCATTAATGAAGTTATCAAAAGCGATATCTTTACAATGGGCAAGAAAGTAGCCGAATTTGAAAAAAGATTTCGCTAAATTTGTCGGATCAAAATACGCCGTTATGACAAGCTCAGGCTCGACAGCGAATTTAATCGCAACTGCAGCGCTATTTTATACCAAAAAAATAAACTAAAAAGAGGCGATGAAGTAATAGTCCCAGCCGTATCTTGGAGCACTACATATTACCCACTTTATCAATATGGCCTTAAACTCAAATTTGTTGATGTAGATTTACATACACTAAATTATGATTTAGAAGCATTAAAAAAACGCTATAAGCGATAAAACAAAGATGATAATGTGTGTCAATTTACTCGGAAATCCAAATGATTTTGATGCTATTAAAGCTATGATTTGTGATAAAAATATAATTTTGCTAGAAGATAATTGCGAGTCAATGGGTGCCGAATATAAAGGCAAATAAGCCGGAACATTTGGTATTATGGGGACAATTAATTATAACCTAAATAAATTAAAACTAGTATTAAACTATTATATTAATTTTCTATTTTTACAAAAGTAGTAAAAACCAACATAGCTTTTGGTTTGATTATAATTTAAAATAGTCCAAATTTCTTTTATTGAGTGTTTTGATTCTAATAATTTTTTAATCTTATCAATATCTTTATCATAGAAGCTATTAAATGAATTCTTAGGTCTTCCTAGTATTTTTCCTTTGGCTTTTGCGTTATGAAGTCCAGCTTTTGTCCTTTGAGATATAAAATCTCTTTCTATTTCGGCTAAATAAGCATAAATAGAAAGTATCAATTTAAAAGTTGGATTATTAAAGTTATTTAATTCCATTTGTCTTAAAAAGCATAGTTTGACGCCGTTTTTTGTAAATTCTAATACTATGTTTATTATCTCTAGCATATTTCTACCTAGCCTAGATATTTCTGTAACTAAAAGCATATCGCCAGCGTTTAATTTAGATTTTAACTCTTGGATTTTTCTTTTTTCTTGTGATTTTGTAGAGCTAATTTCAAGACTTATAACTTCATCAATTACGATATTTTGATTTTTACAATATTCAAATATTTGTAGCTTTTGTGCGTTTAAATCTTGTTTATTAGTGCTAACTCTTATATATGCTATTGTCATATTTATCCTTTGAGATTTTATTTTAATTAATCGTCCCATTTTTTAAAATATTAGGAAATTTTATGAAAATTATTCGCTCTCAAACCCCGCTTAGATTAGGACTCGCTGGTGGTGGTACAGATATCAATTTATATTGTGATAAATATACTGGTTATGTTTTAAACGCTACGATATCCCTTTATATTCATTGTACATTAATCCCAAGAGATGATAATACAATTATATTCGATTCGCCAGATACTAACTCATACGCAAAATACGATAGCAAATCGCATTTAGAAAATGATGGAAATTTAGATATTTTTAAGGCAGTTTATAATCGCATTGTAAAAGATTTTACCCATAAACCTTTAAGCTTTTCACTACATACATATTCAGATGTCCCTAGTGGAAGTGGGCTTGGTGGGAGCTCTACTTTAGTCGTAGGAATAATCCAAGCATTCACAGAATGGCTAAATCTACCACTTGGAGAATATGATATAGCAAAACTTGCTTATGAAATAGAGCGTGAAGACTTAGGAATCGTAGGTGGTGCTCAAGATCAATACGCTGCTACCTTTGGCGGATTTAACTTTATGGAATTTTATGACAATAAAAGAGTAATTGTAAATCCATTAAGAATCAAAAATTGGATCGCTAGCGAGCTTGAATCTAGAGTAGTTTTATATTTTACTAACATTACTAGAGAAGCTAAAGATATAGAAGAGCACAAAAAAGGCAAATTAGGAGATAGCAAATCACTTGAAGCAATGCATGCGATAAAGCAAGACGCAGTAGCTATGAAAGAGGCTCTATTTAGAGCTGATTTTGATACTATAGCTCAAATTTTAGGCAAATCTTGGAAATCTAAAAAAATTATCTCCGATATAGTTAGCAACGATGAATTAGACAGAATTTATAATCTAGCTATGGAGAATGGCGCATATAGCGGCAAAACTAGTGGAGCTGGAGCGGGTGGATTTATGTTTTTCTTAGTAGATCCAATCAAAAAATATAATCTAATTAAAATTCTAAATCAACAATCAGGCTATGTCCAAGACTTCTCATTTACCAAAGAAGGAACAAAATCATGGAAATTATAAATCAATATATAAAAAGTCATTTTGAAGACTCAATACAAGTAAAAAATCAAATTTTACAAGATAAAGCCCTAATAGAGCTTATTCAAAAGGTGGCCTTAATCACTACAAATGCTTACAAAAATGGCTTTAAAACCATGCTTGCTGGTAATGGCGGGAGTGCTGCCGATGCTCAACATATAGCAGGTGAGTTTGTAAGTAGATTTTATTTTGATAGGCCTGGAATTCCTAGTATAGCTCTCACTACTGATACAAGCATTTTAACAGCTATTGGTAATGACTATGGATATGATAGATTATTTGCTAGACAAGTTCAAGCCCAAGGCGTAAAAGGTGATATTTTTATAGGAATATCAACAAGCGGAAATAGCATAAATATCATAGAAGCCCTAAAAGTATGTAAAGAAAAAGAGATAATCTCTATAGGACTTACTGGTCAAAGTGGCGGTAAAATGGCTGATTTGTGTGATTATTGCATCAAAGTACCATCAAATTGCACCCCTAGAATTCAAGAATCTCACATTGTTATAGGGCATATTATTTGTGCTATCGTAGAAGAAGAGATATTTGGAAAAGGTTTTAAATAGATGAATAGCCCTAAAGAAGCAATCATCTTATGTGGCGGACTTGGAACACGCCTTAAAAGCGTGTTACCAAACCTGCCAAAACCTATGGCACCTGTTAAAAACAAACCTTTCTTAGCGTTTATCCTAGAGTATTTAAAAAGACAAAATATCAAAAAAGTTATCTTAGCCGTTTCATATAAATATGAAATAATACAAAATTATTTTCAAAATTCATATTTAGATATGGAGATTGTCTATAGCATAGAAGATGAGCCACTAGGCACTGGTGGAGCGATTGTGAAAGCCTTAAAATTAGTAGATCAAAATAGCGTATATATACTTAATGGTGATACAATTTTTGATATAAATCTAAACAATTTAAAACTAGATGATAGCAAAATTTGTATAGCTTTAAAACATATGAATAATTTTGATAGATATGGGAGTGTAAATATCGATAAAAATCATAATATAACAGCATTTAATGAGAAAAAATTCACACCCGATGGATTTATCAATGGCGGAATTTATCTAGTTAGTAAAGATATATTTGACGATTTTAGTTTAAATGCCAAATTCTCATTTGAAGAGTTTTTTCAAAATAATTTTTTAGCTCTCAAAGCTAGAGGCTGCGTATTTGATGACTACTTCATTGATATTGGAATCCCGCAAGACTATCAAGCTTTTATTGATATTAATTAATTTCTTCTATAGCACAATCTTATTAATTTACCTAAAGATTAACTTTAAAGTTGAAAGTTGAAATTTTAAATTTAATAAATAATTTTTACTATATTTAGATAAATTAAAATTACTAAATTTAAAAACCTAAATTCATCCACCAAACTTAAATTTCTCATAAGATTTATTTATATTTCGATTGAAATTTGATTGATTTAACTATCTATTTTAACTCAATCCACCGGTTGTATTATAGCTGCTTGTTTGATTTCAGGCATAATAGCCCAGAGCTTTGGTAGATCTACACTAAAACCCTCTCTTAATTCACATCTATTTATTCCTACTCTTTGCCATGGTTCTAAATTTGGGTTAAAAAATGTGCTTATACACT